>JBKJSF010000117.1:0-32916 GCA_046595895.1 Caulobacter sp. | reverse complement strand
CGATGCGCCGGTGCTGCTGATCCACGGCAAGGACGATGTGGTCGTGGCCTACGAGCAGAGCAGCGCCATGGCCGCCGCCCTGCGCCGGGCCGGAAAGCCGGTGGAGCTGGTCACCCTGGACGGCGGCGACCACTGGCTGTCGGACGAGGCCAGCCGCACGGCCATGCTCACCGCCGCCGTCGCCTTCGTCGAGAAGCACAACCCGACCAACTAGCCAGCGGGCGCGCGCGGGCGTAGGGCATTGAAGTTCATGTCCGACACCGCCGCCCCCGTCCCCGCGCCCGCGCCCGCGCCCACGCCCACGCCCGAAGACAAACGCGCCCTGGCGATCCTCCTTGGGGTGGTGTTCATCAACATCGCCGGCTTCGGCGTGATCATTCCACTGCTGCCCTTCTACGCCTCCAGCTTCGGTGCCCCGGCCTGGCAGGTGATCATCCTGTTTTCCGCCTACAGCCTGGGCAACTTCTTCGCCGAGCCGATCTGGGGAAAGCTGTCGGATCGCATCGGCCGCCGGCCGGTGCTGATGCTGACCATCTTCGGCAACGCAGCCACCTACGTGCTGCTGGCCTTCGCCCCGGACCTGTGGATTGCCATGGCCATCCGCTTCTGCGGCGGCATCCTGACCGGCAACATCTCGACCATCCAGGGCTACCTGGCCGACGTCACCCCACCCGACAAGCGGGCCGGGCGCATGGGCCTGATGGCGGCGGCCTTCAGCCTGGGGTTCGTCACCGGCCCGGTGCTGGGCGGCCTGCTGGCCGATCCGGCCCAGGGCACGGCCGGCTTTCGCCTGCCGCTGCTGATCGCCGCCGGCCTGGCCTTGACGGCGGGGATCGGCGTCGCCCTGTTCGTGCGCGAGACCCGCCACGTCCACAAGGACTCCCCGCGGCGGGGTCGCTTCGAGGGCCTCAGCGACGCCATCGCCCATCCGGTCATCCGCCGGGTGCTGGTCGTCAGCCTGATCGCCATGGCCGGTTTCGCCGGCATGGAGGCCACCTTCGGCCTGTGGGCCATGCACCAGTTCGCGTGGGGTCCCAAGGAGATCAGCCTCTGCTTCCTGGCCATCGGCGTCACCGCCGCCATCGCCCAGAGCCTGTTGACCGGCTGGATGGCGCGGCGGGTCGGCGAGCCTGCGACCCTGATGACCGGCCTGTGCCTGATCGCGCTCGGCTTCGGTTTCCAGCCGCTGGTCGGGTCGCACTGGCCGATCGCGGTGGTCGGCATGGTCATCGTGGCGCTGGGGCAGTCGCTGGCCTTTCCCAACATCGTGGCCATCATCTCCAAGTCGGCGCCGAATGACCGTCAGGGCGAGATGCTCGGACTCAACACCGCCGCCGGGGCCCTGGCGCGGATCTTCGGCCCCCTGGTCGCCGCGCCCCTGTTCGTCAGCGTCAGCCCGAGCGCGCCCTTCGCCGTGGCGGCCGGCCTATGTGTGCCGGCCCTGTTCATGGCCTGGCGAGTCTCGAAAGCCGTTCGCCGCAGCGCCTAACGTTCGGCCGGTGGGATCGGACCCCGCTCGCCCCGCCGTAGCGGCTCACGCAGCTGACCGGCCATGGCTCGGCGCAGGCCGGCGGCCAGCACCCGGCGCTCCTCCGGCGTCAGGGTGGCTGCGAAGTCCATGATCCTCGCCTCGACCTGGCCCCGGGCGGCGGTGTCCATCTGGCGAGCGCTGTTCATCCGCGCGGTGACGGCCTTGGCGTCGAAGCTGTCGGCCTCGAGCGCCGCGATGGCCTCGCGGCGAATGGCGCGCGACTGGCGAATGTCGTCGCGGGTGTCGAGCCCGGCTTGGCGGAACATCTGGCGGAAGGCCCGGCGCTTGGGGAGAGGCAGGTCGTCGCCGGCCCGCCACAGCGGCGTGCGATTCTGACCCGCCAAGGCCGGCGGTCGCATCTCCGAAACTCGCCGCGCCACCACCGCCCCACCGACAATCAGCCCGGCCAGGAACAGGTTCAGCGCCACCGAGACGACCAGGGCGATCGTCAGGCCGCGCGGCTTCACGACTGGCTCTCCGCGTCAGGCAGCACGATCCACTCTTCGTCCGCCGAAGCCGCCATCACCGCCTCCTCGGCGCTGTCCAACGGCGCTACCCCGACCTGCGTGCCAATCATCACCCCGGCCAGACTGGCGGCGGCCAAGGCCGCGCCAACCCCGGCCCCGGCCAGCCAGCGACCCAGGCTCCAGCCCTGCCGGGCCCGGGGCGCGGCCGCCAGGATGGCGTCACGCAGGGCGGCCGAGGCCTGTGGCGGGCGAAGGGCATCGAGCGCCTCGTCCAGGGCAATGGCCCGCGCCAACACCGCCTGCGCGGCCTCCGGCGCCTCCGCCAGCCAGGCGTAGGCGGCGTCCCGCACATCGGCCGGCCAGCGGCCAATGATGCCGCCGTGGGCGTCGGCGAGGGCTTCGAAGCGTTGCGCATCCGTCATGGTTTCATTCTCTCAGGTCGGCGAGGGCGGCGCGCAAGGTCCGACGCCCCCGGGACAGCAGACTTTCCAGGGCCTCGACGCTGATCCCCATCAACGAGGCGGCCTCGATATTCCCCAGATCCTGGTAGTGACACAGCACCACCGCTTCCCGCTGCCGATCCGGAAGGGCGGCCAGGGCGACGGTCACCCGCGCCCCGGTATCGACGGCCAGCAGGCCCCGGTCGGGGGCCGGACCCACGTCCACCTGCTCCGGCGGCTCGGCCATGGAATATTCCCGGCGGCGGCGCAGGCGATCGTAGCAGAGGTTCAGCGCTACCCGGTGCAGCCAGGTATCGAACTTCGCCGTTCCCGGCGTCCATCTGGGCGCCTGTTTCCAGGCCCGCAGGAACACCTCCTGGGCGACGTCCTCGGCCTCGGCGGCGTCGTTCAGCAACCGCTGGGCCAGCTGCAACATGCGCGGCAATTTGCGGGCGACAAGGGACTGGACCGCGGCCTGATCGCCGCGGCCGATGCGCGCCACCAGCGCCTCGTCCGGATCGCGCTTGAGGGTCAACAGGAACTCCCATCGGCGACCCCCGTCTGGTCGCCTCCGGGACTATACCGTCAGTGTTCGCCACCCATCATACCCTGACCGGCGGACTGGCGTTCGGCGGCCGTCAGGATGCCGTCGCCATCCGCGTCCATGCGGCCAAAGCGGCGCTCGGCCAACTTGCCCAGCTCGGCCTTGTCGAGCGCGCCGTCGGTGTTGCCGTCCATCATGCCGAACATGCGGCTGCCGTCGCCGCCTCGTTTGCCCTCCTTGCCTTTCGCTTCAGCGCGGGCCTTGCGAGCGGCCATGCCAGCCTGGAACTCGGCCTTGGAGACCTTGCCGTCCCGGTCGGCGTCCATCCGCATCATTTGCGTCGTGCGGCCGGTCTTGAACTCGGCCAGGGTGACCTTGCCGTCGCCGTTGGTATCGAGCCGGCCACCCTTGCCGGGCGCGGGCTGGGCGCAGGCGGCCCCGGCGATAATGGCGAGCAGAGCGCCTGCGATCAGGTAGGTTTTCATGGACGGGTATCTCCTTGTTCACGGCCCCTCAGCTTCAACGGCGGGGATGGACCGTTCCGTCGCCAGTCCCCGCTATCGAAGCGGCGACCATTATACCGCGGCCCGGTCGGCCCACGAAAAAGGCGATGCCGATCACAAGCCGAGGAAAATCGGGCCAAAGCCTCGAAACCGTTGGTTTTTGTGTAGGCCCAGGCGGCAAGAATGTAGCCCGGGGCGCGGCGACCTGGCGTTTTTCAGCGGATCAGTAGGTCGTAGGCGGTTCTGGCGGCGATGTGGGCCTTGGCCAAAGCGGCCTTCAGGCCCTTGAAATCCTTGGCCCCGCCGGCTCGCGCCAGCAAGGCTTTCAGGGCCTTGGGTTCGCCGTCCGGGTCGGCGGCGTCGTCGAGCGCCACCTTGAGCAGTTGGCTGAGGTCCTGCTGCATCCGCCAGGCCCCTTCCAGCACGCGCACGGCCTCGGGGTCGGCCATCTTGGCCTCTGCCAGCGCGGTCAGCGCATCTCCCGTGTTCTGGCGCAGTGGCCCGCTCTCGGCGGCGTGGGCCAGCTGCAGGAACTGGGCGGCGAACTCGATGTCGACCAGGCCGCCGGGCGACAGCTTGAGGTCCCAAGGGCCTGATGGCGGCCGCTCGTCCTCCATCAGCTGGCGCATCTCGCGCACATCCACGGCGGTGCTGGCCCGGTCTCGGGGCCGGCGCAGGGCAGTGTCGATCGCCGCCTGGCAGACCGTCGCGAATTCAGAGCTGCTGGCCCAGACGACCCGGGCGCGGGTCAGGGCCAGCATCTCCCAGGTCTCGGCCTCGCGGTCATAATAGGCCTCGAAAGCCTTCATGCTGACCGCCACCGGCCCCTTGCTGCCGGTCGGGCGTAGCTGCATGTCGACGTCGTAGAGGCCGCCCTCGCCGGTCGGCGCCGACAGGGCGGCGATCAGCCGCTGGGTGAAGCGGCCATAGAAGGTCTCCGCCCCCCAGCCGCGCCCGTCCGACATGGCCGCCGGGTCCCCCGGTTCGTAGAGGGTCATCAGGTCGAGGTCGGAGCGGGCGGTCATCTCCCGCCCGCCGGCCTTGCCCAGCGCGATGACGGCGACCTCGCCCGGGAAGGCCCCGCCCTGCCGCACGGTCTCGGCCAGGGCGGCGGGCGCCAGGCCGCTGATGCACAGATCGGCGAGATCGGCGAAGGCGCCGCCGGCGTCGGCCGCCGTGGCCGTGCCGCCGATCACCTGCACGCCGATGCGGAAGGCCTGCTCGCGGTGCACCCGGCGGGCGGCGTCCATGGCCGCTTCGAAGCCGTCGGCAGCCGCCAGGGCCTGGTCGAAGGCGGCCGCCCCCTGCCCGGTCTCGAACGCGGCGAAGAAAGCCGGGTCGAGCAGGGCGTCCAGCGCCGCCGGCCGCCGCGCCAGGGTGCGGGCCAGTTCCGGCGCGAAGGCCATGACCTGGACCACCAGTTCGAACAGTTTCGGCTGGGCCAGGAACAGCGACTGCACCTGCACGCCAGAGCCAAGCCGCTCGAAGAAGTCGCCGAAGCGGCGGAAGGCGGCGTTGGGGGCGCCGGTGGCGTGGGCGGCGTCGAGCAGACGCGGGGCCATTCGGGTGAACAGCTCGCGGCCCCGTTCGGTGCGGGTGGCGCTGATCCGGCCGTGGTGCCAGCCGCGAATGGCCCCGGACACCGCCGGCGGATCGTCGAAGCCCATGCGCTTGAGGGTGGCCAGCGTCTCGCGGTCGTCCTCGACGCCGGTGAAGATCAGACTGCCGAACCGCGAGCTGAGCTCCTCCTCGCCCTTGAACAGTTCGCCGTAGACGGCGTTGACGCCTTTCAGGATCTTGCCGACCGCCCCGTCGAAACTCTTCAGGCTTGCGTAGCCCCATAGCGCCGCCACCCCCTTGCGGTCGGCGTCCGACTCCGGCAGCCGGTGGGTCTGCTCGTCGCCGATCATCTGCACCCGGTGTTCCAGGGCTCGGAGCTGGATGTAGGCCTCGCGCATCAGCACGGCGGCGTCAGGCGTAACGTGGCCGGACTCCCGCAGCGCGGCCAGCGAATCCAACGTGCGCGGCGAGCGCAGGGCCGTCTGGCGGCCGCCGAGGATCAGCTGTTGGGTCTGGACGTAGAACTCCACCTCGCGGATGCCGCCGCGCCCCAGCTTGAGGTCGGCGCCGGCGGCGGTGACCCGGTCATCGACCTTGTGGGCGTGGATCTGGC
This sequence comes from Caulobacter sp., assembly GCA_046595895.1. Taxonomy (GTDB): domain Bacteria; phylum Pseudomonadota; class Alphaproteobacteria; order Caulobacterales; family Caulobacteraceae; genus Caulobacter. The sequence continues at coordinate 27,258 of JBKJSF010000117.1, read as the reverse complement.
GCTTGATCGAGTGGATGTCGGCGATGGCCGCGAAGTCGAGGTTGCGCCGCCAGATGAAGGGCGACAGCTCGCCCAGGAAGTCCTTGCCGGCCCGCATATCGCCGGCCGCGACCCGCGCCTTGATGAAGGCCGCCCGCTCCCAGTTCTGGCCGACGCTCTCATAGTAGGCGAAGGCGGCCGGCACCGGCATGGCCGGCGGCGTCGAGGAGGGGTCGGGGCGCAGGCGCAGATCGACGCGGAAGACATAGCCGTCGGCGGTGCGCTCCTGCAGCATGCGGGCGACGCCGTGGGTCAGGCGCACCGCCACATCCTGCGGCTCGGCCCCCTCGGCCACCGGCATCAGGTCCGGCTCGTAGAAGACCGAGATGTCGATATCGCTCGAGTAGTTGAGCTCGAAGGCCCCGTGTTTGCCCATGGCCAGGCAGAACAGCCCAGGGACGGGACCGCGCGTGTCGTCCGGCGGGGCCGTCAGCCGTCCCCGCTCGATCTCGGCCCGCGCCGCCTGGACCAGCGCCGCCTGCAGGGCGGCGTCGGCGAACAGCGACAGGGCGCCGGTAACCTGGTCGAGATCCCAGACCCCGCCGAGGTCACTGAGGGCGCAGAGCAGATGCAGGTCGGCCTTGAGCTGGCGCAGACGTTTTGCGGCGGTGGGGTTGTCGGGCTCGTCAGCCTGGGTGCGCGCGGCTTCCAGCAGGGCTTCCAGGCGGTCTTCGGGATCACCCTCCAGCGTCTCGATCAGCGACGACGGCCGTCGCCGGATCAGGCTCGACAGATAGGGCGAGGCGCCCAGCACCGGTTCCAGCGCCGGCCAGACCGTGTCCAGCGTGCCGGCGCCGAGATCGCTCTCGACAATCTCCCGGGTCCGCTCTGCATGTTTGACGTCGAGGACCGGCCCGCAGGGGGCCAGCCTCGGCCCCAGAGCGCTCACTCCGGCCTCGGTAGCACCAGGGCCACCCGCAGCCCCGGGCCCGACCCGTCGATGACGCCTGGCCCCTCCGACAGCTCCAGCCGCCCGCCGTGCGCCTCGGCGACGGCGACGACCAGCGACAGGCCGAGGCCCGAGCCCGGCTCGCTGCGGCTGTTCTCCAGCCGCACGAAGCGTTGCACGACGCGGGCGCGGTCTTCTTCCGGTACCCCTGGCCCGGTGTCGGTGACCGAGAACTCGACCTCGCCCGACGAGCGGCGGCGAACCCGCAGCATCACCGCGCCGCCCTCGGGGGTGTATTTGATGGCGTTGTCCAGCAGGTTGGCCAGGGCCTGGGCGAGGATTTCCTTGGCTCCGTTGACGCTGAGGCGCGGGGTCAGCTCGGCCTTGAAGTCGAGGCCCTTGTCCTCGCAGACCGCTTCGTAGAGCTCGGCCATGTCGGAGGCCAGCTCGCCCGGATCGAACGGCTTGGGGTCGGGGATGCGGCCGGCGGCCTGCAGCCGGGCAATGGCCAGCACGGCGTTGAAGGTGGTCAGCACATTGTCGGCGTCGGCCAGGGCCTGTTCCAGCGCCTGCAGGGGGTCGCCCTTGCCGTTCTCGATCTCGATCAGGCTGGCCTCCAGCCTTGCGCGAAGCCGAGTTAGGGGCGATCGCAGGTCGTGGGCGATGGCGTCGCCGGCGTGGCGCAGGCCGCCCATCGACTGCTCCAGCCGGTCGAGCATGTCGTTCAGTCCCTCGGCCAACTCGTCGTATTCGTCGCGCACGCCGCGCACCCGCACCCGCGTGCGCAGGTCGCCGCCGCGCACCGCCGCAACCGCCTCGGTCAGGCCCTGCATGTGGCGGGCGACGTTGCGGCTGACCAGGATGCCGCCGGCCAGGCCCAGGATGATGATCAAGGCCCCCGCGCCCCATAGGGCCCGGGCGATGCCGACCACGAAGGCCTCGCTCTCGCTGACATCGGCCCCGACGAACAGGATGTCGCCGCCCTCCAGCCGTTCCTGCAGACCCCGCGCCGGCTTTCGGATTTCGCCGCCGTCCATGTCGGTATCGGTCAGGGTGAACCTGGCCCAGTTCTCGCCGTCCTCGGTCTCCTCAATCGGAGAGACGGGAATGGTGCCGCTGATCTTTTTCCCGGTTTTGTCCATCAGCAGGTAGAGGAACGGCTTCTCGCTGGCCGAGCGCTCGATGATGGCGGTGTTCAGGCCGTTGACCCCGCCCTGGCGATAGGCGGCCTCCAGCGAGTTCATCTCGCGGGTGATCTCGTTATCGGCCCGGCGGCTGACCTCGCCGGCCGTGGCCACATAGATGTAACCCAGGAACGCCGCCGCCGCCCCGGCGAACAGCGCCAGGAACAGCAGGGTCAGCCGGAAGGTGGTGGTTCGGACGAAGCGGGGGAGTTTCATCATTGGTCGCCGCCCAGAACGGCCGGAAGGTCCCGCCGACCGTCCAGCACTCGAAGAATCTTGAATCCCGACCGTCCGACAAGCGGCTCATAGAAGACAATCCACGGCGGCTCGGACGCCCCCAGCGGGCGGCCGAGCATCTCTCGACGGCGACCCAGACCGGGAAAATCAGCGATCATCTGGAATTTGGCTTCCAAGCGTTGAATCACCTTGATGGCGTGGGCCTCACTGGCTTCCCGCGCGATCCAGAGAAAAATCTCGTCGAGATCGCGACCGGCTTCGCGCGACCGAACATAGACTGCCCCCGCCATCGACTTGTTAGCGCCCAGCCGCCAAGCGGGCGCGGCCTTCCGCGATGATCTGGTCGATGGTGCGCGCGTCGATCTCCCCGCGATCCAAGGAGGCGCGCGCCTCGTCCAGCATCTTGCTGATGGCCTCGCCATTCCGCGCGATAAACGCGTCCTCCCAGTCCTCGAACGCCTTGGCGTCCTCGGCCATGCCTTCCGGCGTCTCGGGATATTCAGGATCGGAGGTCATCTAGACACCCTACCACATCACTACGGGTCGAGCCGGTATCCGGCCCCGCGCACCGTCTGCAGCATCGCCCGGTCGAAGCCCTTGTCGATCTTCGAGCGCAGACGGGAGATGTGGACGTCGATGACGTTGGTCTGGGGGTCGAAGTGATATTCCCAGACCTTCTCCAGCAGCATGGTGCGGGTCACCGACTGACCGGCGTGGCGCATCAGAAATTCCAGCAGCTGGAACTCGCGCGGCTGCAGGTCGACCTGCTTGCCGGCCCGGTGCACGTCGCGGGTCAACAGGTTCATCTCCAGGTCGCCGACCTTCAGGGTGGTGGAAACCGCTCCGGTTTCGCGGCGGCGCGACAGCGCCTCGACCCGGGCGATCAGCTCGGCGAAGGCGTAGGGCTTGACCAAGTAGTCGTCGGCGCCGGCTTTCAGGCCGACGACGCGGTCGTCGATCTCGCCCATCGCCGACAGGAACAGCACTGGGGTGGCGTCGCCTTCGCGGCGCAGGGTCTCGACGACGCTGACGCCGTCACGGCGGGGCATCATGCGGTCGACGATCAGCACGTCGAACTCGCCTGCCCGGGCCGCTTCCAGGCCGAACTCGCCGTCGGAGGCGTGCTCACACTCCCAGCCGGCCTCGCCGAGGCCGCGCCGCATGGCTTCGGCCGCTTCGATGTCGTCTTCGATGATCAGGATACGCATGCCGCTCGCCCCAGAGGTAGGTCGAGGGCGGCCCCGACTCAGGGCCGCCCTTGAGTCACACTACCCCGGTATCTTCACCGGGACGAACTGCGTCGAACCACCAACCGCGAAGCCCATCAGGACGGTCGGACGACCCGCCTTCTTTGCCGCGTCGACCGCCGAGGCGACTTCCGCCGCCGTGGCCACCTTACGGGTGTTGACGCTGACAATCACCGCGCCCCGCTTTACGCCCTGTTCGGCGGCGTCGGAGTCGGCGCGAACGGTCTCGACCAGCACGCCGGTCTCAAGGTTCAGCCGGCTCTTGGTCGCCGCGTCGATGGGGGCCAGGGCCATGCCGAGCACCACCGGACGCTGGACTGGCGCCGATTGCGGCGTGGCCTTCGGCGCGCCGCCAGGAGTTTCCTGAGTGTTCAGCTCGGCCAGTTCCTTGGCCGAGGGCCGGACGCCCGACTGGATGGCCACGGTGCGTTTTTTGCCGTCGCGCAGCACGTCCAGCTTCAGGGCGCCGCCCGGAGGAGCCTTGGCCACTTCGCGGGTCAGGCTGGTCGAGGAGGTGACCGGGTTGCCGTTGACGGCGGTGACGATGTCATCGCGCATCAGCCCGCCCTTGGCGGCCGGGCCGCCAGGGGTCAGGTCCGCGACGATGGCCGCCTTGATGCCGCCCAGGCCCAGGGCCTCGCCCATGTCGGGGGTGAAGTTCTGGATGGTCGCGCCGATGTAGCCGCGAGTCACCTTGCCGTTGGTGATCAACTGCTGGGTGACGCTGTCGGCCAGTTCCGCCGGGATGGCGAAGCCAATGCCAACCGAGCCGCCGGTCGGCGAGAAGATGGCGCTGTTGACGCCGATCACCCGGCCGTAGGTGTCGAAGGTCGGGCCGCCGCTGTTGCCGCGGTTGATCGGCGCGTCGACCTGGATGTAGTCGACGAACGGGCCGTCGTTGATGTCGCGGCTCAGGGCCGAGACGATGCCGGCCGTGGCGGTGCCGCCCAGGCCGAAGGGGTTGCCGACGGTGATCACCCAGTCGCCGACCCGCGGCTTGGCGTCGTTCTCGAAGTTGACGAAGGAAAAGCCCTTGCCCTCGACCTTGAGCACGGCCAGGTCGGTGCCGTCATCCCGGCCGACCAGCTTGGCGGGCAGCTCGCGGCCGTCCTTCAAGGTGACCATGATCTCGTCGGCGCCCTCGATCACGTGGTTGTTGGTCACCAGATAGCCGTCAGCGCTGATGAAGAAGCCCGAGCCCGAGGAGGCCTGGCGCGGCAGACCGCCACCGCCGTCATTGCCCTCGTTGCCCTCACCGTCTTCGCCCTGGCCGGGCAGGTTGAAGGGCAGACCGGGAATGCCGCGCAGGGTCGATGCATCGACCTTCGACTTGACGTCGATGGAGACCACGGCCGGCGACACCTTCTCGAAGATGTCGGCGAACGACATCGGCGCGCCGGGCGGCGGGGCAAAATTGATGCGGGTGGGCGAAAGCTGAGCGGCGGCGGCGTAACCGGTCCCCTCGGCGGCATCAGCCATCCGCAGGCCCACGCCGGCCATGGCGGCGGCGGCGACGCCGAACCCCGCAACGGCGCCCACGACAAATCCAGTCTTTCTCGATGACATCGTCATTTAGGTTCCTGCGCCCGGCGTAACGCCGGTGTTCCTCGTCCAAATTAGAAGCGTTGCCGCGATGCGCAACGCTGCTCACGTTATCTTTGCGTCATGAGCAGTGTGTTAGTTGCGGCAGGATCACGGCGGCTTGGTGTCAATCTCGCTCTTCGCGCGTCAATTGCGCAAGCCGCGCCTCCTCTTCAGGCGAAAGCGCCGCAGGGGAGCCTCGCGCCCCCAGGCGCAGGGCCAGCAGACCTCCCCCAACCAGCAACACGAGAATCGGCGCGCCCCAGAGCACGGCGTTGGGGGCCGAAAAGGCCGGCTTGAGCAGAGCAAACTCGCCATAGCGGGCGACCAAGAAGGCGCGGATCTCGGCATCGGTGCGGCCGGCGGCGATCTGCTCGCGGATCACCTGACGCAGGTCCTGGGCGAGGGCGGCGGTGGAATCGTCGATCGACTCGTTCTGGCAGACCAGGCAACGCACCTCGCGGAACAGCGCGCGGGCGCGAGTCTCCTGGGCGGGGTCGCTCAGCCGCTCGGAGGGATCGGAGGCCGCCGCGATGCAGGCGAAGGCGGCGAGGGCGATGAGGAGGCGCTTCATGCGGCGGCCGCCTTGCTCTTGCGGCCATCCCTGCTTTTCTGGCCCGGGGCCAGCCGCAGGCGGCGATCCGACAGCGACACCGCGCCACCCAGCGCCATCAGCAGCGGTCCAAGGAAGATCAGCTGAACCCAGGGATTGAAGTAGCCGCGGATCAGCCAGGCCGGCTGGCCCTGCGACGTCATCCGCCGCTCGCCCAGTGTGATGTAGACCTGATCGAGGCCGCGATAGCAGATCGCCACCTCCTGGGTGGTCTGGCCGCCGGCCGGGTAGAACCGCCGCTCCGGCTCGGCGGTGCAGACGACCTTGCCGTCCTTGCGAACGGTCAGCCTGCCCTGTTCTGCCAGGTAGTTGGGGCCGTCGACGACATCGACGCTGTCCAGGGTGACCTCATAGCCGCCCAGCGGCACGGTGCGGCCGGCGTTCATGGCCTCGGCCAGTTCGATCTTCCAGGCGGTCTCGAAACAGGCGCCGAGGATGAACAGCCCCAGGCCGAAATGGGCCAGGCTGGAGCCCCAGGCCCCGCGCGGCAGACCGCCAAGGCGCCGGCGCACCTCGGTCCAGGGCGCGCGGAAGGCCCGCACCCGCTCGGCGATCTCGGCCAGCGCGCCCATCAGCAGCCAGACGCCGAGCGCCACTCCGGCGCTGGCAATCGCCTTGCGCGGGCTGACGATGGCCAGGGTCAGCAGGCCGGCCCCGATGGCGAGCAGGGCCGCAAAGCCCAGCCGCTGGGCCGCGCCGAGCGCATCGCCGCGCTTCCAGGCCAGCATCGGTCCGAACGGCAGGATGAGCAGGCCAATGGCCATGATCGGCACGAAGATCAGGTTGAAATAGGGAGGCCCGACCGAGACGGTCTGGCCGTCCAGCGCCTCGCGGATCAGCGGAAACAGGGTGCCGAACATCACCGCCGCGGCCGCCGCCGTGAGCACGATGTTGTTGACCACAATGGCGCTCTCGCGGCTGATCGGCTTGAATCCACCGCCGGGGGTCAGGGCCGGAGCACGCCAGGCGAACAGGGCAAAGGCGCTGCCCGAGGCCAGGCCGAGGATGGCCAGCAGCAGCAGGCCGCGCTCGGGATCGACGGCGAAGGCGTGGACGGATGTCAGCACGCCCGACCGCACCAGGAAGGCGCCCAACATCGAGAAGGTGAAGGCGGCGATGGCCAGGAACAGGGTCCAGCCCGGCAACGCCCCGCGCTTCTCAGTGACCACCGCCGAATGCAGCAGGGCAGCCCCCATCAGCCAGGGCATGAAGCTGGCGTTCTCGACCGGGTCCCAGAACCACCACCCGCCCCAGCCCAGCTCATAGTAGGCCCAGAACGCCCCCAGGGTGATGCCGATGGTCAGCAGGCTCCAGGCGGCCAGGGTCCAGGGCCGCACCCACCGGGCCCAGGCCGCATCGACCCGTCCGCCGATCAGGGCGGCGACGGCCAGGCTGAAGACCACCGAAAAGCCGACGTAGCCGAGGTAAAGCATCGGCGGATGCACCGCCAAGGCCGGGTCCTGCAGCAGCGGATTGAGCGAAGCCCCCTCGATCGGTGGCACGGCCAGCCGGATCATCGGGTTGGAGGCGAACACCGTGTAGGCGAGGAACAGCGTCCCCAGCGCGCCCTGCACGGCGATGGTGCGAGCCTTGAGGTCTCGCGGCAGGCCCCGGCCAAACCAGCCGACGGCGGCCCCGAATCCGGTCAGGGCCAGGCACCACAGCACCATCGAGCCCTCATGGCTACCCCAGGCCGCAGCCACCCGGTAGAGCAGCGGCTTGGCCGTGTGGCTGTTGTTGGCGACGTTGGCGACCGAGAAGTCGCTGGTCACGAAGGCATGGATCAACGCCGCGAAGGTCACGACCAGCGCGATGAAGGCTCCGGTCGCCGCCCCCTCCCCGGCCCCGGCCAGCAGCGGCCGGCGAGCTCCGGCCGCCGACAGGGCGGTCTGGGCGATGGAGAGGGCCAAGGCGAGGATGAGGGCGAAGGCGCCCAGTTCGACGATCATACGCCGCCCTGTTTCGCGGCCGCCACGGGCGGGACCGCCACGGGCGGAGCCGCGTCATGGGTCGGCCGCTCGCCATCGCCGCGCCACTCGCCCTGTTCCTTCAAGGCCTTGGTGACCTCGCGCGGCATGTACTTCTCGTCGTGCTTGGCCAGCACCCGCTTGGCGACGAAGACGCCGTCGGCCCGAAGTGTCCCCTCGGCGACCACCCCCTGGCCTTCCTTGAACAGGCTGGTGACCTCGCCGTCGTAGATCACCGTCATCCCCGCCTGGTTGTCGATCACCCGGAAAGTCATGGCGTCGCCGTGCTTCTTCAGGCTGCCGGCCTCGACCAGGCCGCCCAGCTGGAAGGCCTTGCCGGCCTTCAGATGCGCCGCCTCGACCTGCCCGGGGGTCAGGAACAGGGAGATGTTTTCGCGCAGGCCATAGAGCGTCAGGCCGACGGCCAGGACCAGCACCGGGGCGATGGCCAGCAGGATGGTCAGCCGGCGGCGGGCCTTGTGCGACTTGGGCCAGAAACTCATGGCGCTCTCTCCGACTCGGCCTGCAGGGCCTTCAGCACCCGCGGCTGGTCCTTGTACAGGGATCTGGCCCGGGCCAGGGCGGCGTCGCGCTTGGCGGTCTCGCCGAGCACGCCATAGGCGCGCACCAGCCGCACCCAGCCTTGGGGATCGTCCGGGTCGGCCGCCAGCCGAGCGGCCAGGCCATCGACCATGCCGCGGATGGCCTGGTCCATGTCGGCCTCGGCCGGCGGCGCGGCTGGCGGTCGCGGTCCTGGCAGCTTGCCGGTCCGCTCGACCTCGGCGATCTCGGCGGTCAGAGCCGGGCGATTGGGATCGTCCACGGGCATCTCGGCCAGCACCCCACGCAGACTGCCAAGACCCTGCCGCGCCCTGCCGTCGGCGATGTCGGCCTGAGCCAGGCGATAGCGTGGCCAGCTGGCTTTGGGGTCGAGGCGCAGGGCCTCGCCGAACGCCTTGCGGGCGTCCGGCCCGACCGCTCCGTCGCCGGTCAACACGAACAGTTCGCCCTGCTGGATCCAGAGCGCCGGATTTCCGGGCTCGATCCGCAGGGCCTCGCGCAACGCCCTGGCCGCGCCGAAGGGGTCATTCGAAGCCAGCCGCGCCCTGGCCAGCAGCTCCAGCAATCGCGCGTCGTTCGGCGTCTTCCTGGCCACGGCGGTCAGGGCGGCGGCGATCTGCGGCGGCGTCAGGGTTTCGGGATCGGACCGGCCCCAGGCGGCGATCCGCTCGCCCATCGGCGCATCGGCCCGGCCCGGCGAGCCGACCAGGAAAGCGTAGAGCCCGAGGGCCAGCAGCGGCGACAGCACCGCCGCGCCCAGGACGACGAACCGCCCTCCACCGTGGAGGGCAGGTTTTCCCGCCTCGTCGGCGGCCAGCAGCCGCCTGCCGGCCTCGGCCCGCACCTCGGCCTGCTCGTTGGGACTGAGCAGGCCACGGACCACCAGATCGTCGATTTCCGCCAGCTGGCGGCGATGCACGGCCAGTCCCGGATCGTCCTCGACCGGCGCCTGCGCGCGCTTCCGCGCAAGGTTGAGCACCAGCCAGCCCGCCAGCGCCGACAACAGGGCGGCGGCGGTCCAGAAAAGCACGGTGAGCCACGGGGACATGGGCGGGCTGTTAGCGGATATCCGCAGCCGAAGCGAGGCGGCAGATCAGGCCGCGGCCAAACGCCGACGTACGATTTGCGCCGCCTTGTCGTCCTTGGCCAGGAACAGGATGTCGGCCGCGATGCCCAGGAAGGCGCGGACCCGGGCGGGATCCTCGACCTCGTCCGAGCGCAGGTGCTCCAGGGCGTCTTCGACATAGGGGTCGATGTGCTTGTCGACCGCCTCGAGGATGCGGGTGCGGGTCGAGCCGAAACCGCCGCTGTCGGCGCTGGAGCGGACCTCCTCGGAGAAGGCCAGCAGGCTCATGGCGTGGCCGACGGCCTTGGGATCTGGATCGGCCGACAACTTCGGGGCCGACTTGATCAGCCGGGCGCTGTAGCGGATGGACTGCACCGGTAGAGCCTGGGTGACGGCCGCTTCAATTTCCTTGAGCCGCCCCTCCACCGACAGGGCGAGGTTGCGCTTCTGGCCGGTCAGGCGCTTGCCCCAGTCGCCGTCCTTGCTTAGCTGCACCGCCGCTTCCAGCTCGGCGATGGCGGTCGAGGCCAACTGCACGGCGCGGCCGGCGGCGCGACCGGCAGGCTCGCCGCCACTGGTGTCGAAGTCGCGCACGACATCCAGGTGCATGTCGATGGAGCCCATCACCATGACCCCGAACGGGCCCAGTTCGGAGGAGGCCAGATAGCGCTCGCTCGGCCGGTCCATGACCGCCGATATGACCCGCAGGATCTGGCCGGGATCGGCCATCCGCGAGGCCAGCATCTGGAAGAACAGCAGACCGGCGTCCGGGGCAACGGCGACGCTGTCTCGATAGGCCAGCCGGGCGGCGGCGCGGCGCTCCTGGTCCATACGGGCCAACCAGTCACCGAGCTGCGGCAGACACTGGCGAACGATGGGCGCCAGGGTCAGAGCCGGCAGCAGGCGCTCGGCGTCGAAGCCGGCCAGGGCGGCCGGCCGTTCCTCGGCCTCCAGATCCTCGCCCGCCAGGGCGCAGAGGGCATCAAAAGCCGCGGGATCAACCTCTTCAGGATTGTAGGCGGTGGCCGAGAGGCGGGCCTGGCCGAGGGAGCCTGGATGCGCGGCCTTCAAGTGGCTCCACAGCCTGGCCAGTTGGCCGGGCGGAAACTGCGCCATCGGGCCGCTGAACAGGCCGATGAGTGGGGCCAGCACAGTGTTGCGAAACGCCCGATCCTCGGTTTCGCGTTCAACCAGCAGCCATACCGAGCCCAGGGGGCCGTCGCGCACCGACTCGTCGGACAGGGCGTGCTCCAGTCGGCGCAACACGCCGTCGGGCGCGTTGTCGATCAGCATCCGGAGCAATCCGGCCTTGGCCGGTGATAGCTCGCCCATTCGTCCCACCCGAAGGCCGCCCGATACGGCGGCTACAGCCAAAATGACCGATGGTGGTTAATGAACGCCGAAACGCCGATTTCAGGCCTCGGCCCGCGGCAATCTGACTCTCACAAGCAGGCCGCCCATCCCGCTGTCGCCCAGCACCAGGTCGCCGCCGTACGCGCGGGCCAGTTCGTCGACGATGGCCAAACCCAGGCCCGACCCCGGCGCGCTCTCGTCCAGCCGGGCCCCGCGCTTGATCACCTCGTCCCGGCGCTCGGCCGGCAGGCCCGGTCCGTCGTCCTCGATGGTGATGGTCAGCCAGTCAGTCTCGATCAGGGCGGCGGTAGCCCGGACGTTGCGTTTGCACCAGATGCCGGCGTTCTCGAGGATGTTGCCGACCAACTCCTGCAGGTCCTGGCGCTCGCCCCGGAAGCACAGGGCCTCGGGGGCCCGCCAGTCTATGGTGACGCCCTTTTCCTGGAAGATCCGCTCCATGGTCACGGCCATCTCGTCCAGCACCTCGGCGACATCGGCGCGCTCGCCGGTGCTTTGCGAGCGGGCGGCGGCGCGGGCCCTGCGCAGGTGGTGCTCGACATGGGCGCGCATGGCCTCGGCCTGGCGCTCGACGATGTCGGCGAGAACGCCGGGGGTCTGGCGCGCCTCGGTCAGCATCACCGCCAGCGGGGTTTTGAGGGCATGGGCGAGATTGCCGACATGGGTCCGCTGCCGCTCGACGACATCCTGGTTGTGGGCCAGCAGAGCGTTCAGTTCGCCGGCCAGGGGCGACAGTTCGGCCGGATAGTCTCCGATCAGCCGCTCGGCCTTGCCCCGCCGCACGAGAGCCACCTCGCGGCGCAGGCCGAAAAGGGGTGCCAGGCCGATGCGGACCTGGAGATAGACGGCCAGGATCAGCCCGGCTCCGAGGATTACCAGCGCCCCGACGATCACGGCGATGAAGCGATTGGCGGCGTCGTCGACCGACTCGCGGTTCTCAGCCGCCATGAACAGCACCGGCTTGTCGCGACCGGGAATGGAGCCGACCTGGGCGGCGGCGTGCAGCCGTTTGCCGAGCGGGTCGATGGTGTCGAAATAGACGCTGGTTCCGGGCTTTTTCGCGGCCGCCGGGCCGATAGCGGCCGGGACACTGAGGTTGCTGTCCCAGATCGACCGCGACTCGACCAGCGGCACGATGGCGCCCTTTGCATCGACCTCGGCGATTTGCCAATAGAAGCCGCTGTAAGGGCGATAGGCCCGCACGTCGGTCATCGGCGGCGCATAGACCTGGCCGTTGTCGATGGTGGTCTCGGCCTGCAGCCCGCGGATCGACTCCTCGAGGCCCGCTTCGAAGCGCTGCACGGCCGCCTGGCGGAACAGATGGTTGAGGCCGAACCCGGCCAGCACCAGCATGGCGATGCTCCAAACCCCGGCCAGCAGCACCAGCCGCAGGACGAGCGAGGAGCGCCTCAGGCTCTTGATAAGAGGCTGGCGCGGCCTGGCGGTCACGCGCTCACGCGTCGCTCTCGCCCTCGAGCGCCATGATCCGGTAGCCCAGGCCGCGCACGGTCTCGATGCGCTCCTGGCCGATCTTCTTGCGCACCCGGCCGATGAACACCTCGATGGTGTTGGAGTCGCGGTCGAAGTCCTGGTCGTAGAGGTGCTCGACCAGCTCGGTGCGGCTGATCACCCGGCCCTGGTGCATCATCATGTAATGCAGCAGGCGGTATTCCAGCGAGGTCAGCCGCAGAGGCTCGCCGTTGACGCTGGCCCGGGCGGCGCGCGGATCAAGCCGCAGGCCACCGCAGGACAACTGTGGCGAGGCATGGCCGGCCGAGCGGCGGACCAGGGCCCGCAGCCGGGCCAGCAGCTCCTCGGTATGGAACGGCTTGGTCAGGTAGTCGTCGGCCCCGGCGTCGAAGCCGGCGACCTTCTGGCTCCAGTTGTCGCGGGCGGTGAGGATCAGCACCGGGGTGGCGATGTTCTCGCGGCGCCACTTTTCCAGCACCGACACGCCGTCGATCTTGGGCAGGCCAAGGTCGAGCACGACCGCGTCATAGGGCTCCGTCTCGCCAAGGAAGTGGCCTTCCTCGCCGTCCGGGGCGTGGTCCACGGCATAGCCGGCGTCACTGAGGGCCAGCTTCAGCTGGCGCGACAGGTCGGGATCGTCTTCGACGAGCAGAATGCGCATGGATGTGAATCCTAGAACTGGCCGGTGGCCGCGTCGACCATGAAGTCTTCGAATCGGCCACCAGGGAAGCGCAGCCGCATCCAATAGTACCTGCGGCCTTCCTGCATCCTCGGATTGGCGTTGACGTATTCGCCGCCGGTGCGGCTCTCAACCATGCGGATCAGCTGCGATAACGGGATTTCCCGCTCGCGGGGCTGTTCATAGCCGCCGCGCGGGTCCGGGCCGCCGCGCGGATCCGGCCGCTCGGCCTTGCGCTCTTCCCGCGCGGCCTTGCGGTCCTCGTTCGGCTTCGCGTCCGCCGCCATGGGGATGGCGGCGGTCAGGATCGCGGCTGCAAAAAGGGCGACGAGACGTTTCATAACCGTGCTTTTAGAGCCCTCGGTCTGAATGGAGGCTGAATGAGCAGGTTATGGGGGTTGTGCGACCGTCTGTCACGGCGCCGCGCGCGCCAGGCGAGGATCAGCGCCGTTTGGCGGGGTAGGGACGTTTCGCCTTCCACTCCTGGGCGAACTGTTCCAGCTCCGGGCCCGGCACATCCGGCAGGGTGACGACCAGGCGGGCCACCAGGTCGCCGCGCTTGCCCTTGGCGTCGATGAAGCCCCGGCCCTTAAGCCGCAACTGCTGGCCGCTGTTGGACCCCTTGGGCACGGTCAGGGAGACGTTGCCGTCCGGCGTCGGGGCCTCGACCTTACCGCCCAGTACCGCGTCGGGGACGGTGATCGGCACGTCCATCTCCAGGCTGTCCCCCTCGCGGCGATAGATGGGGTGGGGGCGGAGACTCAGCTCAATCAGGGCGTCGCCCGCCCCGCCCCGGCCCGGCGCCCCCTGGCCCTTCAGGCGCAGGGTCTGGCCATCCTGCGCCCCCTTGGGAATCGCCACGTCGACGGTGCGGCCGTCGGAGAAGGCGATGCGCTTCTTGGCGCCGCGGATGGCGTCTTCCAGGTCGATGTCGATCCTGGCCCGGACGTCCTGGCCCTTAGTCGAGAAACCGCCAAAGCCGCCGGGATTGCGCTGTCCGCCACGGCCGAACATTTCGCCAAGGATATCGTTCAGGTCGGCGCCGTCCGGCCCCTGCCCGCCGCCGGACCCGCGCGGCGACCAGCCGCCCGGCCCGCCGCCGTTGCCAAAACCGCCGCCGCCGCGGCCAAACGGGCTCTGCTCACGGCCCTCGGCGTCGATCTCGCCACGGTCGAACTTCTTGCGCTTTTCCTCGTCGCCGAGGATGTCGAATGCGCCGGAGACTCGCTTGAACTTCTCCTCGGCCGAGCCGTCTCCGGGGTTGGCGTCCGGGTGATACTGCTTGGCCAGCTTGCGAAACGCCTTGCGGATGTCATCCGCCCCGGCACTGCGGGAAACGCCCAGCTCCAGATAGGGGTCGCGCGCCAAGGATACCTCATTGCAAAAACGAACGTCGGCGGAAGGCCTCTACCTAAGCCAACGCGCGGGCCGCGCAAGAGGAGGGTGCAGACAGGCGGCTCACGCCCGGTCCGGCGCCGACACGGGCCGGAAGAGCCATGCGCCGACCACCCCTGCCGCGGCCGCGCCGATCAACTGAGCCATGACAAAGGCGGGCGCGGACCCAGGCGCGATGCCCGCCAATCTATCGGTGAGCGCCCGGGCGAGCGTCACCGCCGGATTGGCGAAGGACGTAGAGGCGGTGAACCAGTAGGCGGCCGTGATGTAGAGGCCGACGATCCAGGGGGTGGCATCGGGCCGAAAACGCGCCGATCCGAGGATGGCGACGACCAGCCCAAAGGTCGCCACACCTTCGGACAGGGCCAGAGGGACGCCCTCACGCACCTTGCCCGAGACCTGCAAGATCGGCTCGCCGAACATGGCATGCGCCAGCCAGACCCCAAGCACGGCGGCGACGCCCTGGACCGCCGCGTATATCGTCGCTTCCCGCCATCCCAACTCGCCGCGAAGCACGGCGACCAGCGTTACCGCCGGATTGAAATGCGCACCGGAAATCTGACCGAACACGGTGATCAGCACCACTAACCCGGCTCCTGTAGCGACAGCATTGGCCAGCAGCGCGATGGCGGTGTCACCGGCGGCCAGACGCTCGCCCATGATTCCCGACCCGACGACGATAGCGAGCAGCATCGCCGTGCCCAGGGCTTCGGCGGCCATGCGGCGAGCAATCATTCCTGGCCACCATCCGTCTGATCCCGCGCCTCGCCGATCCCGTCCAAGCTCGCCTGCAGAAACAGGCGGTCGAGGCTGGCGAATGGCAGGTCGATCACGGCCATCTTCCCGCGCCTTCAGCAGCAGGCGGTGGCGGGTTCCGGCGCGTTGGCGGCCACCGCCGGAGCGCAGCAGGCTGCAGTTGGCGCCGCGCCAGCTGTCACCGCCCTGGGCTCGTCCTCGCCGTAGGACGTCGCATCGCCAAAGGTGAAGAAGGTTTCCCAACGCAGGCCATCGGGATCATTGACCCAGGCCTTGTCCGACCGCGCATAGCAGCAGGTCGTCGCTTCCTGGTCGCGGGTGGTCTCTCCCGCCGCCTTCAGGCGGTCGGAGAGTTCGATCAGTTCGGCGTTGCTGTCGACTTGGAGGCCCAGATGATCGACGCCGGCGACGATCGCCCGGTCCGAAATCGCTAAGTTGACGCGGGGATCGTCGAGCATCCACTTGGCGTAGTCGTCCTTGACCACCGTCGGCTCGGCGTCAAAGAGCGTCGAGTAGAAGCCGATGGACTTGGCGAGATCCTCGACGGCGACATGGACATGCAGGCGCTTCATTGGTGGGCTCCTTCAGGTTGGGCGCAACAGGCTGCGCGGCTGGCGGCTTCGGCGAGCGGCCCACAGATTTCGGGACGCCCCTGGCAGCAATCTTCCATGAGGTAGACCAGCAGTTCGCTCATCCCGTCGTAGTCGGCGGCGTAGATGATCGAGCGCCCATCGCGGTGGCTCGCAATCAGCCCGGCGTTGGTCAACAAGGCGAGCTGCGTGGACAGGGTGTTGGCAGGTATGTCGAGCGATCGCGCGATGTCGCCGGCCGGCACGCCGCCGCGGCCAGCCTTCACCAGTAGACGGAAGACGGCGAGGCGGCTGTCCTGGGCCAGCGCGGAAAGTCGTTTGATAGCGAGAATTGATTCCATATTTCTATATACGTGGAATTATCGAATTGAGTCGACCGAAGAATTCTGTTGACGGCCGCCCACTGGCTGGCGCTCGGCGCCGCCCTTGTCGGGGTGTCCGTCTGGCGCCACAGAGAAGATTGATGGAACACCTCGCCAATGATCTAGGGGCCTTCATCGCCCGCAACGCCGTCTGGGCGGGTCCGGTGCTTGGTCTGATCACCCTTGGCGAGTCGATGGCCTTCATCGGCGCCTTCTTCCCGGCCACCGCCCTGATGGTCATTGCCGGAGGTTTGGCCGCGGCCGGCATCCTCGACCCCTTCACCGTCGTCGCCTGGTGCGTCGCGGGGGCGGTCGGGGGGGACGCCGTCAGCTACTGGATCGGCCGCCGGGCCGGCCCCGGCGCCTTTCGCAACCCCGCCATGCGACGCCGCCGCCGGACCATCGCCCGGGCCCGGTTGTTCTTCCGCAAGTACGGGGCCGCCTCGATCTATCTCTGCCGGTTCCTGGGGCCAGTGCGGGCCTTCGTGCCGCTGATCGCCGGCATGACGTCGATGAACCAGGTCCGCTTCCAGGTCGCCAACGTCGGCTCCGCCATTATCTGGGTGCCGGTCATGCTGGCCCCCGGCTACCTAGCCGCCAAGGGCGCCGAGCTGGCCCACTTCAGCGGTCTCGGCTGGGTCGCGGCCGGGGCCGTGGCGCTGCTCGCCATCGCCTTCTTCGGCCGCCGCTACTTCAAGGTTTAGCCGGCCGCGAGACAAAGATCGCCCGGGCCACGGCGACGGTCATGCCGCCCGGCCCGCTGTCCGTCTCGAGCCGGGCGTCCAGCTGCTTGACCAGGGCCTGGACGATCACCGTCCCCAGCCCGCCGACCTCGGGCGCCGAGCCGGGCGCCTCTGGCGTCTTGCCGACGCCGTTGTCGCTGACGGTCAGCTTCCAGTCCTCGCCCTGGCTCTCGAATCGGACCCGCACCAGCGCCCCGTCGCGGCCGGCGGGGAAAGCGTACTTGACCGCATTGATCACCAGCTCGGTGACGATCAGCCCGATGCTCACCGCCTGGGCGGAGCTCAACTGGCCGTCGTCGGCCACCACCTCCAGCGTGATCGGCTGGTCCTCGGCGATCATCGAGCGGCCGAGCCCGTCGCACAGCTTGCTAAGATAGCGGCGGACGGCGATCTGTTCGATGCCTTCGACGGCATGCAGATGCGACTGCACCGCCGCCACGCTCATCACCCGCTGGTGGGCGTCCTGCAGATGGCCGCGGGTCTCCGGCGAGGCCACCGCCCGGGCTTTCAGCATCAGGATGCTGGCGATGATCTGCAGGCTGTTGGCGACCCGGTGCTCCATCTCCTGCAGCAGGGTCTGTTTCTGTTCGAGCAGCGCCTCGGTGCGGGCCAGGAGCTGCGCCAGCTCCCGCTCCATCGCCCGCCGCGCGGTGACGTCGGTGAAGGCCAGCAGGATGGTGTGGTCCGGACTGGTCTCATAGACCGCCTTGCGGGCGTTCAGCAGCATGGTCCGCTGCCCGACGCCCGGGAAATCATGGCTGACATCGAAGTCGTCCATCGCCACCCGCTCGGGGATGATGGTCTCGAGCAGCAGCCGCAGGGCCGGAATGTCCCACTGCCCGTCGCCCAGGTCGTCGAGCAGCGCCCCGCGCGTGGCCCCGGCATCGACCTTGAAAATCTCGTAGAAGGCCCGGCTGGCGGCCATCACCCGCAGGTCGCCGTCCAGCACCAGCAGCGGTTCATGGATGGTGTTGACGATCGCCTGGGCGAGCGTCTGAGCCTCCGCGATCCCCTGCAAGGGGTTCATCATGCTTATAAGGCTTGGCCGATCTGGTCGCGCGAGGGCGGCGGCCGATCTCGGCCGTCAGGAACACCCCGGGCGCAGTGATAGGTCATCCCACCGACGGAATCGCGCGGGAAGGGCCTGCCGCCGCCGCTCGATGCATCGTTTCGGAACTAACGCCCGCCTCATCCGCTTCCCACACCACGGGTTCGCGAATGTCGCCAACCATTGGAGAACCTCATGTCCATCCTCGCTTGGATCGTCCTCGGTATCGTCGCCGGCTTCATCGCCAGCAAGCTTATCAACAAGTCCGGCAGCGGCCTGGTCATCGACCTGGTGCTCGGCGTCGTCGGCGCCGTGGTCGGCGGCTGGCTGTTCAACCAGTTCGGCAGCGCCGGCGTGACCGGCTTCAACCTGTACAGCCTGCTGGTCGCCGTCGTCGGCGCGGTGGTGGTGCTGCTCATCTACCACCTGGTCTTCCGTCGCAGCCGCGTCTGACGAGCGGCTCCGTCAAGTCAAAAGGCTCCCCGGCTTTGCAGCCGGGGAGCCTTTTTCGTTCCGCCCGGGGGTCGGGGGGCGATCAGCGGGGGAACGGCCGGCGCTCGGCCGGCGATCAGCAACGCCTCGGGAAAGTGTTTGATCCACCGGCCAGGTGAATCAGGCCGCCGGCTCCATCCCGAACCCGGCCGCCAGCACCATGTCGGCCGCGTTGTACGGCTCGGGAGCGAACCACTCGCGACGGTCGCCGCCGGGCGCCCCCGTGGCTCGCGGGATCCGGCGTTCCGGCCTTGGCTAAGCATGTTCACCGATTCCCGACCCGCTACGTGCTCTTGACCGCACAGAACAAAAGCGGAACATCATGCGGGTGTCCGACGAACGATCAGAATACAAGGAGACCCGCGATCCCGGCGACCTCGTCCCGCCCGGCTGGTTCCTCATGGACCACCACCTGAAGCCGGACCCGACCCTCAAGGGCTACATCGACCGCAATCAGTCGGTTTACGGCCACTGCATGAGCAAGGACTGCCAGCGCAAGGCCTCGCTGGACATGCGCGAGCTGCTGCGCCTCACCGGCCCCAACCTGCATCTGTCGAAGATCGCCGACTACATGCGCTGCACCCGCCTGGAGGGCTGCCGCTTCACCTTCACTTCGCTGGAGCCGCGCTGCACCATTCCCCTCGAACGCTTCGAGGGCCACCCCAACGTCCGCCTCCGCCTGCGCTGCCAGCACTGCTTCAGCTACACCCACCGGCGGGTCGCCGCCGTCATCGCCTGGCTGGACAAGAGCGGCCGCGGCTCGAAGCGCACCCAGGTCGCTGACGTGGAGCGCATGCTCGAGGCCCGCTGCGGCTGCGGGGCCAGCCGCTGGAAGCTCGAGGTGGTGATCTTTGACAGGAACAACCCGCGCTGGCGGGACAGGGGCGAGGGGGTGTTCGTCGACCGGCCGTGGAAGGCCAAGGCGAAGGACGGGTAGCGGCGTCAACCGGACCCGTCCGCATGGACCTCGAACCGGGGGGCGTCGTCGCAGATCATAACCCAGTCCGGCTTCGACCCGACGAAGATGTGGCCGGCGATCCGCAAGGCCGGATTGCCCTCCAGAGCCCCGGCCGGCACGAACATCCGCCCCCCGTCCGGCGTCGGCTGGGCCATGGGCGCGTCGCACTGGCCGCAAAAGGATGGCTCCAGCCGGACGCCGTCCCATGCCGCCGCAGCCCGGCCTCGCCACTGACCCATTCGAACCGGTCCATGCGCACATTGAGCACTGCATTCGACCCCGTCCCCGAGGCCCGCCGACACGGCGAATAGTGACAGAAGCCGACGGGCGGAAGGCGGTCGAGGAGGCGGAAGCGCACCTGGCCGCAGAGGCAGCCGCCTTGAGCGACGAGGGGGCGTTGGTCATTGGCGTCCATCTGTCGAGCTTATGCCGGGGTAGCGCGGGCGCCAGGGCCAATCGACGCTCGCCCCGTCCCTCATGGCCGCTTATCCCCCTAATCCCTCACTCCGGATCGTAAGGCTCCTCCCCCCGGTCGACCATCAAATCCCAGGCGGTGTACTCCAGCGCGTCCTCGGCCTCGACCAGCTCCTCCTCGTTGATCGTCTGGCCGCGGATCGAGACGCCGGCCCGGTGCACGCTCTCGGGGTCGCCGGTGACCAGCGGGTGCCATTCGGGGAGCGTCTTGCCCTCGTGCAGCCGGCGATAGGCGCAGGAGGCCGGCATCCAGGGCAGGGTGTCGATGTTGTGGGGGGTGAGCTTTACGCAGTCGGGGACGAAGGCCTTGCGGTTGGCGTAGTCGGTGCAGGCGCAGGCCTGGTTGTCGAACAGGCGGCAGTGCACGCGGGTGGGGATGACCTGGCCGCTGTCCTCATCCTCGAAGCGAACCAGGCAGCAAAGGCCGCAGCCGTCGCATAGGCTCTCCCATTCGGCCACCGTCATCTGGCGGAGGCTCTTGTATTCCCAGAAGGGTTTGCGCGGCATGGTGCTTGCGTCCTAAACCCTACAGCACCCAGCCGCCAAGGTTTCCGCGCCCGTGTCCGACGATTGGTCTCTCGAACCGTTCAAGTTTTCGGACTCAGCGCCGAAGCCGGAGGAGTCGAAGCCCGAGGAACCGCCGGAGCGGAAGCCGGAAAAGCCCGAGAAGGTCCGCAAGGAGAAGCCCCCGAAGGCCGTCAAGCCGCCGAAGGAAAAGAAGCCCAGGCCCGAGCGCATCGTCTCCGACGGCCAGGGCTGGGAGCGTTTCAAAGCGACCCTCGGCAAGCTGAAGTGGCTGTGGATCACGCTTGCCGTGCTGTTCGTCATCGGGGCGACGGTGGCCATCGGCGGCGGCGTCTATGTCTGGCGCAAATATCTGACCGACGTGCCGCCGCTGCCCGAGCGGGCCGCCCTGTTCGCCGTCAACCGCGCGCCGGGCATCAAGTTCCTCGACCGCCAGGGCACGCTGATCGCCACCCGCGGCCCCCGCTATGGCGATCGGATCACGCTGGCCCAGCTGCCGGGGCACGTGCCCCAGGCCTTCCTGGCCGCCGAGGATCGGCGCTTCTATCAGCACGGGGCGCTCGACCTGTACGGCATCTCCCGGGCCGCCTTCGTCAACTGGCGGGCCGGCCACACGGTGCAGGGCGGCTCGACCCTGACCCAGCAGCTGGCCAAGGGCCTGTTCCTGACCCCGGAACAGACCATCAAGCGCAAGCTGCATGAGGCGGTGATGGCGCGGCGGCTCTACAAGATCCTGAGCCGCGACGAGATCCTCGAACTCTATCTCAACCGCATCTATTTCGGGGCCAACACCTTTGGCATCGACGGCGCCAGCCACAGCTATTTCGGCAAGGCCGCATCCGAGCTGACCATCGCCGAGGCGGCCCTGCTGGCCAGCCTGCCCAAGGCCCCCTCGCGCCTGGCGCTGAACAAGAACATGGGCGCCGCCCTGCAGCGCTCCCACCTCGTGCTGGACCGGATGCGGAAGGAAGGCTGGATCACCGCGGAGCAGGAGCAACAAGCTCTAGACAATCCGCCGAAGCTGCAGGCCAAGGCGCTGCAGGACGAGGGCGACCTCGGCTACGTGCTCGACTACGCCACCACCGAGGCGGTGAAGATCGCCGGGGCCAACGCCCCCGACCTGACCGTCAAGCTGACGATTGACTCGAAGCTGCAGACGATCGGCGCCGACACGGTGCGCAAGGTGCTGAGCACCGACGGCGCCAAGGCCAAGGCCAAGCAGGCGGCCCTGCTGTCGCTGGGCAGCGACGGGGCGATCCGGGCCATGGTCGGCGGCACGGATTTCGACGTCGCCCCCTTCAACCGCGCCGTCCAGGCCAAGCGCCAGCCGGGCTCGACCTTCAAGCCGTTTGTCTATGCGGCGGCGCTGGAGAAGGGCCTGCTGCCCAAGGATGTCCGCATCGACGGCCCAGTGAAGTTCGGCGACTGGACCCCGGCCAATTATGGGGGAAGCTACTCCGGCCCGGTGACCATCGAGACGGCCCTGGCCAAGTCGATCAACACCGTCGCGGTCAAGGTCGGCCAGGAGGTCGGCGGCCCGGCCATCGGCGAGATCAGCCGCCGCTTCGGCTTCACCACCGTTCCGGCCCGGCCGGACCTGTCGGTGGCGCTGGGCAGCTATGAAGTGAACCTGCTTGAGCTGACCAGCGCCTTTCAGGTTTTCCAGCAGGCCGGCCAGAAGGTGACGCCCTACATCATCGAAAGCATCGTCACCCAGGACGGCGCCCCGGTCTACAATCGCAGCCAGCGGCCGGGCTCCCCGGTTTATGACATCCAGTACGCCTCGATGATGGTGAAGATGCTCAAGGGCGTCGTCGAGCGGGGGACTGGCACAAGGGCCGGCTTTGGCCGCCCGGCCGCCGGCAAGACCGGCACCAGCCAGAACTACCGCGACGCCTGGTTCGTCGGCTTCACGCCGGACATCGTAACCGGCGTCTGGGTCGGCAACGACGACGACACGCCGATGGAGCGGGTGGCCGGCGGCGGCATGCCCTCGACCATCTGGCGCCAGTATATGGTCGCGGCGCACGCTGGCCTGCCGGCGCGGGACTTCGACTGGCTGCTGCCCGACGTTGAGCCGGAGACCGAACCGGACCCGAGGAACGGCTTCTACGAGGGCCTGGGCAGCGACTTCAGCCGCTCGGCCAGCGAACTGGAAATCCTCACCCGCGAGCCGGACCCGGTTGTGGAGCCACCGCCAGGGCAGGCGCCCCCCGGCGCCACCGCGCCGCCGGCGCCGAGTGAACCGATACCGTACTGACCGGGACGGCCAAGACCGCCAAAACCGCCGTAAGTGTCCCTTCTCCCCTCGCGGGAAAAGGTGGCCCGAAGGGCCGGATGAGGGGGCGCTCCGGCCTCCGACACAGCCCGTCGTCACGACCTCAGCGCAGACGAAACACCTGGGAGCCCCCTCATCCGTCGGCTTCGCCACCACCTTCTCCCGAGAGGGGAGAAGGAAACTCTCACGGCGGTTGAAACGGTTGAGATCACCCCGGACCGCAGGAACCTGTGGGCTTCCACGAGGAATTTATGGTTAACGAGTTGTAAACGCGACTGGATCGGGCTTTGCTCTGAACCGACATGACCCCCACCGGACTGTTCCGGTCCGGGACGGTTTCGGAGTTCCGCATGTTCGAGTTCGGTCGTCAGCTGCGCCGCGCCTTCGAGACTCCCGCCAGCCCTCCAAGGGATGGGATGACCGGGGGCGACGCGGCCCTGCTGGATTTGCTGGACCTTCGTCTGCTCAAGGCCGAGGCCCGCGCCGCCGATGTCGCCGCCGGCCGCATCAGCGCCCGTGACCCGGCCATGCGCCAACTGGACGCCGCCGTGGTCTGGCGCGAGGTCGCCCGCCGCAGCGGCGACGCCGTCGCCCTGCGCAAGGCCGCCGCCGCCGCCGAGAGCGCGGCGACGAAGTTCGAGGCCTCGCGCCGCCCGGCCGGCGTCGCGCGGGCCCGGGTGGAACAGGCCTTCTGCGCCCTGCTCGGCGCGGAGCTGTTTGGCGACGAAGGCCTGGAAGCCGCCGTGGTCGCCACCCTGACCCCCGTTTCGACCGACCCCGGCCCTGCCGGGGCGCTGGCCCTGTGTGGCCTGGCCGGCGTCGCCGGTCGCCAGGCCCTGCGCGGCGGCGGCATGGAAGACGCCCTGGCGGCGGCGACCCGGTTCGAGGCTCCGCTGCGCCGCCTGGACGGCGCGGCCAAGGGCAATGTCGCCTTGCGCATGGCCGCCGCCGAGCAGCGGGCCGTGCTGGCCGACATCCTGGCCGGCTGCGGCGCCCGCCTGAAGGACCAGCCGCTGATCGACTGCGCCCTGCGCGAGCTCAAACTTGCGACAAAGGCCCTCGACCCGGACTATGAGCCCCTGCTCAGCGCCCGGGTCACCGCCCAGGCCGGCGCGGCGCGCGCCCTGCTGGCCGAACTGACCGCCGACGCCGGCGCCGCCGCCGACGGGGTGCAGCAGCTGACTGACGCGCTGGAGGCCATTCCGCGCGACCACAGCCCGCTCGACTGGACCCGCATCCAGGCCCAGCTCGGCCAGGCCCTGCAGGTGCTGGGCGAGGTGACCGACGCCCCCCGCGCCTTCGACCAGGCCCTGCGCTGCTACGACCGCGCCCTGTTCGGCCTGAAGGGCGAGACGGCCCTGTCGCTGCAGGCCGCCGTCGCCGCCGGCCGCGCCAACTGCCTGGGCCGCCTGGCCGAGCTGACCGGCGACCTGGCCGTGCTCGACGCCGCCGAGGCCGCCCTGCGCACCGACCTGTCGGACCGCTCCCCGAGCCTGAACCCGACCGCCTGGGCCCTGACCCAGCTGGGCCTGGCCCGGCTCTACGAACTGCGGGTCGAGATCACCGGCCGCGGCGACCATCGACTGGCGAATGCGGCCATGGCATATAACGCCGCCCTGGAGGTCTTCTCCGAACAGGGCCTGCGCTCCCTTTGCGACCTCGCCGCGCAGGGGCTTGAACGCCTCAGGGAACGGGCCGAAGCTTAAACCATGCTGCTTTCGTTGCTCGCCCTGGTCCTGGCCGCTCAGGAAACGCCCGCCGCCGAACCCGAGTTCGGCCGGCCGGAATGGGTGGCCAAGCCGACCCCGGCCGACCTGACCGACGCCTACCCGGTCTCGGCCTTCGAGACCGGCAAGGGCGCCACCGTGACGATGATCTGCCGCGCCACGGTCATGGGCGACCTCGACCGCTGCGAAGTGGTCAGCGACACCGCGCCCGAGGCCGGCCTGTCGAAGCCCAGCCTCAAGCTGACGCGGCTCTACAAGATGAAGCCGATCGGCCCGGACGGCGCGCCGGTCGTCGGTCGCCTGGTGCGCATCCCCATCGTCTGGACGGCCCCCGGCCGGTTCGCGGCCGACGGACTGCCCTATGACCTGATCTCACGCGACCAACTGCGGTGGACCGGCCGCGTCCGCCCGACGAGGGCGCTGGGCGACGCCCCGACCCTGCGACTGGTCTGCCGGATCACCGCGACCGGCAAGCTGACCCCCTGCGCCGAGCCCGGGGCTCGCAAGGTCTACGACGGCCCGGCCAAGTGGACGGCCCGCAAATTCACCGCCGCCCCGCTCGACCTCGAGGGCAAGCCGGTGACCGGCAAGCTGGTGTTGCTGGAGTTTCCGGACGTGAAGTCGAAGCTGCCTTAGGCCGTCAGGCGGAAGTGTGAGCGGTTCCGCCGCCCGGACGGCCGGAAACCATCAGGCGGCCGCGGCCACGTCCCCTGTCCGACGGCGTAGCTGCCAGAAGCGGATGGTGCGCTGGGCGACTTCCAGCGGCAGGTCATTGTACAGCTGGCCGTACTGCCGGGCCTTGGTCATGGCGTCGCCGTCACTGTCGAGGATCAGCACCGCGAACGTCAGGAACAGGCTGGGCTCGAACCCGGCCGCCTTGCAGATCACCGCCAGGGCGTCCAACTCGCGGCGCTCGACGATGCGGCGGGCGGTGTGGAAATCGACGCTGGCCAGCTGCGAAAGGGCGACCAGGAAGCGCGTTGTCTGGCGACCGCGTAACAGGGCGGCCAGGGTGCGGGGGCCGAGCTCGTTGTTCGCCGCCATCCGCTGGATGTCGACTTCTGCCTGGGCGTAGTCGGCCGGCAGGGCGCCGTCCTGGGCGGCCAGCCGCTTTCGGCCACTCTCCAGCGCCCGCTCCAGCTCGGCGGGGTCGATGGCGGCGTTGCGGGCCAGGATCTGCTCGCGGATGCGGGCCTCGGCCACGAAGTAGATTTCGTTGAGCAGGTCGACCGGCAGGCTGCGCCGGCTGACCAGCCCCTCCTGCAGGCGCGGGCTGTCGCTGGCCTTGTCGACCAGAATCTCATGCGCCTCGCGCGAAAGATCGGCGCCGTCGTTGCCGATCAGGACGCTGAGGGTCTCCTCGTCGCCGCGCTCGACGATCACATCGGACAGGGCGGAGGACAGACGGGGTCGTTGAGAGATGACCTGCAGATGGTCCTGTCCCTGCGAGCGAGCGACGGCGATCAGATCGGTTTCGCTCAACGCCGCGCCGCTCAGCACTGGCCGGGCGACATCGATCTCGTCGCTTGCCAGGCGGCGCAGCAGCCGACCGGGGGCGTCCGGGCGGGCCGAAATGCGGCCGGAGAGTTCGGCCCGGACCGCGACTTCCATCTCGTCGGCCAGCTGGCCGAGCACCTGGTCGAACAGGGCAAGCTCGGCCGGCGCATGGGCGTCGCGGGAGAAGAAGGCGTCGGTCAGGCCGCGCAGCAGGTCACGGCGTCGCTCGCTGGAGCCTTCCTGGGCCAGGTCGACCAGTTCGCGGAGGCGTCCGGCTTCGGTGCTCATTTGCGGGCCTTGGCGGCGGGCTTGGCGACTTTTCGCCGCGGCTCTTCCTCGTCGACCTCTTCCTCGGGCGGCGCGTCCTGAGGCTGGGCGGCGCCGAGGGTATTGGGATCGAGCGCGACTTCGCGGCCGCTGTAGGTTCCGCCCTTGGGCGGGCTGGGGATGCGGTCGGGGGTGCCTCCCCACTCGCGGACCACAGAATAGGCGCGCGGCGGGCTGTAGCCGTAGGTGGGCGAGCCCGCGATCGGGGGCGCGCTGGGCGGCATTGAAAGACTGGGCTCGCCGGTTTGCGGCCAGGCGGCGCGCAGCGGTGGCGGGGCGGGAGGCTGGGCGGCTGGTGCGGCGGCCACGGGAGCCGGCGTATCGTAGAGGCTGGTCGGCAGACGGGCCGGCTCGGGGCCGCGCGAGGCGAAAACCGGCGGCGGGGCCGAGAAGATGGGAGCTGTAGCAGGCGCCGGGGCGACGGCCTGGACGGCGGCTGACGACTTGCCCGACCAGTTCAGCAGGCGGCCGCGATAGTCGCTCGGCTCTCGGCTGGCGAGGGCCGGCGCGGCGGTGGATGCGGCGATCGGGGCGACGATGGGATGCCCAACGCGGCTCGGGCCATAGCGGTCTTCGGCGGCCAGGGCGGCGCCGGGAAGGCCGAGCAGCAGGAGGATGAGGCCGAAACGCATGACAAACCGGGGGTTGCTTCCCATCGATTGTGCCACCCGCCGGCTTAAAGCCGCCCTAACGGCCGCGCCACCAGGCAAGGATCCGGCGCTCGAAGATACCGACCGCCGCGTAGAGCAGCGCCGCCATCGCCGCCAGGGTGAAGAGGGCGGCGAAGACCCGGGCGGTCTGCAGCCGGTTGGCCGACTCGATGATCCGCCAGGCCAGCCCCTGAGCTCCGCCGGAGCCGGCCACGAACTCAGCGACGACGGCCCCGATCACGGCCAGGGCGGTGGCCACCTTATGCCCCTCGACCAGGGCCGGAATGGCCGAGGGCAGTCGCAGGCGAAGCAGGCGTTGCCAGCGACCGGCGCCGTAGAGGTCGAACAATCGCTTGAGGTCGGGGTCGGCGGCGCGCAGGCCGGTGGCGGCCCCCGAATAGATGGGGAAGAAGGCGACGACGGTGGCGAGGACGATGATGGCGCGCTCGGGATGATCTGGACGGGCCATCATCGTCCTCGCCACCGTCGTCGCCTTCTTCCCCATCTATTCTGTTGCCGCCACCGTCCTGCG
>JBKJSF010000255.1:0-12992 GCA_046595895.1 Caulobacter sp. | reverse complement strand
CGCGGCGACCTCTCGGCCACCAGTCTGATGGAGATGGGCCAGGTGGGGCTGACCGGCGTGCCGGCGGCGGCGCCCGGAGCGTTGGTCTTCCTTGGGCTCGGCCTGTTGCTGTTCGGCCTGATGGGACGGGCCAGCGGGCCGGTCGGGGCCGGCATCTTCGGCGGCCTGCTCTTCCTGTTGGCCAGCGGCCTGGCCTGGAAATTCGGCGGCGGATCGCCGCTGGTCGCCACCCTGTTCGGCCTGTTTCCGATCGAGGCCTTCTGGGCCCAGGTCATGGACATCACCAAGGCCGACGGCGCGGCCTGGACCTGGCTGGCGGTTCACACCCTGACGCCCCTGATCGCGGGCGGCATTGGCGGCGGCGTCTATGGCGCCGTCTCCGGCGCGGCCAGGGCGGCGCGACGCAAGGGCCGGCTGCCGCCGGTCAATTTCGGCTAAACCAAGCCCTATGCGGAGCGCGATCTGCCGGGTCGCGCTCTTGGGGGCTGACAATCGATGCGTTGGGGTCTATACAGCCCCCAACATCGTTTGAACGCGCTGGATAGCGCATTCGAGCGGCGGTCTTCGGGCCGCCGCTTTTGTTTTGACCGGAGAGCCGCTGCTTGCGCGGACGGACCAATGAAGACCGCAGCCTGCTGGAGCTGCTCGATCCGGTGGCGGAAGCCACCGGCTATGCGATCGTGCGCCTGCGGCTGATGGGCGGGACGACCCGCCGCCTGCAGATCATGGCCGAACGGCCCGATGGTGAAATGGTCGTCGAGGACTGCGCCCGCCTGTCGCGCGCCATCTCCGAGGTCATGGACGCCGCCGATCCGATCACCGGCGAATATACCCTGGAGGTCTCCAGCCCCGGCATCGACCGGCCGCTGACCCGCCTCAAGGACTTCGAGACCTGGGAAGGCTACGAGGCCCGTATCGAACTCGACCGCATCGCCGAGGGCCGCAAGCGGTTCAAGGGTGAGCTGGCCGGCGTCGAAGATGGCCAGGTGGGCGTCAACATCGAAGGCGACGCCGAGACCACCCTCTACATCCCGTTTGACTGGATTCTGGAAGCCAAGCTGGTCCTCAACGATCAGCTGATGAAGGTCGGCGCCGACCAACGCGCCGCCCGCATCGCCCAGGACGACATCAATTCCGTCGGCAACGACAACGACTGACCTTTTAGAGATTCAAGGACACGACCATGGCCACCGGCATTTCAGCCAACCGCCTCGAACTGCTGCAGATCGCCGATGCGGTCGCCCGCGAGAAGGGGATCGACAAGGAGATTGTCATCGCCTCCATCGAGGAAGCGATTCAGAAGGCCGCGCGCAGCCGCTACGGCGCCGAGCACGACATCCGCGTCGCCATCGATACGAAGACCGGCGAGACTTCGATCAAGCGCTACGTCACCGTGGTCGAAGACGACGTCGAGTTCGAAGAGGGCGAAGGCATCGGCATGATGCGCCTGGCCGACGCCCAGGCCTTCTACGGCAAGGACACGACCATCGGTCAGGTGTTCGACGAAGAGCTGCCGCCGTTCGAGTTCGGCCGGGTGCAGACCCAGATGGCCCGCCAGGTGGTGTTCGGCAAGGTCCGCGAGGCCGAGCGCGAGCGCCAGTTCGAAGAGTACAAGGATCGCGTCGGCGAGATCGTCAACGGCGTCGTCAAGCGCGTCGAATACGGCAACGTCATCGTTGATCTCGGCCGTGGCGAAGGCGTCATGCGCCGCGACCAGTCGATCCCGCGCGAGAACTTCAACCTCGGCGACCGCATCCGCTGCTACATCTACGACGTCCGCAGCGAGACCAAGGGTCCGCAGATCATGCTGTCCCGCGCCCACGGCGGCTTCATGGCCAAGCTGTTCGCGCAGGAAGTGCCGGAAGTCTACGACGGCGTCATCGAGATTCGCGCCGTGGCCCGCGACCCGGGCAGCCGCGCCAAGATGGGTGTCGTCTCCAACGACAGCTCCATCGACCCCGTCGGCGCCTGCGTCGGCATGCGCGGCTCGCGGGTTCAGGCGGTCGTCGCCGAGCTGCAGGGCGAAAAGATCGACATTATCCAGTGGAGCCCGGACGAGGCGACCTTCATCGTCAACGCTCTGGCTCCCGCCGAAGTCTCCAAGGTGGTCATGGACGAGGACGACGAGCGCGTCGAAGTCGTGGTCCCTGACGAGCAGCTGTCGCTGGCCATCGGTCGGCGCGGCCAGAACGTCCGCCTGGCCAGCCAGCTGACCGGCTGGCAGATCGACATCCTGACCGAGAGCCAGGAGTCGGAGCGCCGCCAGAAGCAGTTCGCCGAGACCACCCAGCTGTTCCAGGACGCCCTGGACGTCGACGAGGTCATCGCCCAGCTGCTGGCCACCGAAGGTTTCGTGTCGGTCGAGGACATCGCCTTTGTCGAGCCGCATGAGATTGCCGAGATCGAAGGCTTCGACGAGGACACCGCCGAGGAACTGCAGGCCCGGGCCCGCGAATTCCTCGACAAGGCCTCCGCCGAGCTGGACGCCAAGCGCGTCGAACTGGGCGTCGAGGACGGCATTCTCGAGATCGAAGGCATCACCCTGCCGATGGCCGTCGCGCTGGGCGAAGGCGATGTGAAGACGGTGGAGGACCTGGCCGGCCTGGTCCCCGACGACCTGCGCGGCTGGTACGAAACCAAGGACGGCGAGCGGGTTCGCGAAACCGGTTCGCTGGAAAGCTTCAACCTGACCCCGGAAGACGCCGAGACGCTGATCATGCGCGCCCGCGTGGTGATGGGCTGGGTCGAGGCTCCGCCGGAGCCAGAATACATTGAGGAAGAATATTACGAGGGCGAGGAAGGCGTTGAGTACGCTGAAGCCGCCCCCGAAGGCGAAGCCGAAGGTGAGATCGAGGGCGAACAGCCTGAGTCCGCCGAGGAACTCGACCTGGCCGTGGCCGAAGGCGAGGCTCGGGACGCGTGAGCGTCCCTGGCCAAACCCTCGGAATACAGTCTTCGACGATGAACTGATCGGCCCAGCCCGGGCCGGTCGTGGACAAGGAACGCGACCAGCCCATGCAGGCTGAGACCGACATTTCGGCTCACAAGACCCTGGCGGAAGCCGCCAGGGAACGGCGCGACATCGTCTCGGGAGAGGTGATGGCGGAGGCGAAGCTCATCCGCTTCGTCGCCAGCCCCGACGGCGTGGTCACCCCCGACATGGCGCGCAAGCTGCCCGGCCGGGGCATCTGGGTCGCCGCCGATCGCGCCAGCCTCGAGGCCGCCGCCAAGAAAAACGCCTTCGCCCGCTCGGCCAAGGCCAAGCTGACCGTGCCCGAGGGCCTGGTCGATCTGGTCGAGAAACTGCTTACCAAACGGGTTCTCGACAGCCTCGGCCTTGCGCGGCGCTCCGGAGACCTTACTTCCGGCTTTGAAAAGGTCATGTCGGCCGTTCGCAACGGCAAGGCGGCCTGGCTGATCGAGGCCAGCGACGGCGCGGCCGACGGCCGTTCGAAGATTCTCAACCTGGCCCGACACATGACCCCGCAGCCCCGGGTCATCGGCGTTTTCACTTCCGCCGAATTGGGTTTGGCCTTGGGAGCCGAGAATGTGATACACACCGCCTTCCTCGGCGGACGGTCGGCCAAAAGTTGGACGCAAGACGTCGAACGCCTGGCCGGTTTTCGCCCGCTTCTCCCCGAGAGCTGGCACGAGGAACGATAGGAGAAGGGCCCGCGGGAAACCGCGACCAGGCCCTTTGTGAGTTTGGAAATTCAGGTAGTGCGGCCGGATCTTCCGGTCGCGAGTTAAGCGAGACGCATGAGCGACGATAACGACAACCGCCCGGGCCGCCCGCCCATGACGCTGAAGCCCCGCACGGGGTCGGTCAGCGCCGGCGTGGTGAAGCAAAGCTTCAGCCACGGGCGGACCAAGACCGTGGTGGTGGAAACCAAGCGGCAGCGCACCCACGCGGCGCCGTCGGCGAATCTCGCCGGTCCCTCGGCGGCTGAACGTCGTCCGCCCCCCGGCGCGCCGCAGCAGCGTCCCGCATCCCAAGGCCAAGGGGGGCAGGGCGGTCTTTCCGCGGACGAGATGCGGGCCCGCCAGGCCGCCATCGAAAGCGCCCGTCAGGCCCAGATCCAGGCCGCCGCCCGCGCCGAGGAGGCCCGCAAGGCCGCCGCCGCCGCGGAAGCCGCCAAGGTCGCTCCGCCCCCTCCTGCCGCTGCTGCTCCTGTTGCGGAGGCCCCGGTCGCCCCGGCTCCGGCTCCGGCCGCCCCCGTGGCTACGGCGCCCGTCCCGGTCGCCGATGCGCCCGCCGCGCCTGTCGCCGCCCCGGCCCCCGCTGCTCCGGCGGCGCCCGTCGCCGCCCCTCCGGCCGCGCCGCAGGCCGCCGCGCCCCGTCCGGCTCCCGCGCCCCAGGCGCCCCGTCCGGCCGCGCCCTCCGCGCAGCCGTTGGCTGGCCAGACCCGCACCTATGAGCCATCGCGCGACCGCCGCGACGACCGCTCCAGCACCACCACCTATCGGCCGCCGGCCCAGACTGGCAATTTCAACCAACGCACGCCGCGGCCGGACGCGACCACCTTCAACCAGCGGGCCCCGCGTTCCGACGCCGATGCGCCCCGCGGCGCCGACCGTGATGCCCCGCGCGAGGCTCCCCGAGACGCGAGAGGGGGGGGCGACGGCCGTCCGCCGCGCGCCGGCGAGACCGTCCGTTACTCGGCCCTAGCTCCGCGTCCGGTTCCGGCGCGTCCCGGCGCGCCCCGTGGTCCGCGCCCCGGCGCCGGCCTGGCCGCCGAGGCTCCGGCGACCCCGGAAGTCACCCGCGCCACCCGCTCGGCCCCCCGGCCCGGCGGCGCGCTGCCTGACCGTCGTCCGGAAGAGGATGACGATCGTCGTCGTGGCCCCGGTGGGCCTGGCGCCGGTCCCGGCAAGGCGGTTTCCCGCACCAAGGGCGAACCCAAGCGCCGCGAAGGCCGCCTGACCATCCAGGCCGTGGCCGGTGACGACGAGGGCGCCGTCGATCGCATGCGCTCGCTGGCATCCGTTCGCCGGGCTCGCGAACGGGAGAAGGAAAAGCGCCGTGGCGGCGGCGCCGAGCAGGCCCGCGCGGCCCGCGAGGTCATCATCCCCGACGTCATCACCGTCCAGGAGCTGTCCAACCGGATGGCCGTGCGCGGCGTCGACATCATCAAGATGCTGATGCGCCAGGGCGTGATGCTGAAGATCAACGACGTCATCGACAGCGACACCGCTGAACTGGTGGCGACAGAGTTCGGCAACACCGTCCGCCGCGTCTCCGAAGCCGACGTCGAAGAAGGCTTCCTGGACGCCGAGGATCATGACGAGGCGCAGGAAACCCGCGCTCCGGTGGTCACCATCATGGGCCACGTCGATCACGGCAAGACCAGCCTGCTCGACGCCCTGCGCACCACCGACGTGGCGGCTGGCGAAGCCGGCGGGATCACCCAGCACATCGGCGCCTACCAGGTTCGCCTGCCGGCCGGTGACCGCGTCACCTTCCTCGACACCCCTGGCCACGCGGCGTTCAGCGCCATGCGGGCCCGCGGCGCCAACATCACCGACATCGTCGTGCTGGTGGTGGCCGCCGATGACGGCGTCATGCCCCAGACCGTCGAGGCGATCCAGCATGCCAAGGCGGCCGGTGTGCCGATCATCGTTGCGGTCAACAAGATGGACAAGGACGGCGCCGACCCGACCCGTGTCATCAACGAACTGCTGCAGCATGAGATTGTCGTCGAGAGCCTGGGCGGTGAAACCCAGATCGTCGAGGTCTCTGCCAAGACCCGCACGGGTCTGGAAAACCTGATCGAGAACATCCTGATCCAGGCCGAGCTCCTCGACCTCAAGGCCAACGCCGAACGCACAGCCGAAGGCGTGGTTATCGAGGCCAAGCTGGACAAGGGTCGCGGCGCGGTCTCCACCGTCCTGGTCAAGCGCGGCACCTTGAAGCGCGGCGACATCGTCGTCGCCGGCGCCTCCTACGGCCGGGTTCGCGCCCTGCTCAACGAGCGCAGCGAACAGCTGACCGAAGCCGGCCCCTCGACCCCGGTCGAGATCCTCGGCCTCGACTCGACCCCGTCTCCTGGCGAGGCCTTCGCCGTCGTCGAGAACGAGGCCCGGGCCCGCGAACTGACCGAATACCGTCAGCGGGTGAAGCGCGAGAAGTCGGCCGTCGGCGGCGTCGCCGGCGCTTCGCTGGCCGACATGATGGCCAAGCTCTCAGCCAAAAAGGTCAGCGAACTGCCGCTGGTCATCAAGGGCGACGTGCAGGGCTCGGTCGAAGCCATTGTCGGCTCGCTGGACAAGCTCGGCACCGACGAAGTCCGCGCCCGCATCATCCTTCAAGGGGCCGGCGCGATCAGCGAAAGCGACGTCCAGCTGGCCAAGGGGGCCGGCGCGCCGATCATCGGCTTCAACGTCCGGGCCTCGGCCCAGGCGCGAGCCCTGGCCGAGCGTGAAGGCGTCGAAATTCGCTACTACGCGATCATCTACGACCTGATCGACGACATCAAAGGCGTCATGTCGGGGATGCTCTCGCCGATCCAGCGGGAAACCTTCCTGGGCAACGCCAAGGTGTTGCAGGCCTTCGATATCACCAAGGTCGGCAAGGTCGCCGGCTGCCGAGTCACCGAGGGCGTGGTTCGCCGCGGCGCCAAGGTCCGGATCGTCCGCGAGAACATCGTGGTTCTCGAACTGGGCACCCTGCAGACCCTCAAGCGCTTCAAGGACGAGGTGGCGGAAGTCACCAACGGCATGGAGTGCGGCATGGCGTTCGCCGGCTTCCAGGACATCCGCGAAGGCGACGAGATCGAATGCTTCACGGTCGAGGACGTGGCGCGGACGCTGTAGCGGTCTGGGTCACTTTCTGAGAAGGTCGAAAGGCGCGGATCGAACGGTCCGCGCCTTTTGCTTTGGAGCGCCCAACGATGCGGCCAGTTCTGGTGGCGATCGGCGCCGTGCTTCTGATGGGCGCCGGTGCGCCGCCGGTCGAGGTTTCCGGCAGTGACTGCATCATCACCGATCCGCCCGCCAGCGGCGTCTGGGTCTGGGTCGACGGCTCAGAACGTGTGTCCGAAGACATCGCCCTGGCCGCCTTCTACCCCGGCCGCGCTTTGCGTCAGAAGGCGCAAGGCGAAGCGACGCTGCGATGCATTGGCGACAGCTGCGCGGTGATCGACGAAACCGAGATCGACTTCGATTTTGGCCCGGCCGCTGAAAAGGTCGCTCGGGCCAAAGGTCTCCTGCCAACTGCCAAGCCCATGACAATCAAAGTCGCCTTCCGCATCACGGGACCCGGTCGGGGCCGACAATGGGAATGCGGGCAGACGCCGCCACCCTAGCTCCCCCTCGCTTCGGGCCGCATACTGTGATCCCCTCCCCTCAACAGGCCGACAACGCCCGCCGGGGAAGCGCCATGACCAACCGCACCATGCCCGCCATCCTCTGGGGCGGCCTCGTCTCCGGCGCGGCCGATATCGCCGCCGCCGCCCTGATCTGGAAGATTCCGGTCGATGTCGTCTTCAAGTCGATCGCTCGCGGCTGGCACGGCGCGGCGGCGATGAAGGGCGGCTGGCACATGGTCGCCGTCGGCGCGGCCAGCCACTTCCTCATCACCCTGGTCTGCGCGGCCCTCTATGTCTTCGCGGCCCGGCGCGTCCCCATCCTGACGCGGCAGCCGATCCTCTGCGGGGCGCTGTTCGGGCTGATCATCTACGGGGTGATGACCTATATCGTCGTACCGCTGTCGGCGGTCGGCCCCGGGCCGTCGCCGGCGGTCGATTTGACCCTGCTGCTGGCCATTCTGGCCAATGTCATGGTCGGGCTGATCATCGCCCTGTTCGCCGCCCGGATGGCTGGCAAGCACGCCAAGCGTTGACCGCGGCCCCGGGGTCGCCGAAAAGCCTGAAGTCAGTTCGACGCTTCCCGGCCGGAGACGACCGTATGCGCCCTCTAAGCGTAACCATCCTGATCGGCCTGATGGCCGCCATGAGTCTGTCGTTGAGCGCCTGCGCCACCGCCACGCGGCTGGATGCGGCCGGCGATGTCCACGCCCTGCTGATCGCCATCCGCGACAACGACAAGGCGGCCTTCAACGCCCATGTGGATCGCCCGGCCCTCAAGGCCTCCATCGAGGCCAGGCTGGTCGGCGAGGCCCAGAGTCGCACCGAGGACGAGAACCTGCGTGGCCTTGGGGCCCTGGTGGCGCCCTACCTGGCCGAGGCCGCCGACAAGGCGCTGATCCAGCCCTCGACCTTCCGCAGCGTGGCCTACAGTTACGGCTACCAGCCCGGCCAGCCGATCCCCGGACAGGTGGCCATCGCCGGCGCGCTGAAACCTATGCCCGATGGCCGTGTTTGCGCCACAAAATCCGAGGATGGCCCTTGCGTGCTGATCTTCACGCGCACGGACGGGGTCTGGAAGCTCTCGGGGTTCGAGGGCGACATCGCCGACCTGCGCGGCAAACGCCGATAGGATTCGAATGCTCCGTTCGCTCTGCCTGACTGCAATCGCGGCGGTATCCCTCACCGCCATCGCCGTCCCGGCCCAGGCCGCCGACCGGCGGATGGTGAGCTTCGACAGCGCCTCCTCAGAAGCCCGCCGGCTGACCGGAGCCGGCCTGACCTTCGTCTTCACCCGCCAGTATTTCCGCACCAGCATCCTCGCCGTCCGGGCCACCGCCGTGCCGGTCGGGGTGGTGCCAAAAGCCTCGCGCGATGGCTCGGTCAACCGCCAGCTTGATGCCCTGCTGGGTCCCGACGCCGGCAAGGGCGAACTCTACGAGATCGACCCGGACAAGGCCGAGGGCAAGGTGATGATCACGGCCTTCTGCCCCGGCGCGACCAAGGGCTGGCTGGCCGTCGGCCCGGTCTATACGCGCAAGCCCCTGCGGGTTCACGCCTTTGGCGATGACGGGGCCGGCGGCATCAAGCTTTGCGCCGCCATGGACTTCACCTGGCGCGGCGAATGGCAGATGCCCAGGCCCAAGGGCGGCAACACCCGGGCGGCGGTTACCAAGCCGACCTATGGGCGGCCGGAATAGGCCCTTCCCTCGGCGGCCGGGCGTTTGATGGCGGCGGACGGCTGGACTCGGGCGCGTCGCGGCCGTAGAAGCCCCGCTCCCCGCCGGAGCCGAGGTTCGATCCCTAGCCGGACGCAAGGTTGGATACGATGAGCCGCAACACAAAGAGCAAGGGTCGCGAGACCGGCCCCAGCCAGCGCCAGCTGCGGGCCGGCGAACTGATCCGTCACGCCCTGGTCGAGGTGCTGCGTGAGGAGGGGATGGCCGAGCCGGCCCTGGCCGACGTTTCCCTGACCGTCTCCGAAGTGCGGATGAGTCCGGACCTGAAGCACGCCATCTGTTTCGTGGAGCCGCTGGGCGCGGGCGTCACCGGGCAGGGGACGACCGAGATTCTCGCGGCCCTCAACCGGGCCACCAAATTCATTCGCGGGCGCCTGGCCCGGAACATCGACATGAAGTTCACGCCGGACCTGAAGTTCTTCCACGACGACAGCTTCAACTCCGCCGCCCAGATGGACAAGCTGTTCACCAACCCGCGCGTCCAGGCCGACCTGCACGGCGACGAATAGTGGCCCGCCGCAAGAAGGGTCTGGCCGTCAGCGGCTGGGTCAATCTCGACAAGCCCTATGACCTCGGCTCCACCCAGGCGGTCGGCAAGGTGCGCTGGCTCTACACGGCCCAGAAGGCCGGCCATGCGGGCACTCTGGACCCCCTGGCCACCGGCATCCTGCCGATCGCCCTTGGCGAGGCGACCAAGACCGTCAGCTTCCTGGTCGATGCCGACAAGACCTACCGCTTCACCCTCGAATGGGGCCGCGCCACCGCCACCTTCGACCGCGAGGGCGAGACCACCGCCGAGTCCGATGTCCGGCCGACCCGCGAACAGGTCCACGCCCAGCTGGGCCAGTTCATCGGCAAGGTGACGCAGATCCCGCCCAACTACTCGGCCATCAAGGTCGATGGGGAACGGGCCTACGATCTGGCCCGGGGCGGGGTCGAGTTCGAGCTGGCCGGCCGCACCGTCACAATCCACGACCTGCGCATCGTTTCGGTCCCCGACGACGACCACATCGAGCTGGAAATGGACTGCGGCAAGGGCACCTACGTCCGGGCCATAGCCCGCGATCTGGCCATCGCGCTGGGGGCCTGCGCCCATGTCAGTGCGCTTCGCCGCACCCGTGTCGGGCCGTTCGGGGAAGAAACCGCGATAACACTGGAAATGTTGGAAAATTTAGGCCATAAGGCCGCGCTTCCGGAGGCTCTCCTTCCGGTCTCGACCGCGCTGGACGACATCCCGGCGCTGGCCGTTACCGCCGAAGACGCATTCCGGTTGGCTCAGGGACGATCCATCGTCCTCCTTCCGCGACAGGTGGAAGCCTTGCGTGACCAGCTTACGGGCGGGTCGCGGACGGTTTGCGCAATGGACGGAGAGAGGCTTGTGGCCCTGGCCGAGATGCGTGCGGGATCGCTCAATCCGGTGCGGGTCTTTCAACTCACCTGAGCCGGAGATATCCGATGTCGATCACGCCCGAGCGCAAAGCCGCTCTGATCACCGAACATGCCCGCACCCCGGGCGACACCGGCAGCGCCGAAGTCCAGGTCGCGATCCTGTCCGAACGGATCGCCAACCTGACCGAGCACTTCAAGGGTCACAAGAAGGACAACCACAGCCGTCGTGGCCTTCTGCAGATGGTTTCGCAGCGTCGTTCGCTGCTGGGCCACCTGAAGAAGTCGGATGAGCCTCGTTACGAAGCCCTCATCGCCAAGCTCGGCCTGCGTCGCCAGCACTAGTTAGAGTTTCAGAGGCGGGGTCCTTCACAAGAGGGCCCCGCCTCTTCGCATATCCGCCCATCCCTCTCAGGTCCTGGGGGTCGGCGGCGGGGGTTCACCCCACCATCCGCAGAGGGTTCATCCGTAATCCTCATCGGACCTGACACTGGAGAGGTTTCCGGAACCGGCCCCAAACAGATTTGTGGCCACCGCCCCTGTCCGACCGCCGGGAATACGCCCGTCGGACCGAAAAGAAAGAACTTCAAATGTTTGAGATTCATCGCAAGACCATCGAGTGGGGTGGCAAGACCATTATCCTCGAGACCGGCCGCATCGCCCGTCAGGCTGATGGCGCCGTTCTGGCCACCATGGGCGAAACCGTCGTCCTGGCCACCGCCGTCTTCGCCAAGACGCAAAAGCCCGGCCAGGACTTCTTCCCCCTGACCGTCAACTATCAGGAAAAGACCTTCGCGGCCGGCAAGATCCCCGGCGGCTTCTTCAAGCGCGAAGGCCGTCCGTCGGAAAAGGAAACCCTGGTTTCCCGCCTGATCGACCGTCCGATCCGCCCGCTGTTCGTCAAAGGCTTCAAGAACGAAGTCCAGGTCGTCTGCACCGTGCTGCAGCATGACCTCGAGAACGATCCGGACATCATCGCCATGGTCGCCGCCTCGGCCGCCCTGGTCATCTCCGGCGCCCCCTTCATGGGCCCGATCGCCGCCGCCCGCGTCGCCTACGTCGACGGCGCCTACATCCTGAACCCGACGGCCGATGAGCTGAAGGGTTCGAAGATGGACCTCATCGTCGCCGGCACCAACGACGCCGTGATGATGGTCGAGTCGGAAATCCAGGAACTGGACGAAGCCACCGTTCTGGGCGGCATCCAGTTCGCCCACGACGGCATGCAGCCGGTCATCCAGGGCATCATCGACCTGGCCGAGCACTCGGCCAAGGACGCTTTCGACTTCGAGCCGGAAGACACCGACGCGATCAAGGCCCAGATGAAGCCGCTGGTCGGCGCCGACATCATCGCCGGCTACAAGATCCAGAAGAAGCAGGACCGCTACGACGCGATCGGCGCCGCCAAGAAGAAGGCCATCGCGGCCCTCGGCAAGAGCGAAGCCAATCCGGACGGCGTCGACTCCCAGAAGCTGGCCGGCGTGTTCAAGGAACTGGAAGCCGACGTCGTGCGTCGCGCCATCCTCGACACGGGCATCCGCATCGACGGCCGCGATGTTCGCACCGTGCGTCCGATCATGGGTGAAGTCGGCATTCTGCCGCGCACCCACGGCTCGGCCCTGTTCACCCGCGGCGAGACTCAGGCTCTGGTCGTGGCCACCCTGGGCACCGGCGACGACGAGCAGTTCATCGACGCCCTGGAAGGCACCTACAAGGAAGCCTTCCTTCTGCACTACAACTTCCCTCCCTACTCGGTCGGTGAAACCGGTCGGATGGGCAGCCCCGGCCGCCGCGAAATCGGCCACGGCAAGCTGGCTTGGCGCGCCCTGCGCCCGATGCTGCCGTCGAAGGAAGACTTCCCCTACACCATCCGCCTGGTCTCCGAGATCACCGAGTCGAACGGCTCGTCCTCGATGGCCACGGTCTGTGGTTCGTCGCTGGCCATGATGGACGCGGGCGTTCCGCTGATCCGTCCGGTCTCGGGCATCGCCATGGGCCTGATCCTGGAAAGCGACGGCTTCGCCGTTCTCTCCGACATCCTGGGCGACGAGGATCACCTCGGCGACATGGACTTCAAGGTGGCCGGCACCAGCGATGGCATCACCTCGCTGCAGATGGACATCAAGATCTCCGGGATCACCATCGAGATCATGAAGCAGGCCCTCGCCCAGGCGAAGGAAGGCCGTGATCACATCCTCGGCGAGATGAACAAGGCCATGGACGCGCCCCGCGAAGAGCTGGGCGAGTACGCGCCGAAGATCGAAACCATGAAGATCGCCGCGGACAAGATCCGTGAAGTGATCGGCACCGGCGGCAAGGTGATCCGCGAGATCGTCGCCACCACCGGCGCCAAGGTCGACATCGACGACGAGGGCGTGATCAAGATCAGCTCCTCCGACCTCGACCAGATCGAGGCCGCCCGCCAGTGGATCCTGGGCATCGTCCAGGAGCCCGAGCCGGGCACGATCTACACCGGCAAGGTCGCCAACATCGTCGATTTCGGCGCGTTCGTGACCTTCATGCCGGGCAAGGACGGCCTCGTCCACGTCTCGGAAATCCGCAA
>JBKJSF010000028.1:0-7185 GCA_046595895.1 Caulobacter sp. | reverse complement strand
AGGAGAACGAGTTCAGCTGGTCCACCATGGTGTTGATGGTGTTCTTCAGCTCCAGGATCTCGCCGCGCACGTCCACGGTGATCTTCTTGGAGAGGTCGCCGTTGGCCACGGCGGTGGTCACCTCGGCGATGTTGCGGACCTGGCCGGTCAGGTTGGCGGCCATCAGGTTCACGTTGTCGGTGAGGTCCTTCCAGGCGCCGGTGACGCCCTGCACGTTGGCCTGGCCGCCGAGCTTGCCTTCCGTACCAACTTCCCGAGCCACCCGGGTCACTTCGGAGGCGAAGGAGTTGAGCTGATCGACCATGACGTTGATGGTGTTCTTGAGCTCGAGCACCTCGCCCTTTACGTCCACGGTGATCTTGCGCGACAGGTCGCCCCGGGCGACGGCGGTGGTCACCTCGGCGATGTTCCGCACCTGGCCGGTCAGGTTGTCGGCCATGAGATTCACGTTGTCGGTGAGGTCCTTCCAGGTGCCGGCGACGCCCTTCACCTGGGCCTGGCCGCCGAGCTTCCCTTCGGTGCCCACTTCGCGGGCCACGCGGGTCACTTCCGAGGCGAACGAGCCCAGCTGTCCGACCATGGTGTTCACCACCTTGCCGGTGCGCAGGAACTCGCCGCGCAGGGGGCGCTCCTCGTTCTCCAGGTCCATGGTCTGAGACAGGTCGCCCTTGGCGACGGCCCCGATAACCCGGGCCATTTCGGCGGTCGGGTGGACCATGTCGGCGATCAGGGTGTTGACCGCCTCGACGCTGGCCGCCCAGGACCCGGCGGCGGCGGGCAGACGGGCCCGGTGGTTGATCTTGCCCTGCTTGCCGACCACCTCGCCGAGGCGCTCGAACTCCTTGGTCATCCTGTCGTTAAGCTCGACGACCTCATTGAAGGCTTCGGCGATCTCGCCATCGACGCTGTCCAGTCCGCGCGGCAGGCGGACAGAGAAATCCCCCCGTCGAAACGCGCGGAGGGCGGCTAGCAGTTCACGCTGGTTGAGCTGGGCCGGGGGATATTCGCCGTTGGATTTTGCGCCATTGCCCCTGGCGGAAGCGGAACGTGAACTGGTCTGCGAAGCCGGCATGAAAACCCCCAAAACCCGAAGTCGGGGGCGCAAACACGATCGTGTGGCACCCCACCGTGAGTGCCCAACGCCCGATTTGCGCGGGAGGTTCCTACCTAAAGTGGGGGTGGGACGATTTTCTGTCGGGCAGAAGGCGGAATGAGTCAGCCGCCCGCGTGCAGCGCCTTCAGATGGTCGATTTCCTCGGCGGACCCGATCATCACCGCCACCCGCTGGTGCAGGCCGGTGACCGCTGTGTCGAGGATATCGGTCATGCCGTCAAAGGCGCCGCCGCCGGCCTGATCGACGATCAGGGCCATGGGATTGGCTTCGTACATCAGCCGCAGACGGCCGGCGCGGTCGGGATCGCGTCTGTCCCAGGGATAGAGGAAGACTCCGCCGCGGGTCAGGATGCGGTGCAGGTCGGCGACCATCGAGCCGACCCAGCGCATGTTGAAGTTCCGGCCTCGCACTCCGGTCTCTCCGGCCAGCAGCTCGTCGACATAGGTCTGCACGGCCGGGGCCCAGTGGCGGTGGTTGGAGGCGTTGATGGCGTATTCGCCGGTGCGGGCCGGCAGCGTCATGCGCTCGGCGGTGCGGTTCCAGGCCAGGGTCTCCGGATCGAGGGTGAAGCCGGCGACGCCGTCGCCGGTGGTCAGGACCAGGGTGGTCTGCGGGCCGTAGACCACATAGCCGGCCGCGACCTGATTGCGGCCGGGCTGCATGAGGTCCTGCTGGGCGGCGGGCCGGGCCGGCAGGGCGCCGAGGGCCGGCAGGATGGAGAAGATGGTGCCGACCGAAACGTTGACGTCGATGTTGCTGGAGCCGTCGAGCGGATCGAACAGCAGGTAGTAGCCGCCCTCCGGACCCAGATCGCGGACGGGGATGATGTCGTCCATCTCTTCGGAGCCCATGGCGACGAGCCCGGGGCTGGCGGCGGCGACGCGGATCAGGATGTCGTTGGCCAGGACGTCGAGGCCCTTCTGCACCTCGCCCTGCACGTTCACCGATACGGCGGCGGCGTGTTCCGCGCCGCCCCGGCGGACGGCGGCGTTGATCTCCACGCAGGCGTCGGCGACGGCGGCGATCAGCTCGGCCAGGGCCGGATGGACGGCGGAGAGATGGTCGGCGAGGGTCAAGGTCGAGGCTCCGGCAACGTGCCGTGCCCCTTAGCAAGGTTCGGGGCTCCGGCGAAGGGCCGGCGCCGGTACAGAGCAACAGCCGGCCCACCTTTTTCCCTATTCCCTGAGGGAGAAGGAGGGACCCGCCGCGAAGCGGTGGGAGGAAGAGGTTTAGGGGCGTAGGGAGTTGGGCTGGCAGCGTAAACCCTCTCCTGCCCAAGCCGACCGCGAAGGAACTCCGTGCCGAGTTGGCGGCGCGGACCGGCGGTCCGCGCTCGGTCGGCGAGATCGTCAAGTTCGGCGGCGGGCCGACGCGGATCGGCCGGCAGATCGGCGTCTCGCATTCAACGGCCTGCGTCTGGAGGCGCAGCGGCGTGCCGGAGGTCTATGGGCTGCGTTTCGTTGAACTGGGGCTGGTGCTGGACGCCGAGGAGCTCCAGGCCGCAGGCGGGTTGGCGCGGGAGTTAAGGGGACACTATACTTATCTCTACCCCCTCTCAGACAAGGCTGCCGTCGAGAGTGAGATAAGTATAGTGTCCCCTTAACTCTTCCGGCGAGCGGGAGAAGGGATGCGGTGAGCGATGCGACCGGCGGGAACCGCTGGCCGGAAGTCCCGTCCCGGCTACAGCACCAGCCCCCGGCGTTCGTCACCTGGCCAGTGAAGGTCAGGGCTAAGTCGGAGACCGCGTCGCCGTTGTTATCGAGGGTCAGGGTCGTGACCTTGGTCACCGTGCTGTAGGTCAGCTCCGCATGGCCGGCGACGCCGGTGAGGCCGCCGCCCAGGCGAA
Organism: Caulobacter sp.; assembly: GCA_046595895.1. Taxonomy (GTDB): domain Bacteria; phylum Pseudomonadota; class Alphaproteobacteria; order Caulobacterales; family Caulobacteraceae; genus Caulobacter. The sequence goes on along the minus strand of JBKJSF010000028.1, from coordinate 4,225 downwards.
TGCCTAGTTGGCACCCAAGTTGATGTTGGCGTCGATGGCCGCATTGCCGTGACAGATTCCATGGTGGTGGATAACGGCCACAATCGACGCCCTCCAGCGCCGGATCGATCTGAGGCCTGGCGCCATGTCGGGGCGCCGGGAGCCTTGGCAACGGGCCCTGAATTGCCGCAAAGCTACGAGCGACCGCGAATTGACCCGACGGCGCAGAAGGAGAGACCGGATGATGAAGCTCTATTCCGGAGACTTAAGTCCCTATTCGGCGCGCGTGCGGATGCAGATCTACGCCAAGGGCATCACCGATATCGTGTTCGAGCGGCCGGCGACCTTTGGCCTGCCTGCCTTCCGCAAGGATAATCCGATCGGCCGCATCCCGGTTCTGGATATCGACGGCGATCTGATGCCGGAGTCGGAGGTGATCGCCGAATATCTGGAAGAGGTCTATCCGGAGCCGCGGATGCTGGGCGTCACGCCGCGTGAGACCGCCAAGATCCGGACGCTGGCGCGGATCGGCGACATCTACCTGATGAACAACATGTTCATGCTGGCCGGCCAGACCTATGCCCAGACCCGCAACGAGGGGGTGGTCGATCTGCTCGCCGGGCAGGTGCTGCGCAACGTAAAGGCCCTGGACCGCATCATTGGCAAGGATGGCTTTGCCTGCTGCGGGCGGCTGACGATGGCCGACTGCGCCCTGGTCCCGGCGCTGTTCCTCATCGAGAACACCTTGCCGGCGACCGGCCGGGAGAACCCCATTCCGGATCACGCAGGCGTCGCCGCCTACTGGGCCGCGATCCAGACGAATGAGCATGCCGTAAGGACGCTGGCCGAGCTGCACCGCGGGCTGGAAGAGCGGCGCGAGCTGATCCGCAGCGGCGCTTTCGCCAGGATGATGGCGGCGGCGAAAGCGGCGATGGAAGCCGCCGAGGCATAGAAAGCCGGCGACTCCTGGTCACCTGGTGGCGCCACGGGAGGAAGCGGTGGGCCAGGGGCCAGGTTCCGGACTTTTCCCGATGTGTGCTCCTGGCTAGCGGCGGTCAGCCCCCTGCCCGTCCCGCCGCCCCGGTTTCCAATCCGCGGCGGGACGGGTCCCCCGCGCCTAGAGGATGAAGCCGCCGCCGGCGCTGGTGACATTGCCAGTGAAGGTCAGGGCAAAGTCCGAGACGCCGTCGCCGTTGTTGTCGAGGTTCAGCGTCGTGAGCTTGGTCACCGCGCTGTAGGTCAGCACCGCCTGTCCGGCCACGCCGGTGAAAGCCGCCGCCCAGGCGAAGGCCTGGTTGCCGCCGAGGCCGGTGTTGGCGTCGATGGCGCTGAGGTCGACAGTGTCGAGCGTGCCGACGAAGTCGGTGATCCGGTCCGCACCCCCCGGTGCGGAGTCCGTGATCGAACTGAACACGAACCGGTCCGAACCTGAACCGCCGGTCATGGTGTCGAGCCCGATCCCACCGATCAGAACGTCGTCACCGTCTCCACCGAGGATGCGGTCGTTACCCGCATCGCCGTAAAGGGTGTCGGCCCCGGCATCGCCGCCGATGTAGTCGGCATCGTCGCCGCCATGGAGCTGGTCCGCGCCATCGCCGCCGTACAGGGTGTCGAGACCGGCGCCGCCCCAGAGGACGTCGTCGCCAAGCTGGCCGAGCATAATATCGGCCCCGCCGTCGCCCCAGGCCTGGTCGTTGTCGTCCCCGCCATAGACCTTGTCGGCCCCCTCGCCGCCGTACAGCCGATCGGCTCCGGCGTCGCCGGAAAGCTGGTCGTCGCCGGCGTCGCCGCGGATCAGGTCCGCGCCGATCCCGCCGCCGGCGGTGTCATTGCCGTCGCCGCCGCCAAGATCGTCGTCGCCGTCGCCGCCGGACAGCTTGTCGACCCCCGCCTCGCCGCGCAGGACGTCATGGCCCAGACCACCGGTCAGGATGTCGTTGTCGTCGCCGCCGTAGAGCTGGTCATCGCCGGCGTCGCCGCTGAGGCTGTCGGCCCCGGCGTCGCCGAGCACCTGGTCGTTGTCGTCGCCGCCGTAGACCCGGTCATTGCCGAGACCGGCGTAGATCTTGTCGAAGCCGGCGCCGCCCGTCAGGATATCGTCGCCATCGAACCCGGTCAGGGTGTCGTCCCCGGCGTCGCCGTACAGGAAGTCGTTGTCGATGCCGCCGTTCAGTCGGTCGACGCCGTTGCCGCCATAGAGCCGGTCGGCCCCCGCCCCGCCGTTGAGGGTGTCATCGTCGTCGTCGCCGCGCATGGTGTCGCCGCCGGCCCCGCCGGTGAGGACGTCCCTGCCGGTTCCGCCGGACATGGTGTCGTCGCCGTCGCCGCCGTACAGCTGGTCATCGCCGGCATCGCCGCTGAGGTTGTCGTTGTCGCCCTCGCCATAGAGGCTGTCGGCGTCGTCGCCGCCGACCAGCCGGTCGAGACCGTCGCCGCCGTAGAGGCGGTCGATACCGGCCTCGCCGTTCAGGAGGTCGTCGCCGGCCATGCCGCGCAGGACGTCGTCCCCGGCCCGGCCGAGCAGGGTGTCGCCGCCGACATTGCCGGTCAGGACGTCAGCGCCGGCCGTGCCGTACAGGGTGATGCGGCCGACCACCTGGATGGTGGCGACGGCGACGTTGCTGGTCGCCAGGCCGTCGGTGACGGTGACCTGGATGAGGCGGTCGCCGAGCGGCGGGCTGGGGTTGGTGCTGTTGAAGGTGACGAGGTGCAGCGCCTGCTGGAAGGCCGCTTCGCTGGCCGGACCGGTCAGGGTCAGGATGCCCGTGCCGCTGTCATAGGCCGAGGCGGTGATCCCCAAGCCCGCCAGGGTGGCGGCGTTGCTGATGCCGAGCCGGTCTCCCGACGACGGATTGGTCAGCCGCAGGGTGGCGCTGGTCATCACCGTGTCGTCCGGGTCGTCGATCACCGCATCGGTCGGGATGATGGCCACCGCGCCGGTGCTGGCGCCGAAGCCGACCGTTGTGCCCGTGCCGCCGTGGCTGGCCTGCAGGTCGAGGACGGGGGCGTCGTTGATGCCGTGGACGGTGATGTCGAGCGTCGCCGTATCGCTGGCCCCGGCCGTGTCGCTGACCGTGTAGGTGAAGCTGTCGGTCAGGGTCTGGCTGGCGCCAAGCGCCGCGACAGCGGCGTTGGCGCCGTTGACGACGTAGGTCCAGGTCCCGTTGGCGTTGAGGGTGAGCGTGCCGTACTGGCCGGCGAAGGCGGAGCCGACCGTGCCGCTGGCGACGGCCGAGACGGTGATGGCGTCGCCGCCATCCACATCGCTGTCGTTGGTCAGGACGGCGCCCGAGCCGTTGGGTCCGCCGTCGGTGGCGTCGCCGAGGTCGTCGCCGCCCACCGGGGCGTCGTTCGAGCCTTCGATGGTGATGGTCAGGGTGGTCGTGCTGGTGATGCCGACCGCATCGCGCACGGTGTAGGTGAAGACCTCGGTCAGGGTGTCGCCGGCCGTGCGCAGGGCGTTGACGGTCGCGTCGCTGTTGTCGACGGCGTAGCTGTAGCTGCCGTCGGCGTTGAGGGTCAGCGACCCGTAGGCGCCGGCCAGGGCCGAGCCGAGCGTGCCGACATTGGCCCCGAACTGAACCTGGGTGACTTCCTGGGTGTCGCCCGCGTCCTCGTCGGTGTCGTTGGTCAGGACGTTGCCCGTCGGGTCCGAGCCCGGAGCGGCGCCGGCCTCGACCGCGGTGGCGACGTCGGCGACCGCGACCGGCGCCTCGTTGGCCCCGTAGACGGTGATGGTCAGCACGGCGGTGTCCGTCGCGCCCGCCGTGTCGGTCACCGTGTAGGTGAAGGTTTCGGTCAGGCTGTCGGTAGGGCCAAGGGCCAGCACCGCCGGATCGCTCTCGTCGGTGACGTAGGTGTAGGCGCCGTCGGCCTCAAGGGTCAACGTGCCGTGCTCGCCGACCAGGGCGGTCCCGACCGCGCCGCCGGTCAGGGCGGTGACGGTCTTGCTGTCGCCCGTGTCGACGTCGGTGTCGTTGGTCAGCACATTGCCGGTCGCGTCGATGGGCACGCCGTTGCCGTCCTTGCTGGCAGTGCCGCTGTCATCCGCCGCGACCGGGGCGTCGTTGGCGCCCTGGACGGTGATGGTCAGGGTGGCCGTGCTGGTCGCCCCGGCCGTGTCGCGCAGGGTGTAGGTGAAGACGTCGGTCAGGGTGTCCGACGCCGTGCGCAGGGCGTTCACCGCCGCGTCGCTGTTGTCGACGACGTAGCTGTAGGAGCCGTCGGCATTGAGCACCAGGCTGCC
>JBKJSF010000027.1:0-4503 GCA_046595895.1 Caulobacter sp. | reverse complement strand
GATCAAGGACTTCGTCCGGTCTCCCGCGGTCGATGAGAACGGCGACGAGGCCGACTTCATCCTGGTGGAAATCGGCGGCACGGTCGGCGACATCGAGGGGCTGCCGTTCTTCGAGGCCATCCGCCAGCTGGGCCAGGAACTGCCGCGCGGCGATAGCTGCTTCGTGCACCTGACGCTGCTGCCGTTCATCAAGACGGCCGGCGAGATGAAGACCAAGCCGACCCAGCACTCGGTCAAGGAACTGCGCTCGATCGGCATCCAGCCCGACATCCTGCTGTGCCGCTGCGAACAGCCGATCCCCGCCGAGGAAAAGCGCAAGATCGGTCTGTTCTGTAACGTCCGGGCCAGCGCCGTGGTCACCGCCATGGACAGCGCCAGCATCTACGCGGTGCCGCTCGACTATCACCGCGAGGGTCTCGACGCCGAGGTGCTGGACGTCTTCGGCTTGACCGACGCGCCCAAGCCCGACCTCAGCCGCTGGGAGAACATCGAAGAGGTGATCACCAGCCCCGATGGCGAGGTGACCATCGCCGTGGTCGGCAAGTACACGGTCCTAAAGGACGCCTACAAAAGCCTCATCGAGGCCCTGGCCCACGGCGGCGTCGCCAACCGGGTCAAGGTCAAGCTGGATTGGGTGGAGAGCGAGACCTTCGAAAACGCGGACGGCGCCGCCGCCTCGCGCCTGGAGGGGGTGCACGGCATCCTGGTGCCCGGCGGCTTCGGCGAGCGCGGTTCGGAGGGCAAGATTCTGGCCGCCGAGTTCGCCCGGGAGCGAAACGTACCCTATTTTGGAATCTGCTTCGGCATGCAGATGGCGGTGATCGAAGCGCTGCGCAATTGCGGCGGCGTGCCGAACGCCTCCTCGTCCGAGTTTGGCCCCACCGACCAGCCGGCCGTCGGGCTGATGACCGAGTGGACGCAGGGTAACCAGCGCGTCGAGCGCCGCGAGGGCGACGATCTGGGCGGCACCATGCGGCTGGGGGCCTATGAAGCGCGACTGACGCCAGGCTCGAAGGTGGCGGAGATTTACGGCTCCACCGAGATCAGCGAGCGCCACCGCCACCGCTACGAGGTCAACATCGGCTATCGTCAGGCCTTTGAGGACGCGGGGCTGAAGATGACCGGCGCCTCGCCGGACGGCGTGCTGCCCGAGATCGTCGAGCGGCTGGACCATCCCTGGTTCATCGGCGTGCAGTTCCACCCCGAACTGAAGAGCCGCCCGTTCGCGCCGCACCCGCTTTTCGCCAGCTTCATCGCCGCCGCCAAGACCCAGAGCCGGCTGGTGTAGGAGAGGGCGGGTCGCATGAAGGCCTGCGGTCTCTGCACCCTCTGCTGCACTGTGCTGGCCATTCCGGAGCTGGCCAAGTCGGCCGGCAGCCCGTGTGTCCACCTTTGCGTCGGTTGCGGCATCTATCGGGACCGCCCGACGCCCTGCCGGGCCTTCACCTGCGGCTGGCTGGCCATCGAGGCGCTGAGCGAGGCCTGGCGCCCCGACATCGCCGGCTTCCTGATCCGCGACGAGCGCGAACGGGGCCACCTGTGCATTGACGTAGATCCCGCCCGCCCGGACGCCTGGCGCGCCCAACCCTATCTTTCCCAGATCCGGGCGTGGTCGCGCATGGTCGACGATCAGACCGGCTGTGTGCTCGTCTACGCCGGGAAGGAGACACTGGTGGTGTTTCCGCGGGAGGAGATCACGCTCGGCTCGCTTGGACCCGATCCGATGCTGCAGGTCGGCTACATTCGACGCGGCGGGGCGTGGCGGCCAATGGTTCGGCTCCTCGATGGCGCCTCGATAGTCCGCGAATGGATCGGTCTGTCGTCCAGCTGATTCGGCGAACCAGAAAACATCAGGAACCGAATCCGGACGAGCCCATTTTGGGTGTATGAGTAGCGTATTCGACACACGCGCCGCTGAAGCTCCAAGTTTCGCGGACGCCGAGGAAGCCAGCGAAAACGTCTGTGAACAGGTGGAACGGGCTCGCCAGGCGCTGAGCGACTACCACGCGACCTATCCGATAATCGCGCCGGAGGAAGAGCCTGAGGAGCTTGAGACCTCTCGCGAGCGGGCTGCTAATGCCGCTGATCAGCCGGACTTGCATCCCAAAGCCTGATCGGGCATACACCCCCGCTCACGCGGCGGCCCCCTCCGGCCGCCGTACCCGTTTCATGCTCAGCGAGCAGAGATAGTTCGATGGCCGTTCCCAAACGCAAAACCTCGCCCTCCAAGCGCAACATGCGTCGTTCGCACCACGCCCTGGGCGCCAACTCCTTCGTGGAGGACAAGGACACCGGCGAAATGCGCCGTCCGCACCACGTCGACCTGAAGACCGGGATGTACAACGGTCGTCAGATCATGACGCCGAAGGAAGACTAGTCTTTCACCTCGTTTGAGGTCGCTGGCGCCGCCCGCTCATCCGAGCCGGCGGCGTTTCGCGTTTTTACTGCCCCCGACCGCGCGCCTGGATGCCGGCCCGCCGTGCCTCCACGGCCTCCGGCGTGACCTTCCTGTTGTGCCTGCTGGACCGCTTGTGCTCCAGCGCCATGCCGTCGTCGAAACTCTGCCCGAAGCCGTCGTCGATCAGCCGCTTGTAGAAGCTCAAGGTTTCGACCGGGATCGTCGCCATGTCGGCCGCCAGCTTCATCGCGGTCGGCATCAGCTCCTCCGCCGACACCACTCGGTTGACCAGTCCCCAGTCGGCAGCCGTCTTCGCATCGAGGAAGTTCCCCGTCAGGCTCAGCTCCTTGGCCCGGTAGATGCCGATCAGCCGCGACAGCTTCTGCGACAGGCCCCAGCCCGGCATGATGCCGACCCGCGCATGGGTGTCGGCGAAACGGGCGTTCTCCGAGGCGATCAGCACGTCGCAGGCCAGCGCCACCTCGAAACCGCCGGTGATCGCCACCCCGTTGATCGCCCCGATCACCGGCTTGGTGCAGAGCTCGATGGCTTTGACCGGGTTTTCGTCGGCCCCCTCGGCGTTCGCGGCCCCCATCGCCTTGGCGTCCGAGCCCAGTTCCTTGAGGTCCAGCCCGGCCGTGAAGGCCCGCGTGCCGGCCCCGGTCAGCACCACCACAGACACGTCGGGATCGGCATCGATATCGACCATCGCTTTGTACAGATCCGACCGCAGCGCCTTGCTCAGCGCATTCATCGCCTCGGGGCGGTTCAGGGTGACGACGGCGATGCCGTCCTTCTTCTCGACCAGCAGCATGATGTCCTCCGTTCCTCCACCGAAACGCCACCGCTCGCAGGGTCAGTCAAGCGCCGCGAAGGTTGCCCCCGGCCCCCCCGGCGGCTAAGCACCCGCCAGCCGCGCAAAGGGAGCCCCATGGCCGAGATCATCGACATCATCGCCCGCGAAATCCTCGATAGCCGGGGCAACCCGACGGTCGAAGTCGATGTGGTGCTGGAAGATGGCTCCTTCGGCCGCGCTGCCGTGCCGTCCGGCGCCTCGACCGGCGCCCATGAGGCGGTCGAGCTGCGGGATGGCGACAAGACGCGCTACGGCGGCAAGGGCGTCGAAAAGGCGGTCGATGCGGTCAACGGCGAGATCTTCGACGCCCTCTCAGGCATGGAAGCCGGCGACCAGCGCCGCATCGACACCCTGCTGATCGGCCTCGACGGCACGCCGAACAAGGCCCGCCTGGGCGCCAATGCCATCCTCGGCGTCTCGCTTGCGACCGCCAAGGCCGCCGCCGTGGCCGCCGATTTGCCACTCTACAAGTATGTCGGCGGCGTCTCGGCGCGCGTCCTGCCGGTGCCGATGATGAACATCATCAACGGCGGCATGCACGCCGACAATCCGGTCGATATCCAGGAGTTCATGATCCTGCCGACCGGGGCGGGCAGCTTCCGCGAAGGCCTGCGCATGGGCGCCGAAATCTACCACGCCCTGAAGGCGGGCCTGAAGAAGGCCGGCCACAACACCAACGTCGGCGACGAGGGCGGCTTCGCTCCCAACATCGGCACCGCCGACGAGATGCTCGACTTCATCATGCGGGCCGCGGACACCGCCGGCTACAAGCCCGGCGAGGACTTCGTGCTCGGTCTCGATGTGGCCTCCACCGAGTTCTTCAAGGACGGCAGCTACGTGCTGGAGGGAGAGGGCAAGACCTTCGATCCTGCCGGCATGGTCGGCTATCTGGAGCGGCTGGTCGGCAAATACCCCATCCACACCATCGAGGACGGCTGCGCCGAGGACGATTTCGAGGGCTGGAAGCTGCTGACCGACGCCCTAGGCAAGAAGGTCCAGCTGGTCGGCGACGATCTGTTCGTCACCAACCCGGCCCGCCTGGCCATGGGCCTGGAGCAGGGCCTGGGCAACTCCATCCTGATCAAGGTCAACCAGATCGGCACCCTGTCGGAGACCCTCGACGCCGTCGATATGGCCCACCGCGCCGGCTACACTAGCGTCATGAGCCATCGCTCGGGCGAGACCGAGGACAACACCATCGCCGACCTCGCCGTCGCCACCAACTGCGGGCAGATCAAGACCGGCTCAC
>JBKJSF010000051.1:0-22086 GCA_046595895.1 Caulobacter sp. | reverse complement strand
CAAAGCCATTGAGGGTTTTGGTCACGGCCGCCGCTGCCGGCGAAGGCGGGGCTTTGACCTCATCGGGCGCCGCCGACCCGCTTCGCCGCCGGGCGGAGGTGATCGTCCGGCTCTCGCCGAAGCCGTAGTGAATCGCCCTTCTCCCGGCGAGCGGGGGAAGGGTCTGCTACGCGCCTGATGAAAAAAGAGCGGACCTTTTTGGGATCCGCTCTTTTCAAGTTTTGCATCATCGAGAATTGGGGTGCGGAGGCGACTAGCTGACTGTGGTCAGCCTCAAGTCGGGGGGGGGCGTCGCCGCCTCCGCAAGGATGAAACACCAATCACCAACTTGCGTTCCCGACCTGGCCGATTTTTTCCGGATTATTTTTCCCGGCGTCCTGACCGCGGCCGCCACCGAGCGGAACATCGTTGTTTCGCAAGCGTTTTCCTATCCGAAGGCGCCGATCTGTCGGCGCATTGTCTTCGCAAGGAGCCCAAGATGGCCGAAGTGATCCACGACGCCGATGGCGACCATACCACCATCCCGGCCACCGAAGCCCGGCAAGGCCGTCGGGGTCTGCATATCCTGATCGTCCTGGGGGTTTCAATCGTCCTCGCCGCCATCGCCCTCTTCGCGGCTTGGGGGATGAAATCAGGCGACCTGCAGAGCACTGAAAGCAAGGAAGCTCACCGGACGCTACCGGCCGGACAATCGGCCGCAACGTCGCAGCCGGCGCAAGGCGGTCCCAGCTCCAATCCCCAGCCCGGTGACTGAGGATTCTGGCAAAGACGAAAAAGAGGGCCGCCTTGTCGGGCGGCCCTCTTTCCGTTGGATGAGGTCTTGCAGGTGCCGATCTGGTCGACCGCAGAGGATCGCTAGGCGGCGATTTTCTGGCGCCCGGGGTGGAAGAACAGCGCCTGGCCGATCGCCGCCTTCACCGTTTCCGGCTGGAAAGGTTTGGTGATCAGAAAGGTCGGTTCCGGACGCTCGCCGGTCAGCAGGCGCTCGGGGAAGGCGGTGATGAAGATCACCGGCACGTTCATCAGGCCAAGGATGTCCTTGACCGCGTCGATGCCGGAAGAGCCGTCGGCCAGCTGAATGTCGGCCAGGACCAGGCCCGGCTGCTTCTTGGCGATGGCTTCCAGCGCTTCGGTGCGGGTGGCGGCGATGTCGATCACATTGTGACCGAGTTCGCGGACCAGGGCCTCGATATCGGCGGCAATGACCGGCTCGTCCTCAATGATCAGCACGTCGGTGGCCAGTTCGGCGTCGATGTCGGCCTGGGCCTGGGCGATCAGCCGCTCGACGTCCGGATAGCCGGTATCGAGAATCTGAGCCGCCTCGGAGGGGGTGAACCCTTCCAGCGCCGTCAGCAGGAAGGCCTGACGCGAGCGCGGCGCGATGCGCATCAGCCGGTCGGCCGGGGCGCCGCCGGTTTCCTGCTCGGGATTGCGGTCTTCGAGCTGCGCCCCGGAGGTACCCCAGATGGCGTGGAACACATGATACAGGGCGACACGCGGTGACAGCTGCTCAGGCAGGGTCTGTTCGCCAGCGGCCAGCGCCTCAAGCGCGACACGGACATACTGATCGCCGGTCTGCTGGCTCCCCGTCAGAGCGCGCGCATAACGGCGAACATAGGGAAGATGCGGCGCCAGTCGGGCGAGAAGACTCATGAACCCCTCCGTCTCATATTGGTCTTCGAAAAAAGATCGGCGCAAAAACGGGCGCGCCGAAGCGCACACGAGAAAGAACCTGGGCTGCTAACGGGCGGAACGCAATGATGGTTCCACGCGTTGAGAGTTTGCGTCATCTTGCCCGGGAGAAACTTCTCCACGGGGGGAACCTGAGGGGGTGGACTGCGTTGAAGCGGGGCATAACCAACAAGTACGGGGAAGAGGTGTCTTCGGACGCCGATGGCATGATCGATCAGCAACCGAACCAGCCCGGCCGCCGGGCCGCTTCCGAAGGTCTCGACGAGGCCCGTCTGCGTCAGCGCGCCATCGGCGTGAAACTGCGTCAGATGTTCGATGAGGTGGTCAACGAACCGGTGCCTGACGAATTCCTCGACATCCTGCGCCGCGCCGACAACGGCTCGCAGTCGGGGGAGCGCTGAGTTGAGCGCCGTCGAGGAACTGGCCGGCCTGACCGGCGCCGCGCGTGACAAGGTCTTCCAGAAGGATCTTGTGGCGCTCATTCCCCATCTGCGCGCCTTCGCCCGCACCCTGACCGGGGATGCGACCCAGGCCGACGACCTGGCCCAGGACGCCCTGATCAAGGCCTGGGACGCCCGCGCCTCCTTCCAGCTCGGCACCAACATGAAGGCCTGGACCTTCATGATCCTGCGCAACCAGTTCTACAGCGACAAACGCCGCTCATGGCGCTCGACGCAACTGGATCAGGAAGCGGCCGAGCGCACCCTGATGGCGGTGGACGATCCGGAATCGCCCGTCGCCCTGGATGAGCTGCGCCAGGCCATGGCCGTGCTGCCGCCGGAACAGCGCGAAGCGCTGATCCTAGTCGGGGCGGGCGGCTTCGCCTACGAGGAAGCGGCCGAGATCTGCGGCTGCGCGGTCGGCACGGTGAAGAGCCGGGTCAGCCGGGCGCGCAAAGCCGTGCAGGGCATCCTTGAAGCCGGGGCCTACGGCCGCGACGGCAAGGCGGCCGGCGAGGCCATGGGTTCCATCCTGGGTGAGGCCGAACGCCTGAGCGCCGCCGGACGGTGAGGCGCTTTTTCAGCGGACGGCTCGGGCCGGTCGAGCCCGGGGAAGCGGCCGTTTCGTCGCCCGTCCAGGTCTCTATCGGCGGGGCCCGGACCATCCGCGCGCGCCTGGCCCTGGCCCTGGCTCTGGCCCTGATACCGGTTCTGTTGCTGGGGGCCGTTCAATCCGCCCTCTCTTTCCGCCGCGAGGGCAGGGATCAACGCGAGGCGCTGCAGCATGCGGCGATGCGCAGCGTCGCCAGCGCCAAGACCCGCATGGAGGCCTCGGCCATCCTGCTGGAGACGCTGGCGCCCGATGTGGTCGGCCTCGACTGCGCCGCTCGTTTGAGCGACATCACCCGCCGCCTGCCCGGCTACGCCAACCTCATCCGCTTCGACGCCATCGGCCGGGTCAGCTGCTCGGCCGGCAATACGCCGGCCGATCCGGAGCGCCGCAACCGCCCGTGGTTCCGCCGGCTGTTCGCGGGCAAGACCAGCTCCATGACCCTCGATCCGGGCGTGCCCTACGCCCGCGAGCCGGTCCTGCTGGCCTCGGTCCGGGCCGGACCGCAGGCCGACGGGGTGCTGACCGCCGTCATTCCTTTGAGCACCCTGCAGCCTGAGACCGAGGGCCGGGCCCTGCCAGCGGGTTCGGCGGTGGCCCTGATCGACGATGCCGGAACCATCCTCTCGGCCTCCGACCCCAAGGCCTTTCCGAAGATCCCCAAGGCCTGGGTGGATCAGGCGCAAGGTCCCGAGGGCGCGCTGATCACCGCCAGGGGCGCCGCCGACGGGGAGCGGGTCTATGCCATCGCCCCGCTGTTCGAGGACGGGCTCTATGTGGTGCTGTCGGCGCCGTCGAAGGGCATCTTCTCCAGCGACTGGCTGGACCCTCTGTCTGGGCTGGTGTTCCCGCTGCTGGCCTTCAGCGTGGCGCTGCTGGCGGTGTTCTGGGCCGCCGACCAGTCGGTGGTGCGCTGGATCATCTATCTGCAGCGGATCGCCGACATCTATGCGAAGGGCCGCTTCACCGTGCGGCCGCTGCAGGCCGAGGCCGCCCCGCCGGAAATCCGCCAGCTGGCCGAGACCCTGGACCAGATGGCCACCGCAATCGTCGCCCGCGACAACACGCTGCAGGAAAACCTGACCCAGAAGGATGACCTGCTGCGAGAAATCCACCACCGGGTGAAGAACAACCTGCAGGTCATCTCCTCCCTGCTGTCGATGCAGGAACGGGCCCTGACCGACCCGGGGGCCCGCCAGGCGATCAACGACACCCGCCAGCGGATCACCGCCCTGGCCCTGATCTACCGCGCCCTCTATCAGGGCAGCGACCTGCGCCACGCCGATCTGCGGCCCTTCCTCGAGGAGCTGACCGCGCAGCTGATGATGAGCGAGACCCAACAGGGCACGGTCAGGGTCGAGGTGCGGGCCGATCCGCTGATCATCGACCCCGACAAGCTGGCGCCGGTGGCGCTGTTCGCCGTCGAGGCTATCACCAACGCCCAGAAGCACGGCCTGGCCGACCATGGCGGGGTGCTGACGGTGGACTTCAAGGTCGATGGGCCGGACGCTACCCTGAACATTTCCGACGACGGCGGCGGTCTGCGCCCACCCTTGGAGACGCTGGAAGCCAAGGGCGTCGGCCGCACCCTGATGACGGCTTTTTCGCGCCAGTTACGCGGCCGGACCGAAATGTCGATCAATCCGGCCGGCGGGCTGACGGTGACCCTGGTCTTCCCGACGCCCGAGTCTGTGGACTGAATCAAACTGTTGGGAACCCGACCCGGCGCCTGACGTTTCCTTAGCGCAATTTCCCGCCCGCTTCTGTTTGGGCGCCAACAGGAGAACTCCTATGCGTAAGATCATCGTCCTGGCCGTCGTGGCCGCCTGCTTGACCGCCGCCGCCTGCAACACCGTGAAGGGCGCTGGCGAAGACGTCTCGGCCGCCGGTGACGCCGTGTCGGACACCGCTGAAGCCGCGAAGCCGAACTGAGCAGGCTAAACCCTGAATGAAGACGGCCCCGGAGCGATCCGGGGCCGTTTTTCGTTGTCGAGGGGACCGAGATACGGGACGGTCAGGTCATCTCATACTTGATCGGCAGGGTCTTGGGCCCGCCGACAAAGTTCGCCTGCGCCAGTTTCGGCTCGCCATTCAGCGACAGACTGTTCAGCCTCGGCAACAGCTCCTCGAACAAGATCCGCATTTCCATCTTCGCCAGATGCTGCCCCAGACACAGGTGCGCGCCATAGCCAAACGCCAGGTGCTTGCCGCTCTTGCGGTCGACCTTGAAGCTGTCGGGGTCCTCGAACACCGCCTCGTCGCGGTTGCCTGACGGATAAGCCAGCCACAGCCAGTCGCCCTTGGCGATCTTCTGGCCGCCGATCTCGGCGTCGTCAGTGGCCGAGCGCATGAAGTGCTTGACCGGGGTCATCCAGCGGATGGCCTCATCGACCAGGCCGGGGATCAGCGAGGGGTCGGCCTTGACCTTGGCGAACTCGGCCGGGTTGGCGGCCAGGCCCCAGACCGCCGCCGCCGTCGAGGATGAGGTCGTGTCATGTCCCGCCGTGGCGACGATGACGTAGTAGCTCATCGCCTCGAAGTCGTTGATCGGCGCGCCGTCGATCTGGGCGTTGGCGATCACCGAGGCCAGGTCTTCGCGCGGAGTCTCCTTGCGGTCGTCCGTGATGCCTTTGAAGAACATGAAGAAGTCGGCGATCACCGCCTGCATGGCGGCCATGGCGTCGGGGACTTCCATCATCTCCTGGCGCTGGCGGTTGAGCTCCGGGTCCTGGGCCCCGAACAACTCCTGGGTCAGGCGCAGCATGCGCGGCTCGTCCTCGGGAGCGACCCCCATTATCTCCATGATCACCCGCAGCGGATAGAACAGCGCCACCTCGTTGACGAAGTCGCACTCGCCGCCCAGCGCCGCCATGGCGTCGATGTGGTCGCGGGCGATCTGGCGGATGCGGTCCTCCAGCTTGCGGATGTTCTGCGGCAGGAACCACGACTGGGTCATCACCCGGTATTTGGGATGATCGGGGGCGTCCATCTGCACCAGGGTGCGGACCAGATGCGGGCTGCCGCCGGTCATCTTGCGGACGGCCGCGTCGGCTTCCCTGGTGGTGAAGGTGGTCGGCCGGTCGCCGGAGTGGAACAGGTCGTTCTGGCGGCTGATCTCGAGGATGTCGGCGTGCCGGGTCACCAGCCAGAAGGGCTCGACCCCCTCCAGCTCGGCCCGGCCGAGAGGCTGGTTGGCCCGCAGCCACTGGAAGGCCTCGTGCACGGATCCGTCGGCATAGGCCTTGGGGTCGATGGCCTTGAAGGCGATGTCGTCCGGAATTCGAAGGGCGTCGGTCATGGTTGGTATCTCCCGCAAGGGGGAGGATGGCCCTTTGACGGAGGGGAAGCAAAGGGGTCGCGGCCTTCATCGGGAACTCCCGCCTCGGCAGAAACTTGATGCCTTTGACGCCCGGGCCTGAAAGATTGATGGCGGGGGATGGAGGGGGCTCGATGTCCGACTTGATAAAACCAGGCGTGGTAAGCCGCCGAAGCCTGCTGGGCGGGGCCGGCCTGGCCTTGGTCGCTTCCGCGGCTGCGGCCCAGGCGGCTCAGCAGAGCGCACCGCAAAGCGCCCCTGGGGCCGAGCCGCCGCCGGATAGCGACCCCGACTTCGGCGGGCCGGAGCATCACGATGTGCCGGCCCCGATCGAGGCGGCCCCCAAGGTCGTCGACTGGAACTGGGTGCGCGGCCAGTGGGCGCTCGACTGGAGCTGGGTGAACCTGTCGGCGATGCTGTTCGCCTCCAATCCGCGGATCGTGCGCAACGCCATCGCCCGTCACCGCGACGGCCTGGACACCAATCCGGTCACCTATCTCGAAGCCAACAACCGCCCCCTGCAGAACGCCGCCCGGCGCGCGGCGGGCCAGTATTTCGGAGCCGACCCCGAGGCCATCGCCCTGGTCGAGAGCACCACCAGCGGCATCGGCCTGGTCTACAACGGCCTGCTGATCGGCTACGGCGAGGAGGTCCTGACCACCACCCACGACTACTATGTCACCCATGAGAGCCTGCGGATGGCGGCCATTCGCAGCGGCGCGACAATTCGGAAAATTAGTCTGTTCGACCAGGCGGCGACGGCCAACGCGGCCCAGATCGTCGGGCGGCTGATGGCGGCGATCACCGAGCGGACCCGGGTGCTGGCCCTGACCTGGGTGCACAGTTCGACCGGCCTGAAGATGCCGATCCCGCAGATCGCCGCCGCCCTGCGCGGCGTCAACGCCGGGCGCGAGCCGCACAGAAAGGTGCTGCTCTGCGTCGACGGCGTGCATGGCTTTGGCGTGGAGGATGTGAGCTTCAACCAGCTGGGGGCCGACGTGCTGGTCGCCGGCTGCCACAAGTGGCTGTTCGGGCCGCGCGGCACCGGGGTGGTGTTTTTTAAGCCGGAAAGCATCGGCCGTTTCGCACCGACCATTCCAAGCTTCCTGGCCCCCAACGCCTATGGCGCCTGGCTGGGCGGCTACGATCCGGGGGCGACGACCGGGGCGCGGATGACGCCGGGCGGCTTCAAGGCCTTCGAACATGTCTGGGCCCTGACCGAGGCTTTCGCCTTCCACGGCATGGTCGGCAAGGCGGCGATCGCCGCCCGCACCCACGGCCTGGCCAGCCGGCTGAAGCTGGCCCTCAGCCAGCTGCCGCATGTGGTGGTGCGCACGCCGATGGACCCGGCTTTGAGCGCCGGCATCGTCAGTTTCGACCTGCCGGGACTGTCGGCCGATGCGGTGGTGCGGCGGCTTCGCCAGTCGAAGGTGATCGGCTCGGCGGCGCCCTATGCGACGCGGCATGTGCGGCTGACACCCAGTTTCCGCAACACCGAAGCCGACGTCGATTTCGCGGTACAGATTCTCGCCAACATCCGGCGGTAGTCAGGCGGCGAGGCCTCGGGCTAGGGTTCGAGGCGAAGGAGATCGCTCATGATCCGCCGAACTGTCCTCGCCGGCCTGGCTGCCACGGCGGCCGGCCCCGTTCTCGCCCAGACCCCCGCCCCCGGCGTCGCGCGCCTGACCATGACCACGGCCGAGGGCCCGCTGGTGCTGGAGCTGGCTGGCGACAAGGCCCCGCTGACGGTGGCCAACTTCCTCCGCTACGTCGACGCCGGCCGCTACAACGGCGGGGAGATCTACCGGGGCATGGCGGTGGCGACCAATCCGCTGATGGGCCTGGTTCAGGGCGGGGCCAAACCCGGCAAGCCGATCCGGCCGGTGGCCCATGAGCCGACCAGCCAGACCGGCCTGAAACATGTCGATGGCACGCTGAGCCTGGCCCGCTACGCGCCGGGCACGGGAACCAGTGACTTCTTCATCTGCGTCGGCGACGCCGGCTATCTGGACGCCAATCCCGCCGCAACCGGCGACAACGCCGGCTTCGCCGCCTTCGGCCGAGTGGTCGAGGGGATGGAAATCGTCAAACGCATCCTGGTCATGCCCAAGTCGCAGAAGGCCGATAACCCGGCCATGGTCGGCCAGATGCTGGCGACCAATGTGAAGATCCTGTCGGTGAAGCGGGCCTGAAAAAACTTCGAAGAAAAAATGTCGGCCCGCCGGAGGGCCGTTCGTCCTGGGGGGCGAACGGCCGCCCCTCACGAACGAAAATGCGGCCTCCAACGGGAGTGGAAACCATGCGTGTTCTGATGATCGTCAAGGCCACGGCCGACAGCGAAGCCGGCGTCATGCCGACCACCGAGCAGGTCGAGGCCATGGGCGTTTTCAACAACGAGCTGATCGCCGCCGGCGTGATGGTCGACGGGGCCGGCCTGCACCCGTCCAGCAAGGGCGCGCGGCTTTCCTTCAAGGGCGGCAAGCGGGTGATCACCGACGGGCCGTTCGCCGAGACCAAGGAGCTGATCGGCGGCTACTGGGTGCTCAACGTCAAGGATTGGGACGAAGCCCTGATGTGGCTGGCCAAGGTGCCGCGCCCCGACTTCAAGGACGGCGACGTCGAGGACGTCATCGAACTGCGCCGCTTCTTCGAGCCCGAGGACTTCGCCGGCATCGCCTCCGAAGAGCTCATCGAGCAGGAGAAGGGATGGCGAGAGGACCAGCTGGCCAAGGCGCCGAAGGGCTAGCAAACCTCCCTCCCCGAATTGGGGAGGGCAGGCGCGAAGCGCCGGGTGGGGAAGTGGGTCACCATCCGGCGGTATTGCTCGTCAAGACCCATGGCTCTGGGAGTCCGTGGCCGGCTTCCCCACCCGACGCGCAACGCGCGTCTTCCCTCCCCAATTCGGGGAGGGACGGAGCCCTAACCGCCGCGCGCCACGAACCAGCCGTTGCGGAACTGCTCGTCGGCCTTGCCATAGAGGAAGGGCGTGCCTTCCGGGGTCAGCACCGTGCCGCCGGCGGCCTCCAGCACGGCCTGGGCGGCGGCGATGTCCCATTCGCTGGTCGGGCCGTGGCGCGGGTAGATGTCGGCCCCGCCCTCGGCGATGCGGCAGAGCTTCACCGATGAGTCCATCGCCAGGGTGGTGTCGAACCGGTAGGTCTCGGCCAGCCTGCGGGTGGTCTCTTCCTTCATGGTGTGGCTGATCAGGGCCACGGCCTGGCCCTGCGGCCAGGGCCGCACCCGGCAGGCCTGGGCCGGGGCGCCATGGACCCGCTTCAAGGCCCCCGACGCCGAGGTGAACCAGGTCTCGCCGCTGGGCGGGCAGCAGACCGCGCCGGCGACGGGGTGGCGGTCCTGGATCAGGCCGATGTTGACGGTCCAACTGGGGTCGCCGCGCACGAAGGCCTTGGTGCCGTCGACCGGATCCACAAGGAAGAAGCGGGGGCCGATCTGGTCAGGCGTGCCGTACTCGGAGGCGTGCTCCTCGCCGATGACGGGCACGTCCGGGAAACGCTCGGCCAGCAGGCGGGTGATGAGGATCTCGCCCTGGCGGTCGGCCTCGGTGACCGGGCTGTCGTCGGCCTTGGCATCGACCGTCAGGGCCGTGCGCCACAGGGGCAGGATGAGTCGACCGGCTTGCTCGACGATGTCAGCTAGCACGGCGCCGATGTTGTCCCCATCCTTGCCTTGAGTGTCAGCGCTCACTCGAATTCTCCATCGTCCAAAACGTCCAGCCGCACGGTGCGCGTATCCAGCGCCTGCTTGCCGGCATGCTCGAAGTCCACGGTCACCCGATGGCCGATGCAGGATTGCACCTGCCCCAGGCCCCAGTCCGGTCGATCCCGATGCCGCACCAGGGCGCCGGGCTCGAGGAAGGGGGGCTTAAGCGCCATGGCGAGAAGGCTCTAGCGGTTCGTCGGCGGTTTGTCAGGCCTGGCATGCGCGCCGCCCCCGTTGGCTCGCCGCCCAAATCACCGCTAGACTCAAGGAATGACCGACGCCGCCGAAGCCTATGCCTCCACCGAACCCGCCCTGATCGCCGATCCGGTCGATCTGGCCGCCCAGCTGGCGGCGCGGCTGTGTCACGACTTCATCAGCCCGGCCAGCGCCATTGTCTCCGGCCTCGACCTGCTCGACGACCCGACGGCGCAGGATATGCGCGAAGACGCCATGGCCCTGATCGCCCAGAGCGCCCGCAAGCTGGCCGATCTGCTGTCCTTCTGCCGGGCGGCGTTCGGCTCGGCCTCGACGGTCGAGGTGTTCGACACCCGCGACCTGGAGGCCCTGGCCCAGAGCATCTTCGGCCACATGAAGCCGACCCTGATCTGGGAGGTGGCGCCCGCCTCGCTCAACAAGCCGTCGGCCCGGAGCCTGCTCAACCTCTGCCAGATCGCCGGCACGGCCCTGCCGACCGGCGGCCAAGTCACCGCCCGGGTGGTCGAGGCCGGCGGCCGTATCGCGTTGAGCGTCGAGGGAACCGGCCCGCGCGTTCGCCTGAAACCCGAGGTGGCCGGCGGCCTGCTCGGCAAGCCCAAGGGTGAGGCCATGGGCGGCGCCTGGATCCAGGCCTTCTACGTCCACAGCCTGGTGGCCCAGGCCGGCGGCCAGGTGGCGGTCGAGGCCGGCGACGACAAGCTGACCCTGGCGGCCTGGGCGCCGGCCTGAGTTTTCCCTTCTCCCGGCGAGCGGGAGAAGGGGGCCCTTCGGGCTAAATTCTTAACGGCCCTCACCCTCTCTTAACCGACACGCCCCACAACAGACGGCTGGACAAGGAGCATTCCGCAGCCGTGAAGACCTGTCTCGTCGTCGATGACAGCCGGGTGATCCGCAAGGTGGCCCGCCGCATCCTGGAGGACCTCGGCTTTGAAATCGCCGAGGCCGCCGACGGGATGGAGGCGCTCGCCTGGTGCCGCGCGGCCATGCCCGACGCCATCCTGCTGGACTGGAACATGCCGGTGATGAACGGCATCGACTTCCTGCGGCTGCTCAGGACCGAGCCCGGCGGCGATGCCCCGCAGGTGGTGTTCTGCAGTGTCGAGACCGAGCCGGACCGCATCCGCGAGGCGTTGGACGCCGGGGCCACCGAATACATCATGAAGCCCTTCGACGGCGACATCATCGAGGCGAAGTTCGCCCAGGCGGGGCTGGTATGAGCCCGCAGGACATCGAACTGTTCGCCGCCCTGGCCCGAGCCCGCGCCGGGCTGAAGATCGACCCGTCGAAGACCTATCTGATCGAAAGCCGCCTGGGCCCCCTGGCCCGGCGCGAGAATTTCCCCGGCATTCCCGAGATGGCCGCCGCCCTGCGCGGTCTGCGCGAGGAAAAGCTGATCTGGGCGGTGGTCGAGGCCCTGGCTCAGGGCGAGACCGGCTTCTTCCGCGACCGCGCCCCCTTCGTCGCCTTCCAGAAAGACCTGCTGCCGACCCTCGCCCGCCTGCGCGGGGCCGAGCCGATCCGGGTGTGGAGCTGCGCCTGTGGCACCGGCGAGGAGGCCTACAGCCTGGCGATGATCGCCGAGGAGGCCGACAGCCTGGCGGCCGGGACCCGGATCGAAATCTATGGCTCCGACATCGCCGAACGGGCGCTGGAGAAAGCCCAGTCTGGGCTCTACACCCAGTTCGAGGTCCAGCGCGGCCTGCCCATCCGACAGCTGCTGCAGCACTTCGAGAAGGTCGAGGACAACTGGCGGCTGACCCCCCGCATCCGCCAGCGGGTGCGCTGGCGGCGAGTCAATCTGATCTCCGACCTGACGGTCATGGGCCGGTTTGACGTCATCTTCTGCCGCAATTTGCTCGGCCTGATGGACACGCCCTATCGCCGCAGAGTGTTGGAGAGCATCGCCGCCCTGCTGCCGGCCGACGGCCTGCTGATCCTCGGCGAGGGCGAGACCACCGAGGGCAGCACCGAGGCCTTCCGGCCGGTGAGCGGCCGGCCTGGGCTGTACGTGCGCAACCCGGCCTACCGCGCCGCCGCCTAGGCCGCATCGGCCTTCAGCCGCCGCCAAAAGCCCGCTCATCCCACTGCAAAACGCCGCCCGCTGGGGCTTTGCGCAATACATCTAGACATACTCATCGGCCTTTTCGGGTCCCGGCCGGGGGCGTAGGTCGCCGCGTAGCACTTTCGACCCACAGCCCCCGCCGATCAACCTAAAGATCGACCCACGTCCGGGGCTACCTATTCGCAGCCCGGACCCACGCAGGAGCAGCAGCCTGGGCGGTTTGAGCCCCTTTCCACGGCCTTCAGCAAACGCGCGCCCTTTTTTGTTGGCCCGGCGATCTGCGGTATAATGGACCCCGCTTCGATAAGGGTCGTGCCAGGATATAACGCGGCAGCGGACGCCGGACCGCCCGGCCCTACAGGGCCCAGCCGCCCAAATCGCCGCTGACGTCGCCGTCGTTGTCAAAGTCGCCGATGATGACCAGCAGGCCGGTCGATGGCGCGGATAGGTGCCGGTGAACTGAACGGAGTGGCAGATTCCCTTTTTGGTTATCCTGCCTCAGATACTCGGCCAGATCGACCCTCGTTCGACGAGCGCACTTGACGGTAGGGACCGAGACTGACGCACTCGGCCTGGGAGGACTTCAACGCATGCGTAAACTCATCGTCGGCCTGGCGCTGGCCAGCCTCATCGCCCTGCCGGCTCTGGCTCAGGACGGCGGCGTAGAGGAGGTCATCGTCACCGCCTCGCGGATCTCCGAATACGACGCCACCGAAACGCCGCACGTGGTGCTGCGCAAGCGGGCGGACAATCTGCTGGTCCAGGTCAATGTCGTCTGCGACACCCGTGACGCCAGTCAGCGGCGCGCCGAGCTGAAGGCCACCCTCAAGAACATGATCGCGGCGGCGGCCAAGGATCCGAGCATCGAACTGGGCCTTGGCGAGGAGGTGGTCGGCAATATCGACGAGACGATGATCGACGCCCTGATCGGACCGGCCGCCCGGCCGGACACCAGCCAGGTGACCCTGCTGATCAAGACCCGCGTCGTTCCGACCGACACCCTCGACAGCGCCAGCGGGCGGATCGACGCCTTCATCAAGAAAGTCTCCAAGGCGGGCCGTACCGAGGTGCTGGCGACGGCCTCGGTGAACCTCAGCCTGATCCGGCCGGAGCAGTATCGCGGCGACGTCATCACTTTGGTCGCGCAGGACTCGCTGAAGACCGCCGGCGTGTTCGGCGACGGCTATGGAGTCACCGTCAACAATCTGCAGCTGCCGATCAGCTGGTACCAATCGGCGCCGCTGGAGCTGGCCCTCTACATCCCCTACCGGATGGAGGTTCGTCCGAAATAGCTACTTCGCGAACACCTTGCCGAGGAACAGCGTCTCGGCCTCGCGCTGGGCGTCGACGTTCTGCTTCTTGCGGAACCCGTGGCCCTCGTCGCCGGCCAGCATGTACCAGACATCGCCGCCCTGGCCGCGCAGGGCGGCGACCATTTGTTCGGCCTCGGTCCAGGGGACGCGGGGGTCGTTGCGGCCCTGGATGACGAACAGGGGTTTGCGCATCTTCGCCGTAAGGTTCAGCGGCGAGATCTGGTCGAAGATCTTGGCCATGGCCGGGTCGCGCTCGTCCCCATACTCGGCCCGGCGAAGATCCCGGCGGTAGCCTTCGGTGTTGGTCAGGAAGGTCTTGAAGTTGGAGATGCCGACGATGTCGATGGCCCCTGCCAGGCGGTCACTATAGGCGGCCAGCGAGGCCAGCACCATGAAGCCGCCGTAGCTGCCGCCATAGACGATGACCCGGTCCTTATCGAGGTCCGGTTGGGCGGCGATCCAGTCGAGCAGGGCGCCGATGTCCTTGACGCTGTCCTGGCGCAGGGGGCCGTTGTCGAGCTGGATGTAGCGCTTGCCGTAGCCCTCGGAACCGCGGACGTTGGGGGCGATGGTCACCGCCCCCAGCTCCGCCGCCCAGTACTGGCGACGGGTGCTGAAGCCCGGCCGGTCCTGGCCTTCCGGGCCGCCGTGGATGTCGATGATCACCGGCGCGCGGCCGTTGATCCTGGCAGGCTTGTAGACCCAGGCCGGGACCTTCAGTCCATCAAAGGACTTGAAGCTGACCAGCTCTGGCTCGCGCAGGGCGGCCAGATCAAGGCCGCCGGCCTCGCTGTAGGTCCAGCGAGTCAGCGTTCCGTTGCCGGGGTCGAAGACATGGACGTCGGCCGGCGAGGTGGCGGCGTTGAGGCCGATGGCCAGGCTCTTGCTGTCGGGCGAGAACTTCAGGGCGCCCAGGACGCCGACCGGCAGGTTGGGTTGCGGGACGGCCTGGCGGCTGCGGAAGCCCTGAACCACGACGCGGCTGCGGCCGCCCTCGTTGACGCCATAGGCCAGCAGGCGGCCGTCAGGGGAGAGGTCGAACTCCTCGACGTCCCACTTCAGGTCCGGCGGCGAGATCGGCGCCGACTTGCCGGTCGCAAGGTCGAGGCTGACCAGCCGCTTGAAGTCGCCGCCCTCGTCGCTGAGCAGGAGCACCGACTTGCCGTCGGGCGCGAACTGGCCGCCGCCATAGGAAATGTCACTCTTCGAGGGGTTCAGTTCCGTCACCTGACCACTGGTCAGGTCGAGCAGATAGAGCTTGCCGGAGGTGGCCGAGATGAAACGGCCGAGCAGCAGGGCCTTACCGTCCGGCGAGAAGGCGATGGGGGCGGTGGCGCCGCTGGCGTCCAGCACCTTCTTGCGGCTGGCCGGATCGCCGACGGTCATGGTGACGATGTCGTAGTCGGGATCGCCCTTGCCGACCCGGGCCCAGGCCAGGGTCTTGCCGTCCCTGCTGAAGGTCATCGACTGGTTGCGCGTGCCGGGCTCGGTGAAGGGCGTTTCAGCGCCCTCGAGGCCCATCAGATACCCTTGGAAATACTCGTCGCCGCCGGTGTCCTTGCTGAAGATGAACTGGTCACGTGAGCCAGGCACGCCCTCGGCCCCGCCGACCGGCTCGTCGAAGAAGGTCAGCTGCGTCCGGTCGCCACCGGGGCGGGCGACGCGGTGCAGCTGGCTGGTCTGGCCAAAGCGGGTGGCGATCAGCATCGAGCCGTCTTCCAGCCAGCTGGCGAAGCCGGCCGAGCGGGCGTTCTGGTAGCGGCGCAGGGCCTCGCGCACGGCGGGCGGCGTCTGCGGCACGTTCTCCAGGGTCAGGGTCCCGACCTGGCGCTTTTCGACCGGCGGCGCGGTGGCGGCGACAGCGCCGGCGAGGGGAGCCAGGAGGGCGGCGACTGCCCCCGACAGCAGGAAACCACGGCGGATCATCATCTTACGCCCCTCAAGAAAAAATCAGGCCGGATCGTATTCGCTGACAAGATGACCCGGCTCCACTTCATTCAACCGCGGAATGTAGACCGGGGCGGTTGGATCGACGGTGAGCCGCGAGGGCAGGAAACGCAAGGCCGACCGGGGATCCAGGGGCGACGGCGGCTCGCCGGTCAGGCGGACGCGCTTGCGGCTGCGCTCGATGGCCGGGTCGGGGATCGGCGCGGCCGAGAGGAGCGCCTTGGTGTAGGGATGCTGCGGGGCGGCGTAGAGGCGCTCGCGCGAGGCCTGCTCCATGACCCGGCCGAGATAGAGCACCATCACCCGGTGGCTGATCTCGCGGACCACGGCCAGGTCGTGGCTGATGAACATCATCGCCATGCCCATCTCCTTCTGGAGATTGATCAGCAGGTCGATGATCTGGGCGCGGATCGAGACGTCGAGGGCGCTGACCGCCTCGTCGCAGATGACCAGTTTCGGTTTCAGGATCATCGCCCGGGCGATGCCGACCCGCTGGTTCTGGCCGCCGGAAAGCTCGTGCGGATAGCGGTTGATCAGGGTGGGCGACAGGCCGGCGCGCTCCATCATCCCGGCCGCCTCCACCTCCCGCTCGCGGCGGCTCAGTTCGGGGCGGAAGACGCGCAACGGCTCGGCGATGGAATCGCCGACGGTCGAGCGCGGGTCGAGGCTGGCCAGCGGGTCCTGGAAGACGATCTGCAGGTCGCGGCGCGCCTTGCGCATCGTTTCCTCGTCAGCCTTGGTGATGTCCCGGCCCATGACGGTGATCGCGCCGCCCAGCTCGCCGCTGCCCTTGGGCAGCAGGCGCAGGACGGCGCGACTGAGGGTCGACTTTCCGCAACCGCTCTCGCCGACCACGCCGAGGGTTTCGCCCTGGCGGATGGAGAAATCGACGCCGTCGACGGCGCGCAGCATGACCTTCCGGCCGAGCATGCCCTGGCGGACCGGAAACCAGACCTTCACCGCATCGCCCTGGACGACGATGGGCGCGTCGGACTTGACCGGATCGAGTGTCGGCCGGCCGCCCCGATCCTCGCGGTCGAGGCGCGGAATGGCGTCGAGCAGGCTGCGCGTATAGGCGGTCTGGGGGGTGGCGAAGAGGTCGGCGGCCGTGCCCTCCTCGACATAGGCCCCGTCCTTCATCACGCAGACCCGGTCGGCCAGCCGGGCGATGACCCCCATGTCGTGGGTGATCAGCACCAGGGCGGTGCGCGTCTCGCGCTGCAGCTCGGCCATCAGGTCGAGGATCTCGGCCTGCACCGTCACATCCAGCGCCGTGGTCGGTTCGTCTGCGATCAGCAGGGCCGGATCGCAGGCCATGGCCCCGGCGATCATCACCCGCTGGCGCATGCCGCCTGAGAGCTCGTGCGGATACTGGTTCATCCGCCGGGCGGCCTCGGGGATGCGGACGTGATCCAGCCACTGGCGGGCGCGGGCCTTGGCCTCCTTGTCGGAGACGCCCAGGTGCAGGCGCAGGGGCTCAGCGATCTGCTCGCCGATCTTCACATGCGGCGTCAGGGCGGTCAGCGGGTCCTGGAAGATCATCGTCATCTTCGAGCCACGAATCCTGTTCAGCGCCGAGGGCTTGAGGCCCAGCAGCTCCTGGCCCTCGAAGGTCGCCGATCCGGTCGCCGTGCCGTTCTGGGCCAGCAGGCCCATGACGGTCATGAAGGTCTGGCTCTTGCCCGAGCCGCTTTCCCCGACCACGCCGAGACATTCGCCCTGTCCGACGTCAAGGGAGACGCCGCGCACCGCCTCGACCACGCCATCGGGGGTGTCGAAACGAACCTTCAGGTCGCGGAGCGAAAGGACAGGTTTGCGCAGGCTGGACAAGCGGAAAACTCCAGAGCCCACGGAAAGGATGAGCTGGTCGGGGCCACGATAGCGATCGTCGCCTGACGCGCAAATGAACGGCGCGTAACCCTTGTTCCCTTGGCGCACGAAACGTCCCCGCATCGTGCATGCGACAAGTTCCCACAGCGCGGCCGTGCCGCATTCGTAGGACAAAAAGGAAGGCGTAAGTTTTGCGGCGTAGATTCTGCATTGTTCGGGGATGTCACGGTCATGCCGCTGTTCAATCTGTTCCGTCTTTCTCCTCTGGCCGCCGGTGAGCCTTCGACTCCCGGCCAGCTTGCTGTCGCGATCGCCCCCTGGGCGTTGGTGGCGGTGTTCGCCCTCGCCCTGCTGGTTCGTTAAGCAGACCCGCCTTCAAACAAACTTCGCAGACCAGGATTCGCCCAAACTGAGTGGATCATGGTAAAGACCCTTGGCCTGCTGGTTGCAGGCTCCTGGCTCGGTACGCGCCAAGGCGTATCGAACGGGGACGGGGACGGGGCATGGACAAGCCGATCTGGTGGCGCGACGGCGCACGCAACGACCATCAACGGGCTCACAAATCGGTGGCGCCCGGGGCGCGAGTGATCGTTGTCGGCAACGAGAAGGGCGGGGCCGGCAAGTCGACCCTCGCCGCGCTGATTGCTACCTCGATGCTGTATCACGGCCAGCGCGTGGCGGTGATCGACGCCGACCTGCGCCAGCAGAGCCTGAGCCGCTTCCTGGCCAACCGCCGCAGCTGGCTGCCCGCGGCCGGCGTCGAGGCCCCGGTGCCCCTGGAATACAAGCTGGCCGAAGACCCGATGATGCTGGCCGCGGCCGACGAGGCCGAGGTTGTCGGCCGCTTCGAAAGCGCCGTCGCCATGGCGTTGGGCGACGCAGACCTGCTGGTCATCGACACGCCCGGCTCCGACACGGCGGTGTCGCGCTGCGCCCATCTGCAGGCGGATTTGGTCGTCACCCCGATGAACGACAGCTTCGTCGACTTCGACGTGCTGGGTCAGGTCGACCCCCTGACCCTTCGGCTGTTGCGACCCAGCCTCTACACCCGGGTGGTGCAGGACGCGCGGGACATGCGCGGGGCTCACGGCCGAAGCCTCGACTGGGTGGTCCTGCGCAACCGCATGGCCGCCAACGACGGCCGCAACCGCGAGCGCCTGACCCACGGCCTGGAGGCCCTGGCCGACGAGGTCGGTTTCCGCATGGGTCCGTCCCTGCGCGAGCGGGTGGCCTATCGCGAGATGTTCCCTTTCGGCCTGACCATCGCCGACCTGGTCCCCGGGGTGCGGCCTTCCAACGTCAGCTCTCCGCGCCAGGCGGCGCGGGATGAACTGCGTGAGTTGCTGGTCTCCTTGCGGTTGGTCCGCCAAACCGCCGACGAGGTCGGCGACCGGGGGCAGGCCGAACGTGGAGCGGTGTTGCACCAGATGGGGTGAGTGAGGCCTCCCCCATCGGACGGCCTGCCTCTATATAGCTGTCATGGCCATGCGCACGCCCACCGATCTGCCCTTCCGCTCACCCTACCGGCACGGCTTTGTCCGGGTGGCCGGCTGCGTGCCGCTGACCGCCGTCGCCGACCCGGTCCGCAACGCCGCTGAGACCCTGGCGCTGGTCGAGCGGGGCCATGCCGAGGGCGTGGCGCTGATGACCTTCCCGGAACTGGGGCTGTCGGCCTATTCGATCGACGACCTGTTTCATCAGGAGGCCTTGCTCGACGCCGTCGAGGCGGCGATCGGCTCCCTGGTGAAGGCGAGCACGACTCTGCGGCCGGCTTTCGTGGTCGGGGCGCCGCTGCGGGGCGAGAGCCGGCTCTACAACTGCGCCGTGGTCATCCAGGGCGGGGCGATCCTTGGCGTCGTGCCCAAGACCTTCCTGCCCAACTACCGGGAATACTACGAGCGGCGCTGGTTCGCCTCCGGACTCGGCGTCGTCGGGCGGACGCTCAAGGTCGTCGGCAAGGCCGCCCCCTTCGGGACCGACCTGCTGTTCGACATCGAAATGCTCGGCAAGGCGGCGGCGACCTTCGCGGTCGAGATCTGCGAGGACGTCTGGACGCCGGAGCCGCCCTCGACGTCGGCGGCCGTGGCCGGGGCGGAAATCCTGCTCAACCTGTCGGCCAGCAACATCGTCATCGGCAAGGCGCGCGAGCGCCAGCTTCTCTGTGCAAGTCAGTCGCTGCGCTGCCAGGCGGCCTATGTCTACTCGGCCGCCGGACCGGGTGAATCCACCACCGACAACGCCTGGGATGGCCAGGCGGCGGTGTTCGAACTGGGCGCCCAGCTGACCGAGAGCCAGCGGTTTCCGACCGCCTCGACGATGGCCATCGCCGACATCGACATCCTGCGCCTGCGGCAGGAGCGTCGCCGGACCGTCACCTTCGGCGACGCGGCCGTCAGTCGGCCGCGCACGCCCTTCCGCCGCATCGCCCTTCAGATCGCCCCGCCCGAGGGCGTGCTCGAGCTGGCCCGGCCGCTGGAGCGCTATCCCTTCGTGCCCAGCGACAGCGGTCGCCTGGCCGAGGAATGCCACGAGGCCTATAACATCCAGGTTCAGGGCCTGGCCCAGCGGCTGAAATCGACGGGTCTCAACAAGCTGATCATCGGCGTCTCCGGCGGGCTCGACTCGACCCAGGCCCTGCTGGTCGCCGCCAAGGTGATGGACGCCCTGGGGCTGTCGCGCACCAACGTGATGGGCTGGACGATGCCGGGGTTCGCCACATCGGACGCCACCAAGGCCAACGCCTGGCGGCTGATGACCGCCCTGGGCGTCACCGCCGCCGAGCTCGACATCCGGCCGACGGCGATGACCATGCTGGCCGCCATGGACCACCCGTTCGCCAAGGGTGAAGCGGTGCACGACATCACCTTCGAGAACGTCCAGGCCGGCCTGCGGACCGACTACCTGTTCAGGCTGGCCAACCAGCATGGCGGGCTGGTGGTGGGGACCGGTGACCTTTCGGAACTGGCGCTCGGCTGGTGCACCTACGGCGTCGGCGACCATATGAGCCACTACAATCCCAATGGATCCGTCTCCAAGACGCTCATCCAGCACCTGATCCGCTTCGTGGCCGGATCGGGCGAGGTCGATGAAAACACCGCTCAGGTGCTGCGCGACGTGCTCGGCTCGGAAATTTCTCCCGAACTGATACCGGCAAGCCACAGCGGCCAAACCCAGTCCACGGAGGCCATCGTCGGGCCCTACGCCCTGCAGGATTTCAACCTGCACTACCTCGCTCGCTATGGGTTCCCGCCATCCCGGATCGCCTACCTCGGCTTTGAGGCCTGGGGTCCCCACAGCACTCGGGAGTGGCCGGCGGAAATCCCCGAAAAAGATCGAAAAAACCATGATCTACCAGTCATTAAGGCTTGGCTGCGACTGTTCCTGACCCGGTTCTTCGCCAACCAATTCAAGCGCTCGGCAGTCCCTAACGGCCCGAAGATATCCTCCGGCGGCGCACTGTCGCCACGCGGCGACTGGCGCATGCCCTCCGACGCCCGGGTCGATGCCTGGCTCGCCGAACTGGACGAGAATGCCCCCGAGAAAGCTTGAGCACCCAAGGCGTCTTTGACGTTAGGGAAGGCTGGAAATTCCCAATCCCGTGGCGTAAGGTCGCGGCCATCGCGCATGGTTTGCGCAGCAGGTCGACGACCTGACATTTTTTGGGAACCTATTGGTCCCGAGGGTGTTGAGCCATCGACCGCGGTCAGGAGGGGTTCCTTCCGCATGTTCGTTCCTTACAGGACGGAGATGCGACAGGGGATTGGTCCAGCCGTGCGAAACTTATCATGCCGAGCGATGGCGCGTTGGCAAAACGACTAGAGTGAGGGGCTCACCTTGAAGAAGAAAGCACTGTTGCTGAGCGGTGTGGGTGCGATCGCAGCCATGGCGCTCGCTCCGCAGGCCATGGCTCAAGAGCGCGGCTGGTACGGGGCGTTCGACCTCGGCTATCACTGGCCCGAGGCGATCGACTCCTCGTCCGAGGGCGTCGCCGCCGATGGCGCGCGCTACCAGTACGAGATCCAGCAAGAAGACAACATCGCCGGCTTCGGGCGGCTCGGCTACCAGATCACGCCCCACTGGCGCGTGGAACTGGAACTGGGCGTTCGCACGGGCGACATCGACTCCATCTCCGGCGATCCGTCCCGCGTTCTGGTCCCCGACCAAATCTGTTCGGTGACCCTGCCGCTGGTGCCCTGCGATCGTCCCGACGGATCGATCGAAGCCTACACGGGCATGGCGAACGTCATTTACGACTTCTTTCCGAACTCGAAGTTCCGCCCGTTCATCGGCGCGGGCATCGGCGTCAATTACGTTGATATGGACTTCGCCGGTCGCTTCAATGACAACGCCGTCTATGGCTCCTTGGCGGTCGATGACGATGACACCGCCTTTGCCTGGCAGTTCCTTGGCGGCGTCAGCTTCGACATCACCGAGCGTCTGACCGCCGACGTCACCTACCGCTACCTCGACGGCAACGACCTGCGTTTCCGCACCAAGCAATCGGTGCTGAACCCGCTGGTCATTCCGACCGTGGGCGACATCGAAGGCCAGTACGAAGACCAGTCGCTGACCTTCGGTCTGCGCTACAGCTTCGCTCGCGCCGCCGCGCCGCCGCCCCCGCCGCCGGAGCCGCCGGCCCCGCCGCCGCCGCCGCCCGAACCCCTGCCGCCGCCGCCTCCGCCGCCTCCGGCGTATGAAGCGCGCGAATTCATTGTCTACTTCCCGTTCGATCAATCGATCCTGACGCCGGAAGCCCAGACCGTGGTTTCGGAAGCCGCTCAGTACGCGTCGGCCGGTGGCGCCACCCGCATCGTGGTTGTCGGTCACGCCGACACCTCCGGTTCGGCCCGCTACAACGTCGGCCTGTCGCAGCGCCGTTCGAAGGCCGTTGCTGACGCCCTCGTCGGTCTCGGCGTCGATGGCGGCAAGCTGTCGGTCGA
>JBKJSF010000220.1:0-3524 GCA_046595895.1 Caulobacter sp. | reverse complement strand
CGGCCCCGTCACGACGGCCACGGCGGCGGCGGCGGGGGCCACGGCCGGCGCGTTCGCCATCGTCCTCAGCGTGCTCTTCGCTCTCGCCGCGGGCTTCACGGGCGACGACCGGGTTGCGGCCACCCTCTTCGTCTTCGTCGCCCTCGGCTTCGAGGATTTCTTCGTCTTCTTCTTCCTCTTCCTCGTCCTCGACGGCGCTGTCATCGAAGTCGTCGTCGTCGGGCACATAGGCCTGCAGCGGGGTGTGATGCACCACGGCGTGCTCGGGGCGCGCCTCGCTGGCCGTGCGCTCGATCTCGTGGTCGGCGTGGTTCATGGCGTCGTCGATGACGATGGTGACGAACAGGCCCAGGCCTTCGTGGATCCGCGCCAGGTGGTTGCGCTTCTCATTGAGGATGTAGAGGCCGACGGCGCGCGGGACCTTCAGGGTCGCCTCACCAGGCCCCTTCAGGGCCTCGCCCTCGACGGTGCGCAGGGACGACAGGGCGCTGGACTCCACCGAGCGGACGCGGCCGGTGCCGGCGCAATGTTCGCAGACGTGGGTGGTGCCTTCCAGCACGCCGGAACGGCGGCGCTGGCGGCTGATCTCCATCAGGCCGAAACCGCTGATCTTGCCCATCTGGACCCGGGCGCGGTCGTCCTTCAGGGCGTCCTTCAGCTTCTTCTCGACCGCCCGGTTGTTCTTCGACTCATCCATGTCGATGAAGTCGATGACGATCAGGCCGGCCAGGTCGCGTAGACGCAGTTGGCGGGCGGTCTCTTCGGCCGCCTCCATGTTGGTCTTCAGCGCGGTCGCCTCGATGTTCCGCTCGCGGGTGGCGCGGCCGGAGTTCACGTCGACGGCCACCAGGGCCTCTGTCTGGTTGATCACCAGATAGCCGCCCGAGCGCAGCGGCACGACCGGCGTGTAGATCTGCGATAGCTGGTTCTCTATCCGGTGGGCAACGAACAGCGGCGTCGGCTCGCGATAGGCCATGACCTTGGAGGCCTGGCTGGGCATGATCATCCGCATGAAGTCGCGGGCTTCCTTGTACCCGGCCTCGCCCTCGACCTGGACGCTGTCGATGTCCTTGTCGAACAGGTCGCGGATCGCCCGCTTCACCAGGTCCTCTTCCTCATAGATGAGGGCGGGGGCCACGGAGTTGAGGGTGGTGTCGCGGATGTTTTCCCACAGCCGCATCAGATACTCGTAGTCGCGCTTGATCTCGGCCTTGGTGCGCTTGGCGCCGGCCGTGCGGACGATGAGGCCCAGGCCCTTTGGCACGCCCAGCCCCTGGACGACGGTCTTCAGGCGCTTGCGGTCGGTGACCGAGACGATTTTGCGGCTGATGCCGCCCCCCCGGTCGGTGTTGGGCATCAGCACGCCGTAACGGCCGGCCAGGGACAGGTAGGTGGTCAGGGCCGCGCCCTTGTTGCCGCGCTCTTCCTTGACGACCTGGACCAGCATGATCTGCCGGCGACGGATGACGTCCTGGATCTTGTATTTGCGCATGAGGCGGCGACGGCGGCGCTCGACCTCTTCTTCCATGTCGTCGTCATCGTCGTCCGAGGCGGCCGACTTGCCCGAGCTTTCGCTGTGATGCTCGTCGTCGCCGTTCTGATCGTCGTGGCCGTGATCCTCACGGGCCTCGGTTTCATCGCCGTCTTCGGAAGCCTCGATCGTCGGATCGGCCTCTTCCCGGGCGGCCGGCTTGGCGCGCGAACGGCCCCGGCCCCGGTCGCGCTTGGGCGGCGCCGGCTCGTCGTCGTCCTCGGCCAGCTCGCGGGCCAGCGCCTCGCGGTCGGCCAGCGGGATCTGGTAGTAGTCGGGGTGGATTTCGTTGAAGGCCAGGAAGCCGTGCCGGTTGCCGCCATACTCGATAAAGGCGGCTTGCAGGCTGGGCTCCACGCGCGTCACCTTCGCGAGGTAGATATTCCCGCGCAGCTGCTTACGGCTTTGGCTTTCGAAGTCGAATTCTTCAATTCGGCTTCCGTCCATGACGACGACACGCGTTTCTTCGGCGTGCGCGGCGTCGATGAGCATCTTTTTTGTCATCGAATGTCTCTCTTCGACGGGGGGCGCGCTCTTGGCGCAGCCGCCGGTCTGTTGATGTGGCGCGCAGCACGTCGCCCGGCCCGGCCCCGTTGGGGGCGGCGTTAAGCGGACAATATTGGGGGGCGTGCGCGCGGCCCATGATGGTCTCTGTTGTTCCTGGATGCGCCAGTGCGGCGCTCAGGGTGCGGATGTATTCGGCGTCCTTGCGCCGGAGCTTCCTCCGACCAGGCCGGACGCCTGCCTGTGCGTTGCGCGGAGCGACCCCGTCGGTTGCGGGGGGCGGCGCGCGAGCGGGACTTTAGCCTGATGTGAACTGGAAAGGGAAGGGCGCGTTGCGGGCGCCGGCTGTCCCATCCAACCCGCTACGACGAATAGTCCTCGTCCTCGGGCCCTTCCTCCGGCGGCGGTCCGTCGTCCATTGGCCTCACGTCCCCCTCCCGGGGCTCGTCCCGCCGGTCCGAGAAACGGGGTTCCGGCCCGCGACCGTAGTCAGGTTCGCGCCGGTCATCGGGGCCGCGACCGTAGTCCCGATCCCGCTCCCGATCCCGGTAGCCCGGAGGCGGCGGACCCATCGGATCCTCCTCAGGGGGCGGAGGGCCGTCCGGACCCGGCAGCGGCATACCGTTATCGTCAATGTCGTACGGCTGCGGCCCGGACAAGCCGTCCGGGTCCAGCTGGGCCACGTCGAAGTCCATCAGCGGCTGCTCGATCACCTCGGTGGCGCGCGGGAAGTCCGGGCGGCGCATGGCGTAGCCCATGAAGTCGCGCCAGATCTGGGCCGGGATGTTGCCGCCGGTGACGCCCTTCATCGGGGTGTTGTCGTCGTTGCCGACCCAGACCCCGACCACCAGGTTGCCGGCGAAGCCGACGAACCAGGCATCCTTGTAGTCCTGGCTGGTGCCGGTCTTGCCGTAGACGCCGGGGTTGATGTTGGCAGCGGTGCCGGTGCCGCTCTCGATGACGCCCCGCATCAGCTGCAGCATCGCCGTCCGCTCATCGCGGTCCAGGCGCCGTTCCGGCGCGGTTGGGGCCTGGGCCAGCAGTCCGTGCGGCTTCACCGGCGCCTGGCCGGCGGCGATGCTGGCATAGGCGCTGGTCAGCTCAAGCAAGGTCATTTCGCCGGTGCCGAGCGCGATGGTCGCGTCGTTGGGCAGTTCAGAGGTGACGCCCATGTCGCGGGCGGCGCGAATCACCCGCGAGGGTCCGACCTGTTGCACGAGCCGGGCGGAGGCGACGTTCGACGACTTGGCGAAGGCTTGGGCCAGGGTGACTTCGCCGCCGGCATACTTCCCTTCGTAGTTCTCAGGGCTCCAGTTTCCGATTTTCACCGGCGCGTCGAGCACCATGCTGCCCGGCCCGTAGCCGGCGCGGATCGCCGCCAGGTAGACAAAGGGCTTGAAGGCCGATCCTAGCTGGCGCTTGGCCTGGGTGGCGCGGTCGAACTGGCTCTGCCTGTAGTCGGCCCCGCCGACCAGGGCGACGACGCGGC
>JBKJSF010000172.1:0-9845 GCA_046595895.1 Caulobacter sp. | reverse complement strand
CTGGCCGCCCACCGGGCCGCCTTCGAGCAGCGATACTGCACCCCGGGCCTGAGCGGTGGGGCGGCCTGGATCTGCACCTGGAAATGCGCCATGCGCCTGTGGCCGCAGTTGCAGAGCTTCTCCAACCAGATGCTCCGCTATCAGCGCCGGCCGGAGGGCCTGGACCACGCCACCGGCCTGCCCGCCCACCGGGCCATGCCCGACGCTTATGTCACCGCCCACCACCTGCGCGACATGTTGAACGAAGCCTCCCTGGAGCAACTTCTGGCCTGGAGCCGGGAGCCGGGTTTGATGCCCCGGGCGCCGCGCGGACCGCACCGAGGGTCGCCGTGGCCGGCGTTGGACCTCGAGGCGGTACGGGCCCTGGCCAGGGAGCGCGATCCGGACGTGCGGTTCAGCGCCGAGACCGAACTGCGCCGGCGGGGCGTGGCGACCGCCCCGCCGGCCCGCAGGCCGCCGAACCCGACCCTGCTGTAGGGCTGCGCCGTTTAGCGGGCCCGTGGGGCGATGTTCAGGCGCGAGCCTTGCGCTATCGTGGCGGCCTTGAAGGCGAGGAGGGGCCCCCAAGTGCGCCACTGTGAGGTTGCGGTGATCGGCCTGGGGCTGATGGGGGCGGCCGCCCTCGACGCGCTGCTGCGCCGCGGGATCGACGCGGTCGGCTTCGATCCGCTGGGGCCGGGGGCCAGCCAGGGCTCGTCGCACGGCTCCTGCCGCATCTTCCGCCGCTTCAACTTCGAGAGCCCGCACTATACCCAGCTGAGCGACGAGGCCCTGGCCGGCTGGGAGCGGCTGGAGCGCGAGAGCCGGCGGCGGATCCTGATCCCCTGTCCGGTGCTGGAGGCAGGGCCGAGGGGCTCGGCCCTGGTGGCCGGCTCGCGCCAGGCCGCGCTCGACAATGGCCGGGAGGCGCCCCTGCTGACGGGGGCGCAGGTCAATGCCCTGTTTCCGGCCTTTGACCTGCCGGCCGACTGGGACGCCGTCGTCCAGGACGGCGGCGCCATCCTGCTGGCCCAGGTCGCCCTGGAGGCGCTGCGGGCCCGGGCGGAGGCGGCCGGGACGATCGTGCGCCAGGCCGTGACAGCGTTCGAGGCGGGGCCGGACCATCTCCTCGTCCGCACGGCCGGCGAGACCTGGCGGGCGGAGACCGTCATCCTGGCCGCCGGTCCCTGGATGGGCGAGCTCTTGCCGGCTCTCGCCGCCGTGCTGCGGGTGACGCGCCAGTGTGTCGGCTGGTTCGACCCGGCCCGGCCCGACACGGCGGCGTTGGGCGCCTTCCCGATCTTCATCCTGGAGCGCGGGGTCGGCGACACCGTCTACGGTTTCCCCGATTTCGAAGGCCGCGGCGTCAAGGCTGCTCCCCACAACCACGGCTCCCAGGTCGCCCCGGACGCCTGGGACCCGCCGCCCACCGACGCCGAGCTTGACCAGGTCAGCGCCGCCCTCGCCGCCCTCATCCCCGGCACCGCCGGCAGGATCCTGGAGCGCGACGTCTGCCTCTACACCAACACCGTCCCGGCCGACCGGCGGCCTGACGCCGGCGAGGAATTCATCATCGACCGCTGGCCGGGCTCCCGGCTGGTGGTCGGCTCGGCCTGCTCCGGCCACGGAGCCAAGTTCGCGCCGGCCGTGGGGGAGCGGCTGGCGCGGTTGGCGGTGGAGCCGGGGTATGAGGCGGAAGGGTGGTTTGGGTTGTCGCGGTATTCGGGGTTTGCGGAAGAGCTGTCGGCGGTGCGCTATTTCGCGCGTCTGATTGACCCTGACAGCTGGTGAGGAGGCTGGCGGGCATGGGCAGACCTCTGTCGAACGATCTTCGGGAACGGGTGGTGGCTGCGGTGGCGGCAGGCCAGTCCCGGCACAAGGCAGCCGCTCAGTTCGGGGTTTGCCCCTCAAGCGCGATCCGCTGGGTCCGGCTGGCGGAGCAGACGGGCGAGGTGAAGCCCAGGCCGCGGGGCGGGGATATGCGCTCGGCGCGGATCGAGGCGCACGCGGTGCTGATCTTCAGCCTCGTCGAGGCACGGCGCGACATGACGCTGATGGAACTGCAGGCGGCGCTGGCCGAACAGGGTGTCGCGGCGGCCGTCTCGACGCTCTGGCGGTTCTTCGACCGTCACCAAATCACGCTTAAAAGAAGACCGGGCATGCGGCCGAACAGGATCGCGCCGATGTCCTGAGCCGGCGGCAGGCCTGGGTCGAGACCCAGCCCGGGCTGGACCCCCGACGGCTGGTGTTCATTGATAGACCGGCGCCAAACCCCAAGATGGCTCGCCGCCACGGACGCGCTCCTCGCGGCGAGCGGCTGCGGATGAGCGTGCCGCATGGACACTGGAAGACCACCACCTTCGTGGGCGCGCTACGTCTGAGCGGCATGACCGCGCCCATGGTGCTGGACCGCGCCATGACCGGGGCCTGGTTCCTGGCCTATGTCGAGCAGGTCCTCAGCCCCGCCCTGAGCCCCGGCGACATCGTCGTCATGGACAATCTGCCCTCCCACAAGAGCGCCGCCGTCCGCAAGGCGATCGAGGCCGTCGGCGCGGAGCTGCGCCTGCTCCCACCCTACTCACCCGACTTCAACCCGATCGAGAACGCCTTCTCCAAGCTCAAAGCGCTCCTGCGCAAAGCCGCCGCCCGCACCGTCACCAGCCTCGAACGCGCCATCGCCCGCGCCACCAACACCTACACACCCACCGAATGCGCCAACTACTTCGCCAACGCCGGGTACGGTGCTACATGATCGGAAAACGCTCTAGTAGCGGGGGCGGTGGGAGGTCGCCCAAGCCCGCGCATGCTCCACCGGCTGGCCGATGTGCGGCGCGACCATGGTCAGCACCGTCTGGGCGGCGGGCAGGCCCTGCACCCGCGCCCACCACTCACGGATCCGCGGCTTGCCCGCCAACATGTCCGCACCCTCGGGGGTTCGGCCGAGGGTGGTCAGGCTGGGCAGCAGGAAGAAATCCGCCAGGGTCAGTTTGCCGGCCACCAGGAAGTCACCGTTCGCCGCCAGCTCCGTCTCCATCACCTCGAGACAGGTGACGATCTTCGGGACGGCCGCGGCCACCACCTTCTCGTCGGGGGCGATGCCCAGCGCCGGATAGACGATCCGCTCATGGCCCAGATGGTAGGCCATGTAGGGGTAGAAGTAGCCGTTCAACAGGCTGATCCAGCGGTGCATGCTGGCCCGCTCGCGGACGTCCGTGGGCTGGAGGCTGGGCCCGTCGAACGCCTCGTCGACATAGAGGGCGATGGCGCTGGTCTCGTAGAGGCGGAACCCGTCGTGTTCCAGGATCGGCACCCGATTGAACGGATGCAGGGCCAGGTGACCGGCCTTGCCCATCTCCGGCTCGAGATCGTGGAACCGGAAGGGTACGCCCTTATGGGTCAGGACGAGCCGCACGATGTTGACGTAGGTGCTGACTGGAAAACCGTAGACGATGACATCGGCCATGGCCGTGCTCCTCAAATGCCGATCGCACGAGGAGCCGCCGACGCACGCGCCCGACCTGCCCCTCGAAGACCGAGGACAGGGCAGTGCTTGGACGGGAATCGTCTTGGAGATGCCGGGCGCCTGCCGAGGCCCGATCTGGCGAAACTATGTGGTCAGACCCTGGCAATCAAGGGGGAGCGGAGCTCCTCACCCCCCGGTCGGCGGGGCCGAGAAGTCGAACGTCGGCTCCCGCTCCCGCTTCGGCGCCGCGCCGAACGTCCAGGTCAGGCCGATGAACACCGCCCGGCCGCCGAAGGTGCGTTCGTTGCGGTCGGTGAAGCTCGCCGTCTCTGCCGTGGTGACGTCGCCGAAGTTGTCGAGGAGGTCGCGGGCGGTGAGCTGGAAGGCGAGCTTGTCGGTCAGCTTGCGGCGGTAGCCGAGGTTCAGCATGCCGCCGGACTCGCGACTGCCCTGGGCGGTCAGGGACTCGCCCTGATAGAAGCCGGAGAGCTGGACGAAGTCCTCCGGGGTCGGCTGCCAGCTCAGGCTGGCGCGGCCGGTGACCACCGTGCCGGAGCGGTCCGTGGCCCCGGGCAGGCCGGCGGCGTCGATCTCCTGCTGGAAGACGTTGAGGCTGGCGTTGTACTTCAGGGTCTTGGTGATGGGACCGTTGGCGACCAGCTCGACGCCGTAGTCGCGCCGCGAACCGAGGTTCTCCGGCCGGGTCAGGAGGACGCCGCCGCCGACGTCGGTCTGCACCTCGGTGAAGGCCTGGTCGGTGTCGCGCAGATAGGCGGTGGCCTGGTAGAAGGTCTGGCCGGCCCGCATCTGCCACATGACCTCGTAGCTGTCGGTCTCCTGGGGCTTCAGGTCGGCGTTGCCCGAGCGCAGGTTCAGGGGGTCCTGGTAGCTGACAAAGGGGTTGAGCAGGAAGGGCGGCGGGCGCTGGATGCGGCGGCTGTAGCTGGCCTTGATCTGTTGCGCGTCGGTAATCTGGTAGCCGACATGCAGGGTCGGGTAGGCGCGGAAGTAGCTCTGGTCGGCCTCGATGCCGGTGGTCACCTGGTTCAGCTGGATGTCGGCGTATTCCAGGCGCAGGCCGACCTGGGCCGAGAGCTTGCCGAACGGCCGCTCGTAGGTGGCGTAGAGGGCGTGGACCGCCTGGTTGAGGTCGAAGCGGTTGGTGACGAAGGGGTCGGCGACGAGGGCGTTTTTGGCCGGGCCGCGGCTGGTGCCGTTGTTGAAGCCGACGTCGCGGTATTCCAGCTCGTAGCCGGCCCGCAGCTTGCCGTCGTCGGGCATCGGGCGGACGTAGCCGCTGGTGAGGCCCAGGACATTGAGCAGGAAGCGGTTGTCGGTGCGCTCGAACAGGTTTGGGGCGGTGGGGGTGTCGAAGTCGGTCTCTGCGAACAGGGAGACGTGGCCCTTGTTGCGGTCAACGCGGACCTCGTTGGTCCACTCGTGGCCGGCCCCCCCGAAGCGGCGGACGCCGCGGGCGGTGACGCCGATGTTGTCGCCGGAGAAGTTGAAGTCGCCCTCGCGGGTGAAGCGGCTGGTGACCACGCTGGCGGTGTTGGTGGTTTCGTAGAAATCCCGGCCCTCGCCGTTGTTGTCGATGAGGTTGCCGCGCAGCTCGCCGGTCAGGGTCAGCTTGTCGGTCAGGCGGTAGTCGGCGCTGAAGCGGCCGAAGATGACGTCGGAGGGGCCTTCGAGGGCCTGGGTCTGGCGGGTGGTGGCGAGGACCGCGCCGGTCAGGGGGTCGAGGCGCTCGCGGACCCGGTCGCCGGACTGTTGGCTCAGGTCGTGGCGGGCGCTGAGATCGCCCGACAGGGTGAGCTTGTTGCTCTGGTAGTTGCCGCTGATCCCGGCGTTCCAGCGCTCGTTGTCCCCGATGTTGGCGCGCAGGGAGCCGGTGGCGGTCTGGCCCTGCTTGGGGGCGGTCGGCTTGGTGATCAGGTTGATGACACCGCCGGAGCCTTCCGGGCTGTAGGCGGCGCTGGGGTTGGTCATCACCTCGATGCGGGCGTATTGGTCGGCCGGCATCGACAGGATGGCCTGAGCCCGGCCGTCGCCGCTGAGCATGCCGGAGGGGCGGCCGTCGATCAGGATGGTGACGTTGGAATCGCCGCGCAGGGAGACATTGCCCTGCGGGTCGACGTCGACCGAGGGGATGTTGCGCAGGGCGTCGGCGAGGCTGCCGGTCTTGGCCTGCAGGTCTTCGGCCAGGCTGTAGCTGGTGCTGTCAATCGAGGTGCGGACGTCGCTCTGGCGGCCGCCGCCGATGACAACGCCGCCGACGGTGGTTTCTTCCTTGGGCGCGGCCTTGCCGTCTTTTCCCGGCGTGGGGCCCGGCGCGGCGCTCGGAGTTGGGGCGGGGGCCTGGGCGAATGCGGATCCGGCCATGGCGGACAGCGTGGCGAAGGCGGCGCCGACAAGCAGGCCGGAGCGGAACGAGGTCATCAGATGCATCCCCAAAGCTTGAGGCGTGCGCCTCCGAACCATGGAGACGGCTATAGAGGCGGATCGTTCGCAGGAAGTTACTTATTGGTCATGATGCAAAAGGGCGCCGGAATTCAGCATCGCCTGCATCGTTACTAATCGTTCATCTGGAGATCTGGCTGGAAGCCCTGTGATCGCAAGCGTTGCGGCGTCGGTCATACCTCGACAGAATGCGGCGGCACAGGCGCACGGACTTGAGGCGAGGAATGACCAGGCACCGCATCTACACAACCAGCTTCGCCAGCGTCTATCCGCATTACGTCGCCAAGGCGGAGAGGAAGGGGCGCACCAGGGCCGAGGTCGATGAGATCATCCTCTGGATGACCGGGCTGAGCCCGGAGGGGCTGGAGGCCCACATCGCAAAAAAGACGGACTTCGAGACCTTCTTCGCCGAGGCGCCCGGACTGCATCCGGCCCGCACCGAGATCAAGGGCGTGATCTGCGGCGTCCGCATCGAAGAGATTGAAGATCCGCTGATGCGGGAAATCCGCTACCTGGACAAGTTGATCGACGAACTGGCCAAGGGCAGGCCGATGGGGAAAATCCTGCGGGTCCAGCCCGGCTAGAGCTAGATGCTGTAGCCGAAAAGTTCGGCCGCCGGGCGAACCAGCGGCCACAGGCCCCGCGCCTGCGCCTCGGTAAGGTTCTCGCGCCAGCGCCCGACGCGCCGCGCGTGGTCCTGCCGGGAGTAGCCGCGGGAGGTGACGGCCTCGACGAAGCCCGGACCGTTGCTGTCCTGGACGCGGGCGGCCCAGCGGCGCGCTGCGGCTCGGCGGCGGTCGGATCGACCCCGACCGCGCCGGCTATGGCCCTCGCGAAGGCCAGCGGATCGGCGATCGTGGTCTCCGATGCCGATGCGCAGGGAGCAGATGGCGTCGAGGGGGTGGCGAACAATCCAGAGTATCTTCGCGGCCGGGGCCTGCGCCAGCCAGGCGTCGAGCGGGAAGGAGGGGCCGGGCGGGGGCGGATGGCCTTCGCTCTCGCGGGGGACCTTGCAGGCGGTCGGGCGAGTGAAGTCGGCGGCCATGACCT
The DNA here is from genome assembly GCA_046595895.1 of Caulobacter sp. Classification (GTDB taxonomy): domain Bacteria; phylum Pseudomonadota; class Alphaproteobacteria; order Caulobacterales; family Caulobacteraceae; genus Caulobacter. Next base: position 2,893 of record JBKJSF010000172.1, on the reverse strand, counting down.
CGGCGAAGGGCGGCTCGCTGCGGTAGCTGTAGGGTCCAGCCCCTCGAACAGCTCGCCGAAGATCGAGGCGCCGCTACGGCCGCAGCCGAGGATCATGACGTGGTCTGGAACGGTCTTGGCGGACAACGGCCCGCCGCTACCGCGCGCCGGCCCGCCGCAGGATCGACTGTTGCATCAGGTCAGTGGGCATGTCGGTCTCGGCCAGCACCTCGCCACGGATCGCCCGCGGCTCGCCGAACAGGTGGCCCTGGCCGAAGGCCATGTCGAGGTCGAGGATGTCGACGATCTGGCGCTCGCTCTCGACCTTCTCGACGATGGTCTCGACGCCGTAGCGGCGGGTCAGGCGGGCGAAGTCCGAGGCGTGGAGGTCCGGCAGGGAGCGGATGATCAGCCGGCCCTCGTTCTCTTCCAGCTGGTCGAGCAGAAGTTGCGCGCCGATCTTGATGAACTTGATGTCGGCCCGGGCCAGGTCCTGGAAGTCGAGGTCGAGGTCGACGACCTTGTCGAGGCTGAAGCGGAAGCCGAGGTCGGCGAGGCGGGCCATGTGGCGGGCCTCGACCGGGCCGCGCTGGTCGAAGGCGGCCTGGCCCAGTTCGAAGATCAGGGCGCCCGCCAGGTCCTTGTTGGCCGACAGGAACTCGAGGAACTGCGGGAAGAAGCTTTCGTCCGACAGGCTGTTCAGGCTGATGTTGCAGAAGATGCCGACCTTGCGATCCTGGCGGGCCAGGCGACGGACGATCTGCACGCAGCGGAACAGCAACAGGTTATCGATAGCGGCGACCAGGCCCATCGGCTCGGCCACCGACAGGTATTCGGCCGGCATCATCACCCGGCCGGTCTCGTCGCGCAGGCGGCTGAAGCTTTCGTAGAAGACGGTGCGGCGCTGGGGCAGGGAGACGATCGGCTGCAGGTAGAGGTCGACGCGGTTGTCGGCCAGGGCGTCGCGGACGGTGTCGAGCAGGGCCGCCGACTGCGGGTTGCGGCCGCGGCCGGGGGTGTGGGCGGCGGTGACCTGGTGCGACAGCTGGTCCTCGAGCTTGTTGCTCATCCGTTGGACCAGGTCCTCCAGCTGGTGGACCTCGGTGGTCAGCTCGTCGGAGCGGCGGTTGGCGTCGAGAGTGACGGTCTCGACGATCTGGCCCAGGCGCGCGTCGACCTTCTCCAGCTGGTCGGCGAGAATCTGGTTGGCCTCGCGGACATTGCCGATCTCGTCGCTGAGCCGGGCGTTGTCGAGGGCCGTGGCGATCAGGCCGTGAAAGGCGAAGCAGAGGCCCAGCGTGCCGATGAAGGTCGCCAGCCCGATGGCGACGCCGGAGGCCGGCGCCAAGCGAACGACCAGCACCGCCGCCAGCACGGCGAGGGTGACATACAGTCCGGTCAGGAGGCCGAGGGTAAGCTTGCGCATCGTTCCACGCTTGCGAATCGCCCGATCAGTATCGGCGAGCCTGCATCATGGTGTCCAAGGTCTTAACGACGCATTGGTGCGGCAGGCGAAGATTCTGTGCGAATCAATCGCATCGACACCGTCGAGCCGGCCTGATAACGGTTCGCAAGTTTTATCGGGATGGCGATGTCCAAGATTTTCTCAGATTCGGCGGGCGCCCAAAGCACCAAGGGTGAGGGCGTCGAGGTCCGGGGCAAGCCGCTCGGCGCCGCGCCGGCCGGCCGGCCGGGGGTGATCACCCGGGTCGACGGGACGCTGGCCGACGCCGGCGTTCTCGGTCCCGAGGAGTTGGAGCGGCGGCTGCTCGAGCTGGGGTTTGTCGAGGGGGCCCGGGTCGAGATTCTGCACCAGGGCCTGTTCGGCCGTGATCCCATCGCCGTGAAGCTCGACGACATGCGGGTGGCCCTGCGCCGGCGCGAGGCGCGGGCCATCGAGGTGACGTTTGACTGACGCTGTTTCGCCCGGCCGCCCCTCTCCGGGAAGGGTGGCCCTGGTCGGCAATCCCAATTCCGGCAAGACCGCCCTGTTCAACGCCCTGACCGGCAGCCGCCAGAAGGTCGCCAACTACGCCGGCGTCACCGTCGAGCGGAAGGAAGGCCATCTGACCACGGCCACCGGCCGGGTGCTGGGTGTGCTCGACCTGCCGGGCACCTACAGCCTGCGGGCCCGCAGCCCGGACGAGGAGGTCACTCGCGACGCCGTGCTCGGACGCCTGGCCGGCGAGCACGAGCCGGACGTGCTGATCGCCGTCGCCGACGCCACCAATCTGCGGCTGGTGCTGCGGCTGATCCTCGAGCTGAAACAGGTCGGCCGGCCGTTCGTGCTGGCCCTCAACATGTTCGACATCGCCCAGCGCCAAGGTCTGCGCATCGATATCGAGGGCCTGTCGCGCGAACTCGGCTGCCCCATCGTCACCACAGTCGCCACCCGCAAGCGCGGCATCGAGGACCTGGTTCGCCGGGCCGACGAAGTGTCCGCTTCCCAGGCCGGCCGCGGAGAGAACACCTGGCGTGAGCCTAACGCTGCCGAGATCCGCCACGCCCACCGCGAGGCGGCGCGGATCATGAAAGCCTATGTGCGCCCGCCGGAGCGGCCGGACACTTGGACAGGGCGCATCGACAGCGTGCTCTTGCATCCGGTCTGGGGCCTCGCCATCCTGCTGACCCTGCTGTTCGTGATGTTCCAGGCTGTGTTCACCGGCGCTACGCCTGCGATGGACGCCATTGACGCCACCTTCGGCTGGATCGGCCAACAGGTCACCGCCCTCCTCCCCGACGGCCTCCTGCGCAGTTTCATCGTCGACGGGCTGATCTCGGGCGTTGGCAGCGTGCTGGTCTTCCTGCCGCAGATCCTGATCCTGTTCTTCTTCATCATCATGCTGGAGGACTCCGGCTACATGGCCCGGGCGGCCTTCCTGATGGACAAGATCATGGGGGGAGCCGGCTTGCA
>JBKJSF010000091.1:0-6085 GCA_046595895.1 Caulobacter sp. | reverse complement strand
CCATGAGCAGCTTCAACCTCGCCGATGTCCCGCGCATGATTCCAAAGGTCCGGCCCGAAGAGATCGTGGCGGCGGACCTCGTCGACCGGGGAACCCAGATCGCCATCGATCTGGCCGTGGCCGGCCTCATCCTGCTGGTCACCCTGTGGGCCTCGCGCTGGCTGTCGAGGCTGGCCAGGTCCGCCGTCGGGCGGATGACCCGGCAGGCGCCGCCGGACGCCACCCTGCAGACCTTCATCGGGTCGGCGGTGCGCTATCTGGTGATCATCGTCGGGCTGGTGGCGGTGCTGCAGCAGCTGGGGGTCAAGACCACCTCCATCCTCGCCGTGCTGGGAGCCGCCTCCCTGGCGGTCGGCCTGGCCCTGCAGGGGGCGCTGAGCAATGTCGCGGCCGGGGTGATGATCCTGGCGCTGCGGCCCTACCGCGTAGGGGATGTCATCGAGACCACAGGCCGGGTGGGCACGGTGCGTGCGCTGGACCTGTTCACCACCGAGCTGACCACGGCCGACAATCTCAAGGTCGTCATCCCCAACAGCAAGGTGTTCGGCGATGTCATCGTCAACAAGAGCTTCCATGAGCGCCGGCGGGTCGACGCGGTGTTCCGCATCCCGATCACCGTCGACCTGGCGTCTTACGTGGCCGCGCTGAAGGCTCGGGCCGGCGCCGATCCGCGTATCATGCAGGACGTCGCGCCGGTTGTGGAGATCACCAGCATGGCCGAGGTCTGGGTCGAAGGCGCGGTGCGGGTCTGGACCCTGCCGCACGATCATCCGGCGGTGATCGCCGACCTGCTGCTGGCCGCCCGCATGCTGGCGGCGGGGCAGGCGCCGCTGCCGCCGCCGGAGCTGCCGAATCCCGGTCCGCCGAAGGCTGTTAAGCCAGGGCTTGGGAAAGGTCTGAAATCAGGTCTTCGCAATCTTCGATCCCGACCGAAAGCCTGACCAGACCGTCGGTGATGCCGACCGCCGCCCGCTGCTCGGGCGGGATGGAGGCATGGGTCATGATGGCCGGGTGCTCGATCAGGCTTTCGACGCCGCCAAGGGATTCGGCCAGGGTGAACAGGCGGGTGCGTTCCAGCAGCTTGCGGCTGGCGGCCAGGCCGCCCTTGACCTCCACCGAGATGATGCCGCCGAAGCCGCCGGTCATCTGGCGCACGGCCAGCTCATGCTGCGGGTGGGATTTCAGGCCCGGGTAGATGACCCTGTCGACGGCCGGTTGGGTCTCCAGCCACTGGGCGATCTTCAGGCCGCTCTCACAGTGACGCTGCATGCGCAGGGCCAGGGTCTTAAGGCCCCGCAGCGCCAGGAAGCTGTCGAACGGGCCGGAAATGGCCCCGACGGCATTCTGGAGAAACTTCAGCTGAGCGCCGAATTCCTCGTTGTCGCCGACGATGGCGACGCCGCCAACCATGTCCGAATGGCCGTTGAGGTATTTGGTGGTCGAATGGGTGACGAGGTCGAAGCCCAGCTCAAGGGGCCGCTGCACATAGGGGCTGGCGAAGGTGTTGTCGGCGACGGTCAGCAGGCCGTGCTTTTTCGCGAGTTCGGCCACGGCCGCGAGATCGACCAGCCGCAGGGTCGGATTGGTCGGGGTCTCCACCCAGATCATCCTGGTCTCGGGCCGGATGGCGGCCTCGACGGCGGCCAGGTCACTCATGTCGATGAAACTGAACGACAGCCCGGCCGAGCGCTTCTTGACCCGTTCGAACAGGCGGTAGCTGCCGCCGTAGAGGTCGTCGGTGGCGATGACGTGGGCGCCGGTGTCCAGGCACTCCATCACCGTCGCGGCGCAGGCCAGGCCGGAGGCGAAGGCGAAGGCCTGGGTCCCGCTTTCCAGGTCGGCGATGCAGCGCTCGAAAGCGAAGCGGGTCGGGTTCTGGCTGCGGGCGTACTCATAGCCCTTGTGCACGCCCGGGCTTTCCTGGGCGTAGGTGCTGGTCGCGTAGATCGGCGGCATGACCGCGCCCGTCGTCGGGTCTGGGCTCTGGCCGGCGTGGATGGTGCGGGTGGCGAAGGCCAGGCGGTTCTTGCCGTCGGTTGTCATGGGTTCAGGCCGTCCGGCGCAGGTGGTTGATAAGATCGACCCGGGTGATCAGACCCAGGAGTTCGTCGCCGTCCATGACCACCGCCACCTCGTCGCGCTCGAACACGGGGGTGAGAGCCGACAGCGGCTGGTGGCTTTCCAGGGTGCGGACGTTGCGGGTCATGGCCCCGCCGACCTTGGTGGCGAAGCCCTCGCCATCGTGGGCCCTGGCCACCGCGCTGAGCACATCGCTTTCGTCGAGGATGCCGACCAGCTTGCCGTGATCGACCACGGGAAGCTGGCTGATGTCGGCGCTGCGCATGCGGTTGTAGGCGGTCAGCAGGGTGTCGTCCGGGCCGATGGTGATCACCCCGCCGTCGCTGTAGCGCTTGGCGATCAGGTCGGAGACGTCGCCCCGCGCGGTGCGGTCCTCGAAGCCGTGGGCGCTGACCCACAGGTCGTTGAACATCTTGGTCAGGTATTTGGCGCCGGTGTCGCAGACCAGGGTGACGACCCGCTTGGGCTCTGTCTGCTCACGGCAGAATTTCAGCGCCGCGGCCAGCAGGGTGCCCGACGAGCTGCCGGCCAGGATGCCTTCCTTCTGCAACAAATCCCGGGCCGTCTCGACGCTCTCACGGTCGCTGATGGCATAGGCCTTGGAGACCAGGTCCATCTGGGCGTTGACCGGGATGAAGTCCTCGCCGATGCCCTCGACGATCCAGCTGCCGGCCTCGCCGTAGGTTCCGGTGTTGACGTAGTCGTAGAGGATCGAGCCCACCGGATCGGCCAGGATCATCTTCGTCTTGGGGCTCTGTTTCTGGAAGTAGCGGCCAAGCCCCGTAAGGGTGCCGCCCGAGCCGACGCCGACGACCATGGCGTCGATGTCGCCATCCATCTGGCTGAGGATTTCAGGGCCGGTGGTGGTTTCGTGGGCGTAGGGGTTGGCCGGGTTCTCGAACTGGTTGACGTACAGGGAGCCCGGCAGGCCCTGGGCGATGGTCTGGGCCATGTCCTGGTAGTATTCGGGATGGCCCTTGCCGACGTCGGAGCGGGTGATACGCACATCGACGCCCATGGCCCGCAGGTGGAGGATCTTCTCCCGCGCCATCTTGTCCGGCACGATAAGGATCAGCTTGTAGCCCTTGAGGGTGGCGACCTGCGCCAGGCCCAGGCCCGTGTTGCCGGCCGTGGCCTCGATGATGACGCCGCCGGGCTTGAGGGTTCCGTCCTTCTCGGCCGCCTCGATCATCGAGCGGGCGATGCGGTCCTTGATCGAGCCGCCGGGGTTCTGATTTTCCAGCTTGAGGAACAGGCGGCAAAGGCCGGTGTCGATCCGGGTCACCTCGACCATCGGCGTCAGGCCTATGAGGTCGAGCGCCGAATGCGAGGCGGCGGGCAGTTCAGTCATGGGTGTTTCCCGAGGAAGCTTTTGGAGGCCCGTCTGTTCGGGCACGATTGTCCCCTTGCTAACGCGTCAACGGGCATGAAGGAAGCAAACAGCTGCGTTACAGCGGCAGACCCGTGCGCGAGGCGGCGTCCAGCAGGAAGTCCTCAAGATCGCCCTCGACATAGAGATAGCCATCGACCCCGGCCGCCCTGGCGGCCTGCAGGTCGGCCGGCTTGTCGCCGATCATCAGCGCCCGCCTTGGCTCGATGCCGAAGTCCTTCAGGCCCCGAAGAAGCATGCCGGGGTTGGGCTTGCGGTCGGGGTGGTCGGGGTGGCGGTAACGGTCTTCGGCGGCGTCCTGGTGGAAGGGGCAGAAGTAGATGCCGTCGATGCGGGCGCCGTCGGCCTCCAGCTGCCGCTTCATCTCGCTATGGAAGCCGTGCATCTGCGCTTCGCTGTAGTAGCCCCGGCCGATGCCCGACTGGTTGGTGGCGACCAGCACCCGTCCGCCAGCGTCGTTGACCCGTTTGATGGCCGCCCGGGCCCCGGGAATCCAGACCAGCTTGGCCGGCTCATAGGCATAGCCGTAGTCCTCGTTGAGGACGCCGTCGCGGTCGAAGATCACGGCGAAAGGGGCGGGCATGGGCCGTATGTAGGGTGTGTCGCCGAAGGGGGCCAAGACCTTGCTTCGTGCTTTCGCCGCAATTGCATGCGGCTCTGGGCGCAACGGAGGACTTCATGCGCGCACTCTGCCTCATTCCCCTGCTGGCCCTCGCCGCCTGCGCAGAACAGAGCGGCCCCCGACTGAAGGACGGCGAGGTCCTGCTTCAGGTGGCCGCCAGCGGCCGGACGGAAACCCGTCCCGACCAGGCCCGCATCACCGTCGGCGTCTCCAACACCGCCGCCACGGCGGCCGGAGCCAGCGACGCCAACGCCAGAGTGATGCAGCGACTGACCGAGGCCTTGGGACCGCTCGGGGTCAGGGCGGACGACCTGCAGACCCGTAACCTGTCCGTCCAGCGGATCGACTATGGTCCCCAGCGCGGCCAGTTCCAGGCCCAGAACCTCGTCGAGGTTCGCATCCGCGATGTGGCCCGGGCGGGCGAGGCGATCGCCGCGGTTACCCAGGCCGGCGGCAACGTCGTCTCCGGCCCCGACCTGCGAATTTCCGACCCGGAAGCCGGCGACAACGCCGCCTACGCCGCCGCCTTCAAGGCTGCCCGCGCCCGGGCCGACGCCTATGCCGGCGCCGCCGGGCTGAAGGTGGGCCGCGTGCTGGCCATCCGCGACGGCGGCGGCATGTCGCCGCCCATGCCCTATGAGATGAGCGGCAACATGGTGGCCCAGGAGGCCCGGGCCGTCGCGCCCGCGCCTCCTGTCCAAGCCGGGGTGAGCACGCGTGAGGTGAGCGTTCGGGTGGATTTCGCGCTCAGCCGGTAGGCGCTCGATAGTCACTCCTACTGTATGCTGACCGCCATGAGCCTGATGTTCACAAAGCGTCTGCGTGAGCCGATCCGGCGGGGTGAGATCGACTGCACGGTGCGCATCTGGCAGTCGGCGCGGGTCAAAGTCGGCAATCGCTACGCCATGGAGGGCGGGGCCGTGGAGGTCCTGCGCATCCGCCAGATCGAGCTGGGCGACATCACCCCGGCGTTGGCCCGGCGGTCAGGGGTTCGAGGGGGTCGTCGACCTGTTGAAGGTCGCCAATCATGGGTCGGGCCAGACCGTCTACCTGATCGATTTCGTGTTTCACCCGGCCTGCTGACACAGCGGCGCCTGGCGACTGGACCGCGCGTCAGATTTATTTTAAGCTTAAAGCATGTCGCGACCTTCACAGGTTCGGAGCATTGCCATCGTCGGGGCCGGCCCCGGCGGCCTTTACCTCGCCATTTCGCTGAGGCTGCGCGATCCGGCGCTCAGGGTTGTCGTGCATGAGCGCAACCGGCCGGACGATACCTTCGGCTGGGGGGTGGTGTTCTCGGACCAGACGCTGGCCAACCTGAAGGCCAACGATCCGGAGACGGCGGCCCTCATCGAGGCGGCCTTCGTCCACTGGGACGACATCGACGTCCACATCCATGGCCAGACGATCCGCTCCGGCGGCCATGGCTTCGCGGGCATCGGCCGGCAACGGCTGCTGAACATCCTGCATGAGCGGGCCCGTAGCCTCGGCGTCGATCTGCGGTTCGAGAGCGAGGTCGATCCGGCGGCGCTGGAGGCCGACCTGGTGGTCGCCGCCGACGGGCTGAACAGCCGGGCGCGCAACGAACGGCCCGACACCTTCGGGGTCGATGTCGATGTGAGGGCCAACAAATACATCTGGCTGGGGACGGCCAAGCCGTTCGACGCCTTCACCTTCGCTTTCATGGAGACGCCGCACGGCTGGATCTGGGCCCACGCCTACCGGTTCGAGGAGGGCGGCTCGACCTTCATCGTCGAATGTTCGGAGGCGACCTGGGCCGGTTTGGGTTTCGACCGCATGGACCAGGACGAGACCTGCCGGGCGGCCGAGGCGCTATTCGCGGCCTGGTTGGACGGCCATGCGCTGATGAGCAACGCGCGGCATCTGCGCGGCTCGGCCTGGCTCAACTTCCCGCGGGTGGCCTGTTCGAACTGGCGGGACGGCAGGCTGGTGCTGCTCGGCGACGCGGCCCACACCGCCCACTTCTCCATCGG
>JBKJSF010000016.1:0-5605 GCA_046595895.1 Caulobacter sp. | reverse complement strand
ATCAGGTCGTCATAGCCGTCGCCGTTGACGTCTCCCGCCGAGGCGACGGAGAAGCCACTCTGGTCGTATGCCGCCTCGCCGTTGATCCGAAATCCGGTGGTTCCGTCGAGGGTGGACAAGTCCAGGTTGGCGGCAAAGCCTCCGGCCTTGCCGAACACCACATAGCTGGCGCCGGAGTCGCTGCCGTTCGGGTCGGCGTTCCGCGCCGCGATGATCAGGTCGGCATAGCCGTCGCCGTTGACGTCTCCCGCCGAGGCGACGGAGATGCCGCTCCGGTCGTATGCCGCCTCGCCATTGATCCGGAAGCCGGTGGTTCCATCAAGGGAAGACAGTTCGAGGACAGCGTCGAAGGGCATGGCGGTTTCTCAGCTTTTACCGGGGGAAGGCGCCATTGGCGACGCCACCCGGAACGGGGATTGCTGACGGTTAGCAGAGATTACCCTCGTCGGGGAGTGTAACTTTTTTGAACGACTTTTAGTTGTTCAGGAAGATGGGACACGTTGGCATCCAACGTGTCCCAGTTTCTCAGAGCAACCATTCGGTGCTGTGATCGGTGACGTCGCCGTTGATCTTGACCTGGTAATCCACCTTGCCGTCGCCGTTGAGGTCGAGGCGGACGGTGGTGACGCCGCCGGCGAAGGTCAGGGTCATCTCGCCGGCGGTCTTGCTGAAGCTGGCGACCGCGGTGAGCGTGCCGGCGTAAGCGTCGGTGAGGTCGAGGTAGTCGCCTTCGGCGTCGGAGAAGTCGTAGATCTGGTCGGTTTCGAGGGTTCCGGAAGCGATGTGTCGGACCGCGAAGGCATCGGCCCCGGTGCCGCCGCGCAGCAGATCGTTGCCGAGCCCGCCGATGATGATGTCGTCGCCGTCATTGCCGTTCAGGGTGTCGACGCCCGCGCCGCCGTCCAGGCTGTTGGCGCCGCTGTTACCCTGGAGGTTGTTGGCGCCGCCATTGCCGGAACCGTCGATGTCGGCGGACCCCTGGAGCTGCAGGGCCTCGATGTTGTTGGCCAGGACCCAGCCATCCAGCGCGGTGCGGACGATGTCGTAGCCGTCGTTTGCCAGTTCGATGGTCTGATCGCCGGCGTCATCGACGATATAGACGTCGTTGCCCGCGCCGCCGGTCATGACGTCGGCGCCCGAACCGCCGTCGAGAGTGTCGTTGCCGGCCCCGCCGTTCAGGCTGTCGATCTCCGAACCGCCGTCGAGGCGATCGTTGCCGAGGCCGCCGACCAGGTCATCCACCCCGGTCCCGCCGAACAGCTTGTCGGACCCATCGCCGCCATCGAGGTCGTCATCGCCGGCGTCGCCGCTGATGATATCGCCGCCGCCGCCGCCGATCAGGTCGTCGGCTCCATCGCCGCCGTTCAGCACGTCGGAGAGGTCGCCGCCGTCGAGGAGGTCGTCGCCACCCAGGCCGTTGAGGGTGTCATTGCCGCCGAGGCCGGAGAGGCTGTCGTTGGCGGCGTCGCCGCTGGCGGTGTCGTCGCCGGCCGTGCCTGTGTAGTTCACGACGGCGGCAGTGGTTGCATGGCCGAAAATGACGTAGGCGGCGCCCGAGCCGTTCGGGTCCGCCAGATAGGCGCCGACAAGAAGGTCATCATAGCCGTCGCCGTTGACGTCTCCGGCCGAGGCGACGGAAAATCCGCTTCGGTCGCTAGAGCTCTCGCCGTTGATCTGGAAGCCGGTCGCGCCGTTGAGGGTGGAAAGCTCCAGGTTGGCGACAAAGCCCGTGGCCTTGCCGAACACCACATAGCTGGCGCCTGAGCCGATTCCGTTCGGGGATGCGTAGTAGGCGCCGATGATGAGGTCGTCGTAGCCGTCGCCGTTGACGTCTCCCGCCGAGGCGACGGCAAATCCGCTGCGGTCGTTTTCCAGCTCACCGTTGATCTGGAAGCCGTTGGTCCCGTCGAGGCTGGAAAGGTCGAGGCTGGCGGTGAACCCCGACGCCTTGCCGAACACAACATAGCTGGCGCCTGAGGACGCACCGTTCGGACCGGCGATATAGGCGCCGATGATCAGGTCGGCATGGCCATCACCGTTGACATCTCCCGCCGAGGCGACAGAGCGGCCGGATCGGTCGGATGCTACCTCACCGTTGATCTGGAAGCCGTTGGTCCCGTCGAGGGTGGAGAGGTCGAGGTCGGCGGTGAACCCCGAGGCCTTGCCGAACACCACATAGCTGGCGCCGGAATAGTTCCCGTTGGGGTCTGCTCCCTGCGCGCCTACGATCAGGTCGTCGAAGCCGTCATTGTTGACATCGCCGGCCGAGGCGACGGAGGAGCCGCTGAGATCGAAGTTCGCTTCGCCGTCGATCCGAAAGCCATTGGTCCCGTCGAGCGTGGAGAGGTTAAGGTTGGCGCCGAACCCCGCTGCCTTGCCAAACACCACATAACTGGCGCCGGAATAGTTCCCACCGGGGTCGGCAGAATTGGCGCCGATGATCAGATCATCGAATCCGTCGGCGTTGACGTCTCCGGCCGAAGCCACCGACAAGCCACTTCGGTCAAACAATGCCACGCCGTTGATCTGGAAGCCGTTGGTTCCGTCGAGGGTGGAGAGATCGAGGTTTGCGGTGAACCCCGAGGCCTTGCCGAACACCACATAGCTGGCGCCGGAGCTATAGACGGCGGCAAAGGCGCCGATGATCAGGTCGTCATAGCCGTCCCCGTTGACGTCGCCCGCCGAGGCGACCGATCTAGCGCTTTGATCGCCGCTGGCCTCGCCTGAGATCCTGAACCCGTTGGTCCCGTCGAGGGTCGACAGATCGAGGTTTGCGGTGAACCCCGAGGCCTTGCCGAAGACGACATAGCTGGCGCCCGAACTGTCGCCATTCGGATCGGCTCCGAAGGCGCCGATGATCAGATCGCCGAAGCCGTCGCCATTGACGTCTCCCGCCGAGGCGACGGAGTGGCCGGCCCGATCATAGGCCGCCACGCCGCTGATCTGGAAACCATCGGCGCCGTCGAGAGCCGACAGTTCGATAACGGCGGGAAAATTGGCCATGGCGGTCTGGAGCCTTCTGCGGATGGCGGGCACGGCAGGCGCCGCCCGTGAGCATGACCGACTCGGCTAACAACGTTTTCTCGCTTCGGGTAGTGCAATTTTTTTGAACGACTTTCTGGTGTGAAGAAGGAAGGGACACGTTGGAGTCCAACGTGTCCGTGCCTGGTCTATCAGAGCATCCAGCCGCCGCTGTCGCCGGTGACGTCGCCGTTGATCTTGATCTGGTAATCGACCTTGCCGTCGCCGGTGGTGTCGAGGCGCAGGGTGGTGACGCCGTTCGCGAAGGTCAGGGTCATCTCGCCGGCGGTCTTGCTGAAGGCGCCGACCAGCTCGATCGTGCCGGCGAAGGCGGCGGAGAGGTCGAGGATGTCATCCTCCGCGGTTGAGAAGTCATAGACCTGGTCGGTTTCCAGAACCGGGCCAAAGGCGTGGGCGACGAGGAAGGTATCGGCCCCGGTGCCGCCGCGCAGCAGGTCGTTGCCGAGGCCGCCGATTATGGTGTCGTCGCCGTCGTTGCCGTGAATCGTGTCGACGCCGGCCAGGCCCGAGAGGACGTTGTCGCCGGCGTTGCCCTGCAGGTTGTTGGCATCGCCGTTGCCGGTCCCGTCGGCGTTGGTCAGGCCCTGGAGCTGGAGCGCCTCAAGGTTGGCGGCCAGGGTCCAGGTCAATTCGGTGCGGACGATGTCGTAGCCTTCGCCGGCCAGTTCGATCGTCTGATCACCGAGGTCATCGACGATGTAGACGTCGTTGGCCAGGCCGCCGGTCATGATGTCGGCTCCGAGGCCGCCGTCCAGGTAGTCATTGCCCTCGTTGCCGAACAGGTTGTCGATACCATCGCCGCCGTCGAGCCGGTCATTGCCCAGGCCGCCGATCAGGTCATCCGCCCCGGCCCCGCCGAACAGCTTGTCGGCCCCGTCGCCGCCGTCTAGGTCATCGTCGCCATCGCCGCCATCGAGGATATCGTTGCCGAGGTCGCCGATCAGGTCATCCATCCCGAGGCCGCCGTAGAGCTGGTCGTTGCCGTCGCCGCCATCGAGGACGTCGTTCCCCGCCAGGCCGTTCAGCACATCCTTGCCGTCGCCGCCTGAGAGGCTGTCGTTGGCGCTGGCGCCGTTGATCGTCTCGTCTGCGCCAGTACCGACGCGGGTCAGGTCGGCCTGAATGCCAAAGATGATGTAGCTGGCGCCGGAGGAGCTGCCGTTCCGGTCGGCGCCATAGGCGCCGATGATCAGGTCGTCGACGCCATCGCCGTTGACGTCGCCCGCCGAGGCAACGGACCGGCCGCTGTAGTCGGATAATGCCTCGCCGTTGATCTGGAAGCCGTCGGTCCCATCGAGCGCGTGGAGGTTCAGGTTAGCGGCAAAGCCGCCGGCATGGCCGAACACCACATAGCTGGCGCCGGATTTGGAGCCGTTCGGGTCGGCATACCTGGCTCCGATGATCAGGTCGTCATAGCCGTCACCGTTGATGTCTCCCGCCGAGGCGACGGAGACGCCGCTCTGGTCGGCCGCCGCCTCGCCATTGATCTTGAAGCCGTTGGTTCCGTTGAGGTTGGACAGGTCCAGGTTAGCGGTGAAGCCGACTGCCTTGCCGAACACCACATAGCTGGCGCCGGAATAGGCGCCGTTCGGGTCCGCAAGCCTGGCTCCGATAATCAGGTCGTCATAGCCGTCGCCGTTGACGTCTCCCGCCGAGGCGACCGAGAAGCCGCTGAAGTCGTACGCCGTTTCCCCGTTGATCTGGAAGCCGTTGGTTCCGTCGAGGGTGGAGAGGCTCAGGTTGGCGGCAAAGCCCGAGGCCTTGCCGAACACCACATAACTGGCGCCGGACTCAGGGCCTTTCGGGTCTGAGCCATAGGCGCCGATGATCAGGTCGTCGAAGCCATCGCCATTGACGTCGCCCGCTGAGGCGACGGAAAAGCCGCTCCGGTCGTATGCCGCCTCGCCGTTGATCTGGAAGCCGGCGGTTCCGTCGAGGGTGGAAAGGTCCAGGTTAGCGCTGAAGCCACTGGCCTTGCCGAACACCACATAGCTGGCCCCGGACTGGCTGCCGTTCGGGTCCGCATACTTGGCACCGATGATCAGGTCGTCGTAGCCGTCGCCGTTGACGTCGCCCGCCGAAGCAACGGAAAAGCCGCTCTGGTCGAATGCCGACACACCGCTGATCTGGAAGCCTGTGGTTCCGTCCAGCGAGGACAGTTCAAGGACGGCGTCGAAAGGCATGGCAGTTACTCTTTACGGACTGCAGCGCGGCCGCAGGACCGGCGCTGTCTCAAGCTCGCCACGACTGGCAGGGAGGCTCGCGAGAGACTCACCAATGTGGGTTATCGAGGTTTGCGGGTCGGCGTAAGCGTAATTTTCTAAACAATTTCTAGTTGTTAGAGTATAGGGGACACGTTTGAAGCCAACGTGTCCTCATTAATCAGAGCATCCAGCCGGCGCTATCGCCGGTGACGTCGCCGTTGATCTTGACCTGGTAGTCGGTCTTGCCGTCGCCGGTGGTGTCGAGGCGCAGGGTGGTGACGCCGTTCGCGAAGGTCAGGGTCATCTCGCCGGCCGTCTTGCTGAAGGCGCCGACCAGTTCGATCGTGCCGGCGAAGGCG
>JBKJSF010000031.1:0-16515 GCA_046595895.1 Caulobacter sp. | reverse complement strand
GGCGCGAGACGCCGACGCCGTAGCTGCCCATGTGGGCCGGCGCATTGGCGCCGTCCGGGCCGGCGACGTTAGCCTTCATCGGCTTGGAGTATTTCTCGCCGAAATAGAAGATGTGGCCGACCTCGATGCCGCGGGCCGACAGCTGCTTGTCGGCGGGCACTGCGGCAAAGGCCGTCTCGTCGTGCATCTCCTCGGTGGCCGCATAGAGGGCGGTGCGCTGATCGACCAGCGGCTGCAGGTCGCCATCGAAGTCGACGCCGGGGCCCGGTGCGCCCATCTCGACCAGGTCCTTGTGGCAGAACACCTGGGACTCGCCGGTGTCGGCCAGCACGATGAACTCGTGGGAAAGATCGCCGCCGATCGGACCGGTGTCGGCCTTCATCGGCACGGCCTTGAGGCCCATGCGGGCGAAGGTGTTGAGGTAGGCGATGAACATGCGGTTGTAGGACCGGCGGGCGTCGGCCTCATTGAGGTCGAAGCTATAGGCGTCCTTCATCAGGAACTCGCGGCCGCGCATGACGCCGAAGCGCGGGCGGCGCTCGTCGCGGAACTTCCACTGGATATTGTAGAGGTTGAGCGGCAGGTCCTTGTAGCTCTTCACGGAGGCCCGGAAGATGTCGGTGACTACCTCCTCGGCCGTGGGGCCGTAGAGCAGGTCGCGCCCGTGGCGGTCCTTGATGCGCAGCATCTCGTCGCCGTAGGCCTCGTAGCGGCCGCTCTCGCGCCACAGGTCGGCGAGTTGCAGGGTCGGCATCAGGAGTTCGACGGCCCCGGCCCGGTCCATCTCCTCACGGACGATCTGCTCGATCTTCTTCAGCACCCGCAGGCCCAGCGGCAGCCAGGCATAGATGCCGGCCGCCTCCTGGCGGATCATGCCGGCCCGCAGCATCAGCTGGTGGGAGACGATCTGGACGTCGGCGGGCACTTCCTTGAGCACCGGCAGGAAATAGCGCGACAGGCGCATGGCAACCCCGTTGAATAATCGGCGCTGACTTAGCCGGTGGGGGTGTTGATTGGCAATCAGAGCCGGCGAAAAGAAGGCCGCCCGGGGAGCCAGACGGCCTTCAAGTTAAATCGTCGGGGAACATACGCCACGGAACACTGCGGGCGAGGGCCGCCTTCCGAGGTTTGAGGATGCACCGCATCGGCTCGGCGTGGCAGCGGTGTCATCGCGATCGGACCTGCAAACGGCGATATGCTTAGAGATTGCGCAACGCCTGCGCGAAGGGGCGCCGCAATCCTGTGCAGTCAGTTCCAATGGGCCAACGACGGCATCGGAATCCAATTGAACTTCAGGGCCAGCATCAGCACCGCCCAGACGATGAACGACACCCAGGTGGTGGTGATGAACTTCCTCTTGAGGTTTGGATTGACCGGCGCGCCGGGGTCGCCGCCGTCGGTCACCTTGATGCCGGACTCATGGTAGGTGCGGTTGCCCAGCGGCAGCACCACAAACAGGGTCGTCCACCAGATGGTCAGGTAGACGGCAATCATCGTCAGCGGGCCCATCAGTGATTCCCCTTCGGGGTTTCCATCAGTTCAACCAGCATGCCGCCCATGTCCTTGGGGTGGATGAAGATCACCGGCGTCCCATGCGCACCAATGCGTGGCTCGCCCAGCACGGTGGCGCCCTTGGCCTTCATGTCGTCGCGGGCGGCGATGATGTCCTCGACCTCGAAGCAGATGTGGTGCTGGCCGCCCTTGGGGTTCTTGGCCAGGAAGCCGTGGATGGGCGAGGCCTCGCCATAGGGCTCGATCAGCTCGATCTGGCTGTTGGGCAGGTTGACGAAACAGACCCAGACGCCCTGCTCCGGCATCGCCCACTTGTCGGTGATCGAGGTGGCGCCGAGGACGTCGCGGTACATCTTCACGGCCTCGTCGATGGAGGGGGTGGCGACGCCGACGTGGTTGAGCTTGCCGATCATGGGGGTCCTGCCTGGGTGATGCTCAGGCGTCCTACACCGGTTGGCGCGCCGCCTCCACCGTGACGAAGGGTCAGGGCCAGATCGGCCGGGCCCGGAACACCGGCAGGCCGATCAGCAGCAGGCCGGCCAGGTAGCCGCCCAGGTGGGCCTCCCAGGCGATGCCGCCCATGCTCATCCGGCCGCTGAGCAAGGCCGGCAGCAGGACGATGGCCATGATCACCAGGTTGCTGACGATGGCGGAGCGGGTTTCCTTGCCGACCTGGCGGGAGAAGATCGGCACGAGGCTGCCGTTCGGGCCCAGCCTGGCCATGGCGCCCCACAGGCCGAAGATGGCCCCCGAGGCGCCGATCATCGGCACGGCGCTGGTCGGATGGATGGCCAGATACACGGCGTCGCCGATCAGGCCGCACAGCAGGTAGAAGGCCAGGTAGGTCGCAAGCGCCCGCCCGTCGCGGCCGAAGCGCAGGGCGACGATCGGGCCAAGCTGCGCCAGGGCGATCATGTTGAAGATCAGGTGGGCGATGCCGGCGTGCAGGAACATGCTGCTGAACGGCGTCCACCAGCGGCCCTCGGCGAGAGCGGAGGCGGAAAGCCCGCCTCCGTCGATGCCGAGGTTGCGGTCGCCCTGCAGCATCCGCCAGATCTGCCAGGCGGCGGTCATCAGGATGGCGACGGTCACCACGGCGTTGGGCCAGGCCAGCTTCCACAGCTCGACCGGCGTCAGGTGGCGCGGCGGCGGTTCCTCCGACCAGGGACCCGGCGTCTCGGCCATCAGATGCGCAGCACCACGGCCTCAACCATCGGCCGCCGTTCCCAGATGCGGTAGGCGGCCTTCTTGACCACCCGGCAGATGGCCTGTTCGACGATTTCGTCGAAAGCGCGGTCTTCGCCGGGGATCTTGCGGACCGCCTGTTCGGCCTCGTCGGCCAGGTCGTCGAGGGCGTCGTCGAGGGGGTATTCCTGGTCGCCCGGCAGGCCCAGCGAGCGAACCTGCGGCCCGGAAACCAGCTTGCCCTTGGCGTCGAGCACGACCGAGACGGTCAGCGCGCCGTTGAAGGCCGCGTGCCGCCGCTGCTTGAGGGCGTCGCCGTTCTCCGGCGTCACCACCCCGGCATCGATGTAGAGCCGGCCCGACGGCACCTCGTCGATGATCTGCGGATGGCCGGGGGCCAAGCGGACCATGTCGCCGTTGCGCGGCGTCACCGTCATCGGTACCTGCAGGTCCTTGGCCAGGGCGGCGTGTTCCAGCAGGTGACGGCGCTCGCCATGGGTCGGCACGGCGATCTGCGGCCGGGCCCACTGGTACATCTGCTTGAGCTCGTCGCGGCAGGGGTGGCCGGAGACGTGGATGCCCGGATGGTCGCGCTCGGTGTAGAGGCGCACGCCCCGGTCCGCCAAACCGTTCTGCAGGGCGCGGATCGACACCTCGTTGCCGGGGATCACCCGGCTGGAGAAGATGGCGTGATCGCCGGCTCCAAGCGTGATGTGCGGGTGGGTGCCGGCGGCGATGCGGGACAGGGCGGCGCGGACTTCGCCCTGGCTGCCGGTGCAGAGGTAGAGGATGGTGTTTTCGGGGAAGTAGCCGGCTTCCTTGTCGCTGACGAACTCCTTCGTGCCCTTCATCAGCCCGACCGACTTGGCGGCGGCGGCCATGCGGTGCATCGAGCGGCCGACCAGGCAGACACGGCGCCCGGCGGCTTCGGCGGCGCGGATGACGGTGTCCATGCGGGCGACATTGGAGGCGAAGCAGCCGACCGCAATCTTGCCCTTGAGGCTACCGATGAGCTTGGTCATCGCCACCCGGACCTCGCCCTCGGAGCCGGCGACGCCGTCGACGAAGACATTGGTGCTGTCGCAGACCATGGCCAGCACGCCCTCATCGCCGAGGCGGCGGATGGCTTCAGCGTCGGTGACGGCGCCCAGCAGCGGGTCCGGGTCGATTTTCCAATCCCCGGTATGCAGGATCGTCCCCAGCGGCGTGCGAATGGCCAGGCCGTTGGGCTCGGGGATTGAGTGGGTCAGGGTGATCAGTTCGAGCTCGAACGGCCCCAGCTCAATGTTGCCGCCCAACTCGACGACGGTGATGTCCACGTCATCGAGGATGCCCTTCTCGCGCAGCTTTTCGCGCAGGAGGAAGGCGGTGAACGGGGTCGCATAAACGGGCGCCTTGAGGCGCGGCCACAGCCAGGCGACGGCGCCAATGTGGTCCTCGTGGGCGTGGGTCAGGACGATGCCGAGGATGTCCTTGGCATAGGCTTCGATGTACTCGGGATCGGGCAGGATGACGTCGACGCCGGGCGTCGTCTGGTCTCCGAATGTGATGCCCAGATCGACGACGATCCACTTGCGCGCCTCTTCCGGCCCGTAGCCGTAGAGATTGAAGTTCATGCCGATCTCGTTGGAGCCCCCCAGTGGCAGGAAGATCAGTTCGTCGCGGGGCGAAGGCGTAGGCATGACGGTCAAGTGGTGTTCCTGCGGTGAATTTCCAGCAGACCCCGAATGGTGAGGTCGCCGTCGAAGATGTCGATGGTGTCGGTGGCGCCTTCGAAGAGGGAGAAGACCCCGCCGGTGGCGACAACGGTCAGGTGGCCGCCGCGTTCATCCTTGATGCGTCTGATCAGCCCCTCGATCAGGCCGATGTAGCCCCAGAAGACGCCCGACTGCATGGCGGTGACGGTGTCGGTGCCGACCACGCGGTTGCGTTCCGGCCGCTGGATGGCGATGCGCGGCAGCTTTGCCGCTGCCTCGTGCAGGGCCTGCATGGAGAGGTTGATGCCGGGGGCGATGACCCCGCCCTCGAAGCCGCCGTCGGCCCCGATGACGTCGAAGGTGGTGGCGGTGCCGCTATCGACCACGATCAGCGGACCCGGATAGAGGATATGCGCCCCGATGGCGTTGACCAGGCGGTCGGCGCCGGCCTCGGAGGGCTTGTCGATACGGATGGGGATGCCGAGCTCGGCGTTCTCGCCGATGACCAGCGGCTCGACATGCAGGTAGCGCCGCGACAGGTTGCGCAGGTTGAACAGCGACTGCGGCACGACGCTGGATATGATGCAGGCGGTCAGGGCGCCCAGGCTCATGCCCGACATGGCCAGCAGCTGCGACAGCCAGACGGCGTATTCGTCGGCCGTGCGGGTGCTCTCGGTGGCGGTGCGCCACTGGGCGATCCAGTCCTCACCGTTGTGCACGGCGAAGAGGGTGTTGGTGTTACCCTGTTCGATGGCCAGCAGCATTCAGCGGTCTCCGAAAAACACGTCGCCCGCCGTGATGCGGCGCAGCATGCCGTCTGGCAAGCGCAGTCTGAGCGATCCGTCGGTATCGAGGCCCTCGGCGACGCCCTCGACGGTTTCATTGCCCAATCGCGCGACACAGGGCTCGCCCAGGCCATGCGCCCGGCGCGTCCAGGCGTCGGCGATGGCGGGAAAGCCCAGGCGGTCCCAGACGCCCTGCCAGCGGGCGAAAGCCTCCGCGAGGACGGCCAGGGCCTCAAGGGGTCTGGGCGGCGGCGCGGTCATGTGGGCGGCGAAGGTAGTGGCCGGCCGTTCTGGGGTCTCGGGGGCCTCGGCCAGGTTGACGCCGATGCCTACGGCGAGCCAGAGGCCGCCCAGCGGCGAGGGCCCGGACTCGATGAGGACGCCGCTGGTCTTCCTGCCAGCGATCAAGGGGTCATTCGGCCACTTCAGAGTGATCAGACTTGCCGGCACATAGGCGTCGGCGAGGTCGGCCACGGCCAGGGCGGCGACGAAGGAGACCTGCACCGCTTCGCCCGGTGGACGTTGGGTGGTCAACAGCAGGGTGGCGGCGAGGTTGCTCCCCTGCCCCGTCTCCCAGGCCCGACCCCGACGGCCGCGGCCGGCCGTCTGGCGCCCGGCGGTCAGCCAGACAGGTCCCATCTCGCCGGCTTCGGCGCGACGGCGGGCCTCGGCGTTAGTCGAATCGATTTCGTCGTAGGCGACGATGGGGGGGAGGGTCACGCCGTGCGCTCCAGCCAGCGCCAGCAGAGGTCGAACAGGCCGTCCGCCCCCGCCTCGACGGCCGCCAGGTCTGCGAACAACACAATGCCGCGATCCGGCGCGGCCCATCTGGCGAGGCCGGTGGGATCGTCAAAGGTGAAGTCGGTCGCGTCCTTCACCCGGGCGCCCCGATGCAGGACCACGCGCACGCCGCCCTTGC
Source organism: Caulobacter sp. (assembly GCA_046595895.1). Classification (GTDB taxonomy): domain Bacteria; phylum Pseudomonadota; class Alphaproteobacteria; order Caulobacterales; family Caulobacteraceae; genus Caulobacter. The sequence continues at coordinate 10,417 of JBKJSF010000031.1, read as the reverse complement.
GCTCGAGGCCGAGGGTGATGCGGTCGTCATCTCCGACGGCGAAGCTGGGGGCGTTCCACTTGATCCGCTCGCTCAGTCCCGGACCCGCGCCGGCAATGATGCCGCGCAGGCGGTCGACGATGGCGAGCGTGGCCGGGTCGAGGCCGGCGCGGAAGGTATCGACGGTGGTGATCGCCTACCCCAACGCGGCCGCGGCGGCCCTGGCCAGGGGGTCGAGCCAGATCAGCGCCACGATGCAGGCCGGGAAGCTGAACAGCGCCGCCAGGATGGCGATGGCGCGGGCTTCCAGCGGCGGCTTGTCGGTCTCGCCGGGCGACGCATCCATCCACATCACCTTGATCAGGCGCAGGTAGTAGAAGGCCGCCACAACGCTGCCGACCAGGCCGAGCACGGCGGCCCAGACCATGTACTGCTCACCGGTCCCGATGGCCGCCTTGAAGACATAGTATTTGGCCCAGAAGCCGGCGAAGGGCGGCATACCGATGGCCGAGAGCGCGAAGGCGGTGATGGCCAGGGCCAGGCCCGGGCGTTCCTTGGCGAGGCCCGCCATGTCGTCGATGGTCTCCATCGGCTTGCCGCCCCGATGCAGGGCGCAAAGCACGGCGAAGAAGCCGGTCACATCGACCATGTAGAGGACCATGAACAGCAGCATGGCCTGGATGCCCGCCTCGCCGCCGGCCGCCAGGGCGAGCAGGGCGTAGCCGATGTTGGCGATCGAGCTGTAGGCCCAGAGGCGTTTCAGGTTGCGCTGCACCAGCCCCGCGAAGGCGCCGACGAAGATCGAGATCAGGGCCAGGGCGACGATGACCTGACGCCATTGTTCGATGGCCGTGCCGAAACCCTCGGTCAGCACCCGGGCCAGCAGCACCATGGCGGCCAGCTTCGGCGCGGCGGCGAAGAAGCCGACGATGGGGGTCGGGGCGCCTTCATAGACGTCCGGCGTCCACATGTGGAAGGGCGCGGCCGAGACCTTGAAGGCGATGCCGCAGATCAGGAAGACCAGGCCGAACAGCACGCCGCCTTCGGCCCCGCCGTCGCGCACCGCCTCGGCGATGGCCGGGAACTGGGTCGAACCAGCGAAGCCATAGATCAGCGAGGCGCCGTAGAGCAGCAGGCCGGAGCTCAAGGCCCCGAGCACGAAATACTTCAGGCCCGCTTCCGAGCCCTTGGCGTCGTCGCGGCGGAAGGCGGCGAGGACGTAGAGGGCCAGGGAATGCAGCTCGATGCCCATGTAGAGGCTGATCAGGTCGCCGGCGCTGGCCATGACGCCCATGCCGAGCGCCGCCAGGACGATCAGCACCGTCAGCTCGAACTTGGCCTCGCCACGCCGGGCCAGCCAGCGGTCCGACAGCAGGATGGCGACGGCCGAGAAGCCGTAGATGAAGACCTTGGCGAAGGCGGCGATCGGGTCGGCGATCAGGCCGCCGGCGAAAGCAGTTCCGTGGGGGCCGACCATGGCCAGGACCGCCGCGCCGATCAGCGACAGGATGGCGACGCCGTTGAACAGGGCAGTGGCCTTGCCCTGGAAGGCGCCCCAGACCAGCAGCACGCAGGCCGCGATCATCAGGACCACTTCGGGCCAGGCGAGAGAGAGGGAGCTCATGAACATGGCGTGACCCCTACCCGCCCGTCGCGGCGCGATAGGCGCCGACCAGCGCATCGACCGAGGCGCCGGTGTATTGGAAAATGCTGTGCGGATAGACCCCGAGGAACAGGGTCGAGACGATCAGCGGCGCGAAGATGGCGACTTCCCGCCAGTCGAGGTCGGTGATGTTGGCCAGTTGTGGATTGGTGATCTCGCCGAACATGACGCGCCTGTAGAGCGTCAGGGCGTAGACCGCCGACAGGATCACGCCGGTGGAGGCCAGCAGGGCCGTCCAGGTCGAGGCCTGGTAGGTCCCGGTCAGGGTCATGATCTCGCCGACGAAACCGCTGGTGCCGGGCAGGCCAACGTTGCCCATGGTGAACAGCATGAAGACCGCCGCATACCAGGGCATGCGCTGGGTCAGGCCGCCGTAGAAGGCGATCTCGCGGGTGTGCATGCGGTCGTAGACGACGCCGACACAAAGGAAGAGCGCGCCCGAGATCACCCCGTGGCTGATCATCTGATAGACCGCGCCCTGAACCCCGACCTCATTGCCGCTGAAGATGCCCATGGTCACGAAGCCCATGTGTGCGACGGAGCTGTAGGCGATCAGCTTCTTGATGTCGGTCTGCCGGAAGGCGACCAGGGAGGTGTAGATGATGGCGATGGCCGACAGGGCGAAGACGAGGGGCGCCCAGACTTCGGAGGCCTCGGGGAACATCGGCAGGGAAAAGCGCAGGAAGCCGTAGCCGCCGAGCTTCAGCAGGATGCCGGCCAGGATGACCGAACCGGCGGTCGGGGCCTCGACGTGGGCGTCGGGCAGCCAGGTGTGGACCGGCCACATCGGCATCTTCACCGCGAAGGAGGCGAAGAAGGCCAGCCACAGCCAGGTCTGCAGCATCGGGTCGAACTTGTAGTTCATCAGCTCGGGGATCGAGCTGGTGCCCGAAATGCCGATCATGGCCAGCACCGCGGCCAGCATCAGGACGCTGCCCAGCAGGGTGTAGAGGAAAAACTTGAAGGCCGCGTAGACCCGCCGCTTGCCGCCCCAGATGCCGATGATCAGGAACATCGGCACCAGGCCGAATTCGAAGAACATGTAGAACAGGATCAGGTCGAGGGCGGTGAAGACGCCGATGACCAGCACTTCCAGGATCAGGAAGGCGATCATGTATTCGGGGACGCGGTTCTCGATCGACTTCCACGAGGCGGCGATACAGAGCGGCATCAGGAAGGCGGTCAGAACCACGAACAGGATGGAGACGCCGTCGACGCCCATCCGGTAGTGGAGCCCGGCGAACAGCGGGAACTCCTCGAGGAACTGGAAGCCCGGATCGCCGGCCTTGAAGGCGGCCAGCATCAAGAGGCTGAGGCCGAAGGTCACCACGGTGGTGGTCAGGGTGATCCAGCGGGCGGCGTTGTCGGCCGCCACGCCGGTGCGGCCCGACAGCCTGATGGCCAGGATGGCGAGGACGCCGACCAGCGGCGAGAAGGTGATGAGGGAGAGAATGCCGGTCATGGTCCTGGCCTACCCTCGGAACGCGAACAGGGCGTAGGTCAGCAGACCCGCGATCCCGAGCAGCATGACGAAGGCGTAGTGATAGACGTAGCCGGTCTGCAGCCGGCCGGCGCCTTTGCCGACCAGCATCGAGGCGGCCGAGACGCCGTCCGGACCCAGGCCGTCGATGATCTTCTGGTCGCCGCCCTTCCAGAACAGGTCGCCCAGCAGACGGGCCCCGCGCACGAAGGTGGCGTCGTAGAGCTCGTCGAAGAACCACTTGTTGTAGAGGAAGCGCCACAGCGGGCCCTCCTTTGCGGCCAGCCGCGCCCCCATGCCCTCGTTGAGCAGGTAGACGTAGGCGGCGATCAGGAAGCCGGTGGCGGTGACCACCAGCGGAGCCCAGATGACCCAAGGCGGCGCCTCGTGCATCTCATGCAGCACATGGTTGGTGGCGGCGTTGAACACCGAGCCGGCCCAGAAGTGCTCCTGGTCGTGGCCGACGAAATACTCGACGAAAGCCCAGCCGGCTGCGACGGCGCCGACAGCCAGCAGCAGCAGCGGAACCAGCATGGTCAGCGGGCTTTCGTGCGGCTTGTGGTCGTGGCCGTGGTCGTCGTGGCCGTGGGCGTCCGGCAGCGGCTCGCTGTGGGTCTCGAGCTGGGCGTGGCTGGCGTGATCGTCAGCATGGGCGTCAGCGTGCGCATGCTCATCATGCGCCCACTTCGGCTTGCCGTGGAAGGTCATGAAGGCCAGGCGCCAGCTGTAGAAGCTGGTCAGCCCGGCGGCCAGGAGGCTGATCACGAAGGCGAACTGGGCGGCGGGATTGTGCTGACCAGCAGCCCAGCTGGCCTCGATGATGGTGTCCTTGGAATAGAAGCCGGCGAAGCCCAGATCGAGACCGGGGATGCCGACGCCGGTAATGGCAAGCGTGCCGATGGTCATCACCGCATAGGTGACGGGCAGGAGCTTCCATAGGCCGCCCATCTTCCGCATATCCTGCTCGTGGTGCATGCCGTGGATCACCGAGCCGGCGCCGAGGAACAGCAGGGCCTTGAAGAAGGCGTGGGTGAACAGGTGGAACATCGCCGCCTGGTAGGCGCCGACCCCGGCCGCGAAGAACATGTAGCCGAGCTGCGAACAGGTCGAATAGGCGATGACCCGCTTGATGTCGTTCTGGGCCAGGCCGACCGTGGCGGCGAACAGGGCCGTGACCGCCCCGACCACCGTCACCACCGTGCGGGCCCCGTCGGCGTATTCGAACATCGGCGACAACAGGCAGACCATATAGACGCCGGCGGTGACCATGGTCGCCGCGTGGATCAGGGCCGAGACCGGGGTCGGGCCCTCCATGGCGTCGGGCAGCCAGGTGTGCAGGAAGAACTGGGCCGACTTGCCCATGGCCCCAATGAACAGCAGGAAGCAGGCCAGGTCCATGGCGCTGAATTCCATGTTCAGGAACACCCAGGTGCGGCCGGTCCAGCTGCCGGCTTCCGGGAAGATTTCGGCGAACTCGATCGAGCCGAACATCCAGAAGCAGGTCATGATGCCGAGGGCGAAGCCGAAGTCGCCGACCCGGTTGACCACGAAGGCCTTGATGGCGGCGGCGGATGCCGTGGGCTTCTTGTACCAGAAGCCGATCAACAGGTAGCTGGCCAGCCCCACCCCTTCCCAGCCGAAGAACAGCTGCATGAAGTCGGCGGCGGTGACCAGGGCCAGCATGGCGAAGGTGAACAGCGACAGATAGGCGAAGAACCGCGGACGGCTGTCGTCCTCGGCCATGTAACCCCAGCTGTAGAGGTGGACGAGCGACGAGACGCTCGTCACCACGACCAGCATCACCGCGCTCAAGGTGTCGATGCGGATCGACCAGGCCGACTGGAAGTCGCCGACATTTATGAACGGCGCCAGCTTGAGCGTGAAGTCGGCCCAGTCGCCTAGCGCCACGCCGAGGAAGGTGATCCAGGCAAGCGCGCACGACAGGAACAGCAGGCCGGTGGTGATGGCCTGGCTGGGGATGTTGCCCAGCCGGCGGCCGCTCAAACCGACGATGGCCGCGCCGAGCAGCGGGCCGAACAGCAGGATGGTGACGAGAAGCTCGTGAGACATGGGTGCGATCAGCCCTTCATCACCGAGACGTCGTCGACCGCGATATCACCGCGGTTGCGGAAGAAGGTCACCAGGATGGCCAGGCCGACGGCGGCTTCGGCCGCGGCGACGGTCAGCACGAACATGGCGAAGATCTGCCCGGTGACGTCGTGCAGATAGACCGAGAAGGCCACCAGGTTGACGTTCACGGCCAGCAGGATCAGCTCGATCGACATCAGGATGACGATGACGTTCTTGCGGTTCACGAAGATGCCGAACACCCCGATGGTGAACAGGATCGCCGCCAGCGTCAGATAGTGGGTCAGGCCGATCATTCGCCCTCTCCCACACCCGGTTTGATATCGACGATGACCATGCCGCTCTTCGGCCCCCGGGCGTTCTGTCTGGCGATGTTCTGGCGCTTGACGCCCGGCTTGTGGCGCAGGGTCAGGACGATGGCCCCGATCATGGCGACCAGCAGCACCAGCCCCGCCGCCTGGAAGAAGTAGACGTAGGTCGTATAGAGCACCCGGCCGATGGTCTCGGCGTTGGAGACATCCGGCAGGCTGGCCATCGGGCCGGTGACCTTGGACGCCGCGCCCTTGGTGGCGATGCTGATCGCCACGACGATCATCTCAAGCGTCAGGATGCCGGCGACGATCAGGCCGAACGGCAGATACTGGGCGAAGCCCTGGCGCAGCGACTTGAAGTCGACGTCGAGCATCATGACGACGAACAGGAACAGCACCGCCACCGCGCCGACGTAGACGACGAACAGCAGCATGGCCAGGAACTCGGCCCCGATCAGCACGAACAGTCCCGCCGCGCTGAAGAAGGCGGTGATCAGGAACAGCACCGAGTGCACGGGGTTGCGCGCCGACACCACGGCAAAAGCCGCCAGCACCGTCACCGTCGCCATCAGATAGAAGGCTATCGCCTGCAGGCCCATTTCGGCCCCGTCCCTTCTTCAATATCGTTCGATCGTCCTGGACTCACGCCGCCGCCCATTAGCGGTAGGGCGCGTCCAGCTCCAGATTCCTGGCGATCTCGCGCTCCCAACGGTCGCCGTTATCGAGCAGCCGTTCCTTGTCGTAATAGAGTTCTTCCCGCGTCTCGGTGGCGTACTCGGTGTTCGGCCCCTCGACGATGGCGTCCACCGGGCAAGCCTCCTGGCAGAGACCGCAGTAGATGCATTTGACCATGTCGATGTCGTAGCGGGTCGTCCGCCGGCTGCCGTCCTCGCGGGGCTCGGCCTCGATATAGATGGCCTGGGCCGGGCAGATGGCCTCGCACAGCTTGCAGGCGATGCAGCGTTCCTCGCCCGAGGGATAACGGCGCAGGGCGTGCTCGCCCCGGAAACGCGGCGACTGCGGGCCACGCTCATTGGGATAGATCACCGTCTTCTTCGGCGCGAGCATGTACTTCATGGCCAGCCCGAAGGCGCCGATGAAGTCCAGCAGGGCGAAGCCCTTGATGGCCTGACCGATGCGGCTCATTGAGCCTTCTCCTTCGGCGCGATGACGCACTGGTAGTTCGACAGCTGGTAGATATCGCCGCCGTCGGTATAGGGCCGAACGACGCCGCCCGTTGCGACGCAGCTGTCCTTGGCCCGCTTCAACTCGTCGTAGGTCACCAGCCCGCGGCCGAGCGTGTAGCTGCCGGGGTTGGCCTCGGGCTGGGTCGCGCAGGCGCCCAGCAGGAGCAGAGGCAGAAGCAGGAGAGCGCGCATCAGGCATGCCCCGTGTAGACGCGATAGCCGGCGACCAGCACCACGGCGATCAGCGAAGTCGGCAGGAAGATCTTCCAGCCCAGCCGCATCAGCTGGTCGTAGCGGTAGCGGGGCACAATGGCCTTTACCATGGCGAACAGGAAGAACATGAAGATGGTCTTGGCGAAGAACACCAGGAACAGCAGGAAGCTGACCAGGGTGGCGTTCCAGCCGTCCATGAAGTCGGTCGGGAAGCCCGGCTGCCATCCCCCGAAGAACAGGATGGTGAACAGCGAGCACATCAGCACGATGTTGGCGTACTCGCCGATCATGAACAGCAGGTAGGGGGTAGAGCTGTATTCGACCTGATAGCCGGCCACGAGTTCCGACTCGGCCTCGGGCAGGTCGAAGGGCGGGCGGTTGGTCTCGGCCAGGGCGGAGATGAAGAAGATCACCGCCATCGGGATCATCACCAGCGCCAGCGGCAGGTTCTTCAGGCCGCCGCCGAACACGTTCCAGTTCCAGATCCAGCCGCCCTGTTGGGCCGTGATCTCCGTCAGGCTCATGGTGTTGGCCAGCAGGATGACGGTGATGATCACGAAGCCGATGGAGACCTCGTAACTGACCATCTGGGCCGCCGAGCGCAGGCTGCCGAGGAAGGGATACTTCGAGTTGGACGCCCAGCCGCCCATGATGATGCCGTAGACGCCCATCGAGCTGATGGCGAAGATGTAGAGGATGGCCGGATTGACGTCGCTGATCACCCAGCCCGGGGCCAGCGGCATCACCGCCCAGGCCGCGAAGGCCAGGACGAAGGTCAGGATCGGGGCCAGCAGGAACACCGTCTTGTCGGCCCCGGCCGGGATGACGATTTCCTTCAAGAGGAACTTCAGGAAGTCGGCGAACGACTGGAACAGTCCAAAGGGCCCGACGACGTTGGGGCCTTTACGCATCTGCACGCCTGCCCAGACCTTGCGGTCGCCCCACAGCAGGAAGGCCAGGCTGAGCAGCAGCCAGACCGTCACGGCCAGGACCTGGCCGGTGTGGACGAGGAACCAGCCGAGGTTGGAGGTCCAGAAGTCGGGTGTGGCGGTGTTCATCGGTGTTCGCTCAAAACCGGCTCTGGATCATGGGAACAAGAAAGGCGGCGACGAGCAGCAGGAGACCGGCCATGCCGACCCACCAGCCGAAGTCCTTGATGCGACTCCACACTTTCACCTGATCGTCGCCGATGTGGCGATAGTCGGTGAGGACCAGCATCGCGTCCGATAAGGGATGCTGACCCGCCAGGCGATGACCGTTTGAAGGCAGAACGCCTTCACCGCGAAGAACGCTGACGCGAGCGCGAATGCGGTTTCTGGCCAGGTAACCGACCAGTTGACCGGTCAGAGCGATCAACAGACCCGGAATGATGAGGGCGCTCATCATCCCCTACTCCGCCGCCATCTTGGCCGCGCCGCTGGCCAGGGCCGCGCATTCGGCCATGGTCACGCTGGCGCGCGCGATCGGGTTGGTCAGGTGGAAGGCCGGGACGGCGCTCGCGAACGGCATGTCGGAGACGTCCCCGGCGGCGCCAAGGCCGCTGATGTCGAAGCTGGTGGCGACCGAGCCCGGCGCATAGTCGATCTGGCCGAAGGTCGGGTGATCGGCGAACAGCTTGCCGCGCAGTTGCTCGAGGCTGTCGTACGGCAGGGTCTTGCCGGCCCGCTCGCTCAGCGCCCGCAGGATGGCCCAGTCCTCGCGGGCCTCGCCCTTCGGGAACACGGCGCGCTCGCCCATCTGAACCCGGCCCTCGGTGTTGACGTAGAGGCCGTTCTTCTCGGTGTAGGCGGCGCCGGGCAGGATGACGTCGGCCTTGTGCGCGCCGCGATCGCCGTGGCTGCCCAGATAGACGGTGAAGGCGCCGCTGGCCGAGGCCTCGCACTCGTCGGCGCCGAGCAGGAACAGCATGTCCAGAGCACCGGGCTTCAGCATCTCGCGGGTCGAAAGACCGCCCTCGCCCGGGACAAAGCCCATGTCGAGGCCGCCGACGCGGGCGGCCGCGCTGTGCAGCACGTTCCAGCCGTTCCAGCCGTCGCGCACAACGTTGAAGCTCTTGGCCACGCCGGCCAGGGCTTTCAGGATGGCAGCGCCATCCTCACGGGCGAAGGCCCCTGCCCCGACAATGATCGCCGGACGCTCGGCGGCCTTGAAGGCAGCCACAAAGTCAGACTTCGATCTGGCCAGCCCCGTCAGGCTCGAAGCCCCGGCCCCCAGGTAGTCGTAGCCGTAGGTCAGGTCCGCCTGCTCGCCGATCAGGCCGATACGGGTCTTGCCCGCTACCCATTGCTTGCGCAGGCGCGTGTTGAACACGGCGGCCTCGGTACGCGGGTTGGCCCCGACAATCATCACCACATCGGCATTTTCCACGCCGGCCAAGGTCGAGTTGAACAGCCAGCTTTCCCGCGGGCCCACGCCCAGCGCCGAGCCGTCCTGCCGGCAGTCGAGGTTCTTCACGCCGAGCGACGTGAACAGGTCCAGCGCCGCCTTCATCGATTCGGCGTCCTGCAGATCGCCGGCGATGACCCCGACCTTCTCAGGCGCGGTCGCGGCCAGCTTGTCGGCAATGGCGGCAAAGGCCTGCGGCCAGGTCGCGGGGCCAAGCTTGCCACCGGTCCGCACATAGGGCCGGTCGAGGCGCTGACGGCCCAGGCCATCGACGGCGTAGCGGCTCTTGTCGCTCAGCCACTCCTCGTTGATGTCCTCGTTGATGCGCGGCAGCACGCGCAGCACGGCGGCGCCGCGGCTGTCGACGCGGATGGCGCTGCCGAGCGCATCGTGCACGTCGACGCTCTGGGTCTTCTTCAGTTCCCAGGGGCGGTAGTTGAACGCCCAGGGCCGGTGCGTCAGGGCCCCGACGGGACAGAGATCGTTGACGTTGCCGGACAGCTCGCTGGTCAGGGCGGCGCCCAGATAGGTGGTTATTTCAACGTCTTCGCCGCGGCTGATCAGGCCGATCTCCGGCACCCCGGCCACCTCGGTGATGAACCGAACGCAGCGCGTGCACTGGATGCAGCGGGTCATGACCGTCTTGATCAACGGCCCCATGAATTTCTCTTCGACCGCGCGCTTGTTCTCGCCGTAGCGGCTGTCGTCGCGGCCATAGCCCATGGCCTGATCCTGCAGGTCGCACTCGCCGCCCTGGTCGCAGATCGGGCAATCCAGCGGGTGGTTGATGAGCAGGAACTCCATCACCCCTTCGCGAGCCTTCTTGACCATCGGCGTGTCGGTGAAGATCTCTTGCCCCTCGGCGGCCGGCAGGGCGCACGAGGCCTGCGGTTTCGGCGGTCCGGGCTTCACCTCGACCAGGCACATGCGGCAGTTGCCGGCGATCGACAGCCGCTCGTGATAGCAGAAGCGCGGGATCTCGTGCCCGGCGCGTTCGGCGACCTGGAGCACGGTCATCCCGGGCTCGAACTCGGTCTCTACGCCGTTGACTTTCGCGATGGGCATTCGCCGCGACCTCTGCGTTTCTCTAAGCGGACCGGATCAGAACCAG
>JBKJSF010000218.1:0-2885 GCA_046595895.1 Caulobacter sp. | reverse complement strand
GGCCGGCCAGGGGCAGGGTGTCGGTCATCGCCTGCTGCATCACCCAGCGGGTGATCGGCCCCATCAGCCCGGCCTTCTCGGCCAGCGGGATGAAGCGGTTGGGGCCGATCGGCCCCTGGGTCGGGTGGGTCCAGCGCAGCAGGGCCTCGCAGCCGGTGACCGACTGGCCGTCGCGGCTGAACTGCGGCTGGTAAGCCAGGCTGAACTGGCCGCGCTCGGCGGCCTTGGCCAAGGCAAGCGTCAAGGCGGCGTCCTCGGAGGTCAGGGAGGGCACGACCTTGGCGGCCGGGGCCTCGGCCTCGAGCACCGCCAGGGTGGCGGCCAACTGGCCCTGCAGGGCGGCGCCGGCGGCGGCATCGACACGGCCTTCGTCGCGGGCCGCTGACTCCAGCTGGCCGCAGGTCTCGGCGACGGCGCGGGCCCCGATGTTGAGGCTCATCGACTTCAGGGCGTGGGCGGCGCGGGCGGCGGCGTCGGGATCGCCGGCCTGGACGGCCTCCAGATAGGCCTCGACGGCCGACGGGGCATTCTCGCGATAGAGGCGTCGCACGCGCTCGACGAAGTCCCCCTTTCCGGCCGCGGCCATTCGGGCCAGCTCGGCGGTGACTTCCGGATCGAGCAGGTCACTGACCGGGCCCGTGACGGCGTTGACCGGCGCCTCGTCCTGGACCGGCGCGGGCGTCGCCGATATCTCGACATAGCGGGCCATGACCGCCGCCAGACCCGCCAGGGTGAAGGGCTTGTGCAGCACATCGTCCATGCCCGCCTCGCGCCACTGGTCGGCGGCGCTGCCGACCACATGGGCGGTCAGGGCGACGACGGGCGTGCGGCGGCCCTGTTCCCCATTCTGTGCTTCACGGGCCCGGATCTCGCGGGTTGCCTCATAGCCGTCCATCAACGGCATCGAGCCGTCCATCAGCACCAGATCATAGCCGCCGGTCAGGGTCGCCTCGACCCCCTGGCGACCGTCCTCGGCGGTGTCGCAGGCGGCGCCCAGGCGGGCGAGGGCCTCCATGGCCACCTCGCGGTTGACGGCGCTGTCATCGACTACCAGCACCCGGCGGCCCACAAAACTCGGCAGGGCGCTGGAAACGGCCGCAATCTGGGCCTCGGCCGGATCGGTCAGCGGCTCGCCGGCCGCCGCCTGGCGCAGCACCCGCATCAGATCTCCCCGGCGCAGCGGCTGAACCAGGGTGGCGTCGACCGCGCCGGACTTTGTCAAGGCGGCCGGCCTGGGGTCGCCGTACTCGCCAACCACCAGGGTCGGGGCGGCGCTGCGTTGGCGCCCGTCCAGCGCCGCCGGATCGGCCAGCACCAGAGCGGCCCCCCCATCGTCCAGCCCCTGCAGGGTCATGCCGGCGGCCACCAGATAGCGCTGGGTCACCGCCCGGGTGCAGGGTCCAGCCAGCGACAGGGCGGCGGGGGCCGAAAATTGCGGCCAGTCGGGCGCCGCCTCGACCGTGTCCAGCGGTACGCTGAAACCGAACACCGAACCCTTGCCGACCTGGCTGGCCACCTCGACCTCGCCGCCCATGGCCTCAACCAGCCGCTTGCAGATGGCCAGGCCCAGGCCCGTGCCCCCGAACCGGCGGGTGATCGACTGGTCGGCCTGGGTAAAGGCCCCGAACAGGCCGCCGATCTTGTCGGGCGCGATGCCGATGCCGCTGTCGCGCACCCGGATGCGCAGGCCCCCTTCATAAGGCTCGACCGTGATCATCACCCCGCCGGCCTCGGTGAACTTGATGGCGTTGTTGACCAGGTTGCCGACCACCTGCCGCAGACGGGTGGGATCGCCCAATACCTTGGCCGGCGTGGCCGGATCGACGAAGGCGGCGATGTCCAGGCCCTTGGACCGGGCCCGTTCCCAGAACAGGCTGGCGACGTCCTCGACGATCTCGGCCGGATCGACCGGGGCCGCCTCCAGGTCCATCTTGCCGGCCTCGATCTTCGAGAAGTCGAGAATGTCGTTGATGATGGCCAGAAGGCTGGACCCCGACTTGGCGATGACCTCGGCGAAGCGGCGCTGACGGGCGGGCAGGTCGCCGGCGGCCAGCATCTCGGCCATGACCATGATGCCGTTCATTGGTGTCCGGATTTCATGGCTCATGGTCGCCAGGAAGTCGCTCTTGGCGGCGTTGGCGCTCTCGGCGGCGTCCTTGGCGACGACCAGGTCGGCGGTGCGTTCGGTCACGGTGCGCTCCAGGCCCTCGACGTGGCCGGCGATCTCCTGGTCGCGGCCCCGGATCTGGGCCAGCATGGCGTTGAAGCCTTCGACCAGTTCGGCGATCTCGGCGTCGGCCTTGTCGGGCGCCTGGGTCGGGCGGCTGTAGTCGTGGGTGGCGCGGACAGCGGCCATGCTGTCCTTCAGGGACAGGATCGGCCCGGTGATCCGGGCCTGCATGCGCCAGGCGACCAGCAACCCGGCCAGCGCCGCCGTGATCCCCGCCAGCAGGCTGACCAGCAGGGTCCCGCCCAGCCGTCCAAGGATGCCGCTGGTCTGGCCCAGCAGCACGACCTCACCGACCGGTCGGCGGCCGTGCACCACGGGGGCCCGCACCTCCACGGTGCCGGAGGTCAGCAGGGAAGCGGTCGAGGCCTTCCCCTTGCCGGCCACCTGCACGTCGCGGCTGAGCCGCGCGCCCGAGCCGGTCTCGGCCAGGGTGCGGCCATCCAGGGTCTCGATGCGGGCATAGGAGACCCCGGGCAGCAGGTTGATGGCCCGCAGCGAGGCATAGGCTCCAGAGGCGCTCTTCTCGGCCGTGGCCCGGGCGCTGGTCGAGGCCAGGACGGCGGCGGCAGCGCGGAACTGTTCCAGCTGCAGGGCGGCCTCGCGGCGGCCATCGCGAACGGCGCTGACCAGGGTGACCACGGCCACGGCAATGCTG
>JBKJSF010000141.1:0-19953 GCA_046595895.1 Caulobacter sp. | reverse complement strand
CTCCAGACGTGAGAGCGCAATCGGTTCTGCCTTTGCACGGCGATCCAGTCCCCTAGGAGGTAGGTTTCGTCTGCCGGGCCGCGAAGTCGCGGCGAAACTGATCCAACCGGCCCTCGGCGATGGCTAGGCGCAGGGCCGTCATCAGGGTCTGGAAAAAGGCGATGTTGTGCCAGCTGAGCAGCACCTGGCCGAGAATCTCGTCGGCCTTGACCAGGTGGTGCAGATAGGCCCGCGAATAGCTGGTCCCGGCCGGGCCGGCGATGTCCGGGTCAATGGGGTTGTCGTCCTCGGCGAAGCGGGCGTTCTTTAGGTTGATGGGGCCCTCCCAGGTCCAGGCCTGGCCATGGCGGCCCGAGCGGGTGGGCAGAACGCAATCGAACATGTCGACCCCGCGGGCCACCGCCTCGACGATGTCGATCGGCTTGCCGACCCCCATCAGGTAGCGTGGCCGGTCGGGAGGCAGCAGGCCGGGAGCGTAGTCCAGCACCTCGCACATGGCGGCGTGGCCCTCGCCGACCGCCAGGCCGCCGATGGCGTAGCCGTCGAAGCCGGTCTCGATCAGGCGCTCCGACGATTCGCGGCGCAGGGCCTCGAAGGTCGAGCCCTGCTGGATGCCGAACAGGGCCTGGGCATCCCGAGTGCCGAAGGCGTCCTTGCTGCGCTGGCCCCAGCGGGCGGAGAGCTGCATGGCCGCCTGGGCGCGATCCTCCTCGGCGGGCCAGCTGACGCATTCGTCCAGCTGCATGACGATGTCGGAGCCCAGCAGGTCAGCCTGAATCTCGATGGAGCGCTCGGGCGACAGCACATGCTTGGAGCCGTCGATGTGGCTGGCGAAGGTGACGGCGTCCTCCTTCACCTTGGCGATGTTGGAAAGGCTCATAACCTGGAAGCCACCGCTGTCGGTGAGGATCGGCCCGTCCCAGCGCATGAACCGGTGCAAACCCCCAAGCCGCCGAACCCGCTCGGCCGTCGGGCGAAGCATCAGGTGGTAGGTGTTGCCGAGGATGATGTCGGCTCCGGACTCCTTCACCTGGTCGACGGTCAGGGCTTTCACCGTGGCGGCGGTGCCGACCGGCATGAAGGCAGGGGTGCGGATATCGCCGCGCGGTGTCTTCAGAACGCCGGTGCGGGCCGTGCCATCGGTGGCGCTGATCTCGAAGGGGAAGGTCATCAGGCGGCGCGAATTAGCAGGGATGAGTCGCCGTAGGAATAGAAGCGGTATCCCGTCTCGACGGCGTGCGTGTAGGCGGCCTTCATGGTGTCCTGGCCCGCGAAGGCGCTGACCAGCATGAACAGGGTCGACCTGGGCAGGTGGAAGTTGGTCATCAGCACGTCGGCGGCGCGGAAGCGATAGCCGGGAGTGATGAAGATGGCCGTCTCGTCGGCGAAGGGATGCAGGACGCCGTCCTCGGTCGCGGCGCTTTCCAGCAGGCGCAGGGAGGTTGTGCCGACGCAGACGATGCGACCGCCGTTGGAACGCGTGGCGTTGAGCGCCTCGGCCACCTCCGGGGTCACCACCCCGAACTCGGGATGCATGCGGTGCTCCGCCACCACCTCGGTCTTGACCGGCAGGAAGGTGCCGGCCCCGACGTGCAGGGTGACGAAGTGGCTGGAGACGCCGCGCTCGGCGATGGCGGCCAGCAGATCGGGAGTGAAATGCAGACCGGCGGTGGGGGCGGCGACCGAGCCGTCCTCTCGGGCGTAGACCGTCTGGTAGTCGGTGCGGTCCTGCTCATCCTCGGGGCGCTTGGCGGCGATGTAGGGCGGCAGGGGCATCTCGCCGACGCCGGCGATGGCGAGGTCGAGGTCGACGCCGGTGAGTTCGAAGGCCAGGGTCAGTTCGCCCCCCTCCCCCTTCTCCATCACGTCGGCGGCCAGGGTGGTTAGGGCGCAGGCCCCATCTCCATGAGACACGGCGTGCCGGTCGCCGAACAGGATGCGGTCGCCGACCTTCAGGCGTTTGCCGGGCCGGGCGAAGGCGGTCCAGCGGTCCGGAGCCAAGCGGCGGTGCAGGATGGCCTCGACGCGGACCTCGGTCTCCTCACGGCGGCGCGATCCGAAGAGGCGGGCGGGGATGACGCGGGTGTCGTTGAACACCAGGGCGTCGCCGGGCCGCAGGAGCGAAGGCAGGTCACCGACGGTGAGGTCTTCGAGCCCTTCGGCGGGGCGTACGACCAGCAGCTTCGCCGATTCGCGCGGGTTGGCGGGTCGAAGGGCGATGCGGTCTTCCGGGAGGTCGAAGTCGAAGTCGCTGACGAGCATGGCGCGGCGGATGCGACGCCAAGCTTCCCGCGTCAAGGGTTGGCGGTGGACACCGGCCCTTACCCCAGCGCATGATCCCTTATCGGGCTGGGCCTTGCGAGAGTATCGATGCGAATCATCACTCTGGCGCTGTGCGCCGCGTCGGCGGCGCTGGTCCTGGCCGGCTGCAATCGGCAGGACGACAAGTCGGCCCCTGAGCCGACCCCCGCCCCCGCGCCGGGTCCCGTCCCCTCTCCCGCCGCCAGCACGGCCAAGCCGCCGGTCACCGGCTTTGCCCATACGGGGAATTTCGACAACGCCGGCTATTACATGCCGGCCCGCGAAATCCGGGTCGGACCCTGGCAGCTGAAGACCATCGGGGTCGGGGCGATCAGCGATTTCGCGGCCTGGGAACAGGGCGACCGCACCTCGACCTTCGGCCCCATCCTGATGGAGTTCGAGGACACCTCCAGCCCGCTCAAGGCCAACGAGATGGGCGGCGACTACCATGAGGTCAGCGTCCGGGTGCTGCCCAGCGGCTATGCCACCGACGGCAAGACCCTGCGCTTCGCCGGGGTCGATCCCAAGCTGGGACCCGTGAACTTCGAGGGCGCCTTCAACCCGGCCGCCATGGCCGAGGCCAAGGCCCAGGGGGCCAGCGAGGCCACCGTGCTGACCGGGACCTTGCAGGTCGGCGAGACCAGAATCGACAACGCCCGTTTCACCTTCTTCGCCGGCGAATGACATCAACAGGGGAGCTATGGGCCCAATGAAGATCACCCACATCGCGGCGGCTGCGGCCCTGGTTTTTGGCCTCGGCGGGGCCGGCGCCTTCGCCCAGTCGGGCGGCTGGAATGGCGGCCGGGGCGAGTTCGATCCCGTGCCTGAAGGCAGCTACCAGCGCAGCTGCCGCGACATCACCGTCCAGTATGGCCGGCTCACGGCGCGCTGCCGTGACCGCTACAACAGCTTTACGACCACCGAAATCGACGCGCGAAGTTGCGGCAATGGGCGGATCGCCAACATCGATGGGCGGCTGCGCTGCGACGGATGGACCGGCGGTGGCGGTGGCGGTGGCGGTGGCCCCGGCGGTGGCGGTGGCGGTGGCTGGAACGGCGGCGGCAATGGCCCGGTCGGCCTGATCGTCTTCGAAAACCCCGACTACAAGGGCTCCAGCCTGCAGATTCGCGGCAATGTGCCGGACATGTACGGCTCGGGCCTCGACGACATGATCTCCTCGGTGCGTGTGGTTTCCGGCCGGTGGGAAATGTGTGCGGCGCCCAACTTCGGCGGCGACTGCAAGGTCATCACCGCCGACACGCCGCGCCTCAACGTCTACAATCTCAACGACCGGGTCAGTTCGATTCGCAAACTTCGCTAGCTTGACCTTGGGGGGCGCGATGCTTTCGGCCAACGTATGACCGCTGTGCTTCGCGTCCTCGGATTTCTCGTCCGTCTGGCCGGCTTCGGCCTAGCCGCCGGCGCCGCCCTAGCCGCCGCCCTGGCCCAGGGCGGCCGGGTCAGCGACCGGCTGGACGTCCTCACCCACTTCGCGCCGATCTGGCTGACGCTTGGCATGGCCGGGCTGATCGTCTGGGTGATTGGCGGCGGACGCAGCCTGATGCGGCTGACCCCCATCGCGGCGGCTGTGGCGGTGCTGGGTTCGGGCGCTCTGATGCTGCCGGAACTGACCCGGTCAAAGGGTGAGACGGCGCCGGCCGACGGCGAGACCCTCAAGCTGGTGCAGTTCAACGTCTGGGAAAACAACAGCGATCCGGAGGGTTCGGCCCGCTGGGTGCTGGAGCAGGATCCCGACATCATCACCATCATCGAGGGCTATGAGCTAGACGGCGGAGTCCCCCGGCTGCTGCGTGAGCGCTATCCCCATGCGGTGACCTGCGCTGATCCCCAGCCCTGTTCATCGATGATCCTGTCGAAGGCCAGACCAGTCTGGCGCCACGGCCTGAGCACGGCAGTCTCCGACGCCAATCTGTCCGGCGCTCAGGCGCGGTTCGCGGGCGCCAAGGGGACCTTCGACGTCGTCGCCATCCACTACACCTGGCCGATACCGGCCGGGCCGCAGCAGCAGCAGAGCAAGCGCCTGCTCAAGGTGATGCAGGCCGTCGATCGCGACAACGCCATCATCGGCGGCGACTTCAACTCGACGCCCTGGTCGTTCAGCCTGCAACGGCTGGACGAGGCCCTGGGCATGGAGCGCCGCACGCGGGGCCAGGCCACCTGGCCGGCCGCGCCGATCACCCGCTACGAAGTGCGCCCGCCCTTCCCGCTGCTGGCCATCGACCAGATCTATGCCGGCAAGGCGTGGAAGACGGTCAGCGTGAAGCGAGGCCCGAGACTGGGCTCGGACCACTACCCTGTCGTTGTGGTTCTGAAGCGCTAGGCTTCGAGGCCGGCGATCTCGCCGGCGATGTTGGCGCGGGCCTTGTCTTCCAGGCGAGCGCGGAAGGCGGGGTCGGCGAACAGCACCGGGGCCTCCAGGAAATGCCGCATGACGCGGGCGCGGCCGGCTCGGAAGGCCGCTTCCGGCACATGGCCGTACTCATGGCGCACGCCGGCGGCGTAGGCGTCGTAGGCTTCCGGCTCGCCGCCCAGCACCGACAGGTCGATCGACACCATCAGGCTGCCCAGGCGATCGCCCTCGGCGACGTTGTGGCCCTTCGTCAGCAGGACCAGGCGAACGACTTCGGAGGTTTCGGCCGGCGTGGCGCCGAGCGCGGGCAGGTCGCGGCGGGCCAGTTCGGCGCTGGCCTCCTCGTTGTCGCCTCGGGTCGGGTCATAGATGGCGTCATGCCACCACAGCGCCCAGGTGAGCAGGCGGCGGTCCTGTTCGGACAGGCCGGGAACCGCCGCCAGCTCGTTGAGACAGGCCTCGATATGGGCGCGGCTGTGATAGCGCCGGTGCGGCTCTGCGTAGGCCGCCTCGAGGGCCGGAGTCACGCTAGCCCTCGGCGCCGACGCGCGCCGTGACGATTTTGCCCGGGCTGCGCGGCGGTTCGCCCTTGGGCAGGGCGTCGACCGCGTCCATGCCGTCAACGACCTCGCCCCAGACGGTGTACTGTCCGTCCAGGAAGGTCGCGTCATCGAAGCAGATGAAGAACTGGCTGTTGGCCGAGTTGGGGTTGGACGAGCGGGCCATCGAGCAGACGCCGCGCACATGCGGGGTCTTGCTGAACTCGGCCTTCAGGTCGGGCTTTTCGGAGCCGCCCATGCCGGAGCCGGTCGGATCGCCGCCCTGGGCCATGAAGCCCGGGATGACGCGGTGGAAGACGACGCCGTCGTAGAAGCCTTCGCCGGCCAGTTCCTTGATGCGCTCGACGTGGCCGGGGGCCATATCGGGGCGCAGGCGGATGGTCACCTTGCCGGTGTCGAGGGTGAGGACCAGGGTGTTTTCAGCGTCGTCGGCCATAGGAGGCTCCTTGTGGTTTGGGGCCTTCTAGAGCCTCAGGGCCGGCCCGGCTAGCCGCCTGTTCCCGATCACTGTTCGATCTGGCGCAGGAAGGTGCGCTCCTCGGAGAGGATGAACCGGTAGTCCATCGCCGTCTGGAAGTTGGCGGCGCCGGCCGGATCGGCCTTCAGGCTGGCGCGGTAGGCTTCGTAGGCGGCGAGGCTGTCGAAACGGATCAGGGCCAGGGCGACGGTGTTCGTGCCCTCATGGGGCATGAAATAACCGATCAGGTCGCCGCCGCGGGCGGGGATGATGCTCAGCCAGTTTCGGGCGTAGGCCTCGAAGGCCGGGGCCTGGAAGGGGTCGATGACGTAGCGAATGCAGCAGACGATGGACATGGGTTCGGGCTCCTTGCGGTCCCTCTGATAGCCGGTTGATCGACGCGAATGTTACGATTACAGTCGAACCATGAAGGTCGGACCCGACATTGCCCGGATTGCCGCCCTGCTGGGCGACCCGGCCCGCGCCAACATGCTGACCGCCCTGCTGGCCGGGCCGGCGCTGACCGCCGGGGAGCTCGCGCGGCACGCCGGGGTGACGCCGCAGACGGCCAGTTCGCACCTGGCCAAGCTGCGGGAGGGCGGTCTGACCAGGACCCACAAACAGGGCCGGCACAGCTATTTCGCCCTGTCAGGGCCGGACGTGGCCCAGGTGCTTGAAGGCCTGATGGGCTTGGCCAGCCGGGCCGGGCACCAGCGGATCCGGACCGGGCCGCGGGAGCCGGCCCTGCGAGCAGCGCGGGTCTGTTACGACCACCTGGCCGGTGACATGGGGGTGGCCATGCTGGAGGCGATGATCGCCGATGGCCGCATCGCCGAGGACGGAGAGGCGCTGGTGCTGACCCGTGCTGGCGCGGGGTTCGCCGAGGACTTCGGCGTCGAACCGGCGGCGCTGAAGCCGGGACGGCGGCCGGTGTGCAAGGCCTGCCTGGATTGGAGCGTGCGGCGACGGCATCTGGCCGGCGGGTTGGGGGCGGGATTGCTGGACCGGTTCTATGCGCTGGGCTGGGCGCGGCGGGAGGAGGATAGCCGGGTGGTGACGTTTACGGCGTTGGGACTGGCGGGGTTTCGGGAGGCGTGTGGGTTGAAAATCTAGGTCCTTCTTCCGACAAGCGGGAGAAGGATCAGCTCACCACCACCGGCAACTCGACATCACAGACCGAGAAATCCGCCCCCTTGAGCTTGCGGACCCGCTTCACCTCGCGAGCAAACCAGGGGCTCTTGGAGTTGATGATCTTGATCTTCGGCCGCTCCGCCTCGGGGATGTCGGCGAGAACCCTCACCGTCTGCATGACGTCTTGCGGGGCCTCGACCGGCTCGCCGGCCTTGATGGCGCGGATGACGTCCAGGCCGCTGATCACCCGGCCAAAGGCGGTGTAGCGCTTGTCCAGCGAGGGGTAGGCATAGCGCATCAGGAAGAACTGGCTGTTGGCGCTGTCGGGGTTCTCGTCGCGGGCCATGCCGACCACGCCCGGGCAGTAGGTCCCCCAGGCGGCGACCTTCTTGTCGCCGGTCATGGTCGTATAGCTGATGTCCTGGCTGACCACCGGCAGCGACAGCAGGAAGCCGACCTGCGTGCCCTGCGGCGCGGCGACGGGGACAAAACCGCTGGCGGCGTCGCGGCGGTAGGTGAACTCGGCCTTGAGATTGGCCAGGCCCTGGACGGAGCCCTCGCCGGTGTTCAGGGGATCGCCGGTCTGAGCCATGAAGCGGTCGATGACTCGGAAGAAGGTGCGGCCGTCGTATCCCCGCTCGTGGGCCAGGCCGATCAGGCGGGCGACATGGCCGGGGGCAACCTCGGGAACCAGCTCGACGATGACGCGGCCCTTGTTGGTGTCGATGACGAGCACATTGGCCGGATCGGGCGTGCGCCAATCGTTGGCTTTCGGCTTGGGCGCGGCGGCGGCGGCCCCTGCCAAAAGAATCGGCGCAGCCAGAGCCACGGCGGCGGTCAGAACGATCAGGCGGCGCATGGCCCCTCCCCAAACTTGTTTTGTCAGCCGACCTTAACCGGAATCTCGACATCGCAAATGGTCAGCGGCGACTTGGCGGCCGCCCTCTGGGCCTCGACCAGGGCCTTGAAGCCCGGCGAGCGGGTATCGACGATCTGGATCTTCGGGCGCTCCTTCTCGGGCATGTCGGCGAGCAGGCGGACAGATTTCATGATGTCGCGCGGCGGCACGACCGGGTCGTCCTCCGTGCCGGCCTTGAGCTTGAGGACCGCGTCCTGGCCACTGATCACTCGTCCCCATGCGGTGTATTGGCTGTTGAGGCTAGGGTAGGTGTCGCGCATCAAATAGAACTGACTGTTGGCGCTGTCGGGATCGCCGGACCGGGCGGCGCCGACTGAGCCGCGGCAGAACAGGCCCCAGCCGGTGACCTTTCCGTCCTTGGAGGCGATCATCTGCATGCCCGGCGCGGTGCGCACGGCCATGGTCCCGTAGAAGCCGACCTCGGTGACGCCGGCGCCGCCGCCGGCCGGCAGGCGTTCGAACATCACGAAGGGGTCCCTGGCCCCGCGCCGGAACTCGAATTCGGCTTTTAGGTCCGGCAGATCCGAGCCGCCAGTGCCGTCGTTCCTGGGATCGCCGGTCTGGGCCATGAAGCCGTTGATGACGCGGAAGAATTCCAGGCCGTCATAGTAGTGACGTTTGGCCAGGATGCGGGCCCGCTCGACGTGGCCGGGCGCCAACTGCGGCGACATCTCGACGATGACCCGGCCCTGGCTGGTGTCGATAACCAGGATGTCGTCGGGATTGGGCGTACGCCAGTCGGTGGGGGCGAGCGCCGGAGGGGCGGCCCAAGCCACGACGGGGGCGGCGGCGGGCGTCAGGGTCAGCAGGGCGGCGATCAGGGCGGATTTCATGGAACCGGCGGTAAAGGGGGGTTGGGGCAATCGCAAGGCGGAAATTGGCGCGCCTTATCGAAGCGGCCGACCATTGTACCGCGGGCGGTGGGGTGGGGGAAAATCGTCAACGGCGAAAATACGGGGGAAGAGACGGCAACGCCTGTTGAGCCGGGGGTTTGCAGTGGCGCACCGGGAGAAGACTTACCCGGATTCTCCAAGCCTCGATCGGTCGGTCATCGGAAAGGTGATTGCGTCGATCCAATCCGACGTCACATGGTAGTCGCCGGTGACGTCTTTGGCTCGGTCACCGTTCACCAGATGGATCAGCACCCGCACGATGCCTTCGCCCTCATCGGAGAGATGCAGGTCGCCCACCGTATAGTCCCATGCTTGGGTGACGTGTCTGTACAGCGTCGTTAGCTCCCAGTCCCAGCCCTGTACGCCGTCGAGGGTGAGGCGGACATCAGCCGACACTGAGTTCTGCAAAGCCACCCAATCGTAGCGGGCTAACGCTGTGAAGTGTCTCCGGACGAACTCAACGGGCGCACTCATAGCGCCGCGACGACCGCCAACACGATCATCCCCGCGCGACCTTGGCCAGCAGTTCCTTTTCGATGCCGGGGGGCACGAATTTGTGGACGTCGCCGCCGAGCCTGGCGATTTCCTTGACCAGGCGGCTGGCGACGGCCTGGTGGCGGGGGTCGGCCATCAGGAAGACGGTCTCGATCTCGCGGTCGAGCTGCTGGTTCATCGCCGTCATCTGGAATTCGTATTCGAAGTCGGCGACAGCGCGCAGGCCGCGGACGATGATGCCGGCCCCGACCTCGCGGGCAAAATGCATCAGCAGCCCCTCGAAGGGGCGAATCTCAATCTCGGCGACGCTCTTGAGGTGCTCGGTCTCGCGGCGGACGGTCTCGACCCGCTCTTCCAGGGTGAACATCGGCCCCTTGGAGAGGTTGATGGCGACGCCGATGACCAGCTTGTCCACCAGCTTCACGGCCCGGCCCATGATGTCCAGATGACCGTTGGTCATCGGATCGAAGGTACCCGGATAGAGTCCGACTCTCGCCAAGTTCCGTCCCTCTTGCGCAAGCTCCCCGGCCCTTGCTGGATCGGGGTTAATGGGACTCTTAGCTGGCGTCGGAGCCTTCGTCGCCCCCGAATTCATCACAAAGATAACTCCGCTCATCCCGGCGACCCGAAGGGCGGCGCGGAGCGTCAATGCCGGGACCCATTTCGCAGAGCACAGACGTTCAGGACTCGTGCCTTCAGGCACGGCGCGTATGAACCTGGGGCGATCACGGCCACCGAGCCTTACGAAATGGGTCCCGGCATTGACGCTCCGCGCCGCCCTTCGGGTCGCCGGGATGAGCGGTAGCGGGGGGAGGGCCTAAGGCCTATTCCGCCCCGGAATCCTCGCCCCCGATTTCATCGTCCGATGTATCCTCGTCCCCGCCGGCCTCAGCCAGCCGCTCGACGCCGACGACATGCTCGTCCTTGCCCGTGCGGAAGACGATGACGCCCTGGGTGTTGCGGGCGGCGATGCGGATCTGCGCGACCGGGCAGCGGATCAACTGGCCCTGGTCGGTGACCAGCAGCAGTTCGTCGGTCTGCTCGACGGGGAAGGCGGCGACTAACTTGCCGCCCTTGCGCGTCAGGTCCTGGGCCATCAGGCCCTGGCCGCCGCGCCCCGTGCGGCGGAAGTCGTAGGCGCTGGAGCGCTTGCCGATGCCTTCCGTCGACATGGTCAGCAGGGTCTCTTCGGCCGCGCCAAGCTCGATGAAGCGTTCCGGCGACAGCTGGGTGTCGCCGACGACCTCCTCTTCGTCGGCGGGAGCCTCGAGGGCCTCGTCACCCTCTTCGCCGGTCTGGGCCCGCAGCAGGGCCCGCGACTGCTTGAGGTAGGCCACCCGCTCGTCGGGCGTCGCGGGCACGTTGCGCAGGATGGCCATCGAGATGACCACGTCGTCGCCTTGCAGGCGGATGCCGCGCACGCCGGTCGAATCGCGGCTCATGAAGACGCGAACGTCGTCGGCCTCGAAGCGGATGGCGCGGCCGTTGGCCGTGGTCAGCAGCACGTCGCTGTCGCTGGTGCACAGGCCGACGCCGACGATGGCGTCCTTGCCGTCCAGCGACTCGGGATCGAGCTTCATGGCGATCTTGCCGTTGCGGTTGATCTGCACGAAGTCGCTGAGCTTGTTGCGGCGGACGGTGCCGCCACGGGTGGCGAACATCACGTCCAGGCGATCCCAGGTCGCCTCGTCTTCGGGCAGGGTGAGGATGGAGGTTATGGTCTCGCCCTGCTCGATGGGCAGCAGGTTGACGAAGGCCTTGCCGCGCGAGGTCGGGGTGCCGAGCGGCAGTCTCCAGACCTTGAGCTTGTAGACCTTGCCGCCAGAGGAGAAGAACAGCATCGGGGCGTGGGTCGAGGCGGAGAACACGCGGGTGACGGCGTCCTCGTCCTTGGTCGCCATGCCCGAGCGACCCTTGCCGCCGTGCTTTTGGCTCCGGTAGGTCGACAGGGCGGTGCGCTTCACATAGCCGCCGTGGGTAACGGTGATGACCATCTCCTCGCGGGGGATCAGGTCCTCGTCCTCGATGTCGCCATCGCCGTCGATGATGATGGAGCGACGAGGCACGGCGAACTTCTCGCGGATCTCGACCAGTTCCTCGCGGACGACGCGCATGATGTTGGCGCGGTCCGACAGCAGTTCGAGCAGTTCGGCGATGGTCTTGGAGAGGTTGCGGGCTTCGTTGAAGATTTCGTCGCGGCCAAGGCCGGTCAGGCGCGACAGGGTCAGGGCCAGAATGCCGCGCGCCTGTTCGTCGGTGAGGCGGATGGAGTCGCCCTCGACCTTGGTGCGCGGGTCCTGGATCAGGTCGACCAGGGGCATCATGTCGCCGGTCGGCCAGGCCTTGGCGACCAGGCGCTCGCGGGCTTCGGCCGGATCGACCGAGCTGCGGATGATGGCGATGACCTCGTCGATGTTGGCCACGGCGATGGCCAGGCCAACCAGGGTGTGGCCCCGGTCGCGGGCCTTGCCGAGCTCGAACTTGGCGCGGCGGACGACGACTTCCTCGCGGAACTCGACGAAGCAGACCAGCAGTTCGCGCAGGCCCATCTGTTGCGGCCGGCCCCGGTTGAGGGCCAGCATGTTGACGCCGAAACTGGTCTGTACCGAGCTGAAGCGGTGCAGCTGGTTCAGCACCACCTCGGGGGTGGCGTCGCGCTTCAGCTCGATGACGACGCGCATGCCCTGGCGGTCGCTCTCGTCGCGCATCTCGCCGATGCCTTCGATGCGCTTTTCGCGGACCATCTCGGCGATGCGCTCGATCAGGGCGGCCTTGTTCACCTGGTAGGGCAGCGAGGTGAAGACGATGGCCTCACGGTCCTTGCGGACGGTCTCGATCGTCGACTGGCCGCGCATGATGACACTGCCCCGGCCACTGATCAGGGCTTGGCGGGCGCCGGAGCGGCCGACGATCTCGCCGCCGGTCGGGAAGTCGGGGCCGGGGACGATCTCCAGCAGGGTTTCCACCGACACGTCCGGGTCGTCGATCATCGCCAGGCAGGCATCGACGATTTCACCGAGGTTGTGCGGCGGGATGTTGGTGGCCATGCCGACGGCGATGCCGCCCGAGCCGTTGACCAGCAGGTTGGGGATGCGGCTGGGCAGGACGACGGGCTCTTTTTCCTTGCCGTCGTAGTTGTCCTTGAAGTCGACCGTGTCCTTGTCGAGGTCGGCGAGGATGTTCTCGGCCGCCCGCGTCATGCGGCACTCGGTGTAGCGCATCTGGGCCGGCGGATCGTTGTCGACCGAGCCGAAGTTGCCCTGGCCGTCGATCAGCATCAGCCCCATCGAGAAGGGCTGGGCCAGGCGCACCAGTGCGTCGTAGATCGATTGGTCGCCGTGCGGGTGGTACTTGCCCATCACGTCGCCGACCACGCGGGCGCATTTGACGTAGGGCTTGTCGTGGGTGTGGCCCTGCTCGCTCATGCTGAACAGCACGCGGCGGTGGACGGGTTTGAGGCCGTCGCGGGCGTCCGGCAGGGCGCGGCTGACGATAACGCTCATGGCGTAATCGAGGTAGGATTTTCTCAGTTCGTCCTCGATGGCGATGGGGCTGACTGCGCCCCGCCGGCTGTCATCGGGCGGCGTATGGTTTTCGTCGGTCAAGGAGAGGGGTAATCCGTTGGTGGGAGCCGGAGGAATCGGCTCGGAACGTGTCACGTATCGTTAGCATTTGATGATTGGCGGCGCCACCCGCGCGGACCGGTTTCAGCCCCCTAGGAGTCCTGAAAATGCGTGGTTTTCTGATTGTTTGCGCCGGTCTGGCGATCACCGGCGCCGCCATGGCGCAGCCGGCGTCAGTGACGGTAGCGTTGAAAAGCTCGAACGGCAAAAATCTGGGTAAGGCAACCCTCACCGAGGCGCCCAAGGGGGTGCTGATGAAGATCGAGACCAAGGGGCTGAAGCCCGGCTGGCATGGGCTCCATTTCCACGAGAAGGGCGATTGCTCGAGCGCCGACTTCAAGTCGGCCGGCGGCCATGTGCATGGCGGGGCGACCATGGTGCATGGGTTGTTGAACCCGGATGCCAACGAGGCGGGGGATCTGCCCAACCTGTTTGTGGCGGCCGACGGGCGAGGGACAGCGGAGGTGTTCAGTCCGTGGACGTCGCTGAACGGCGCGGGTGGGCGACAGGCGTTGCGAGATGCGGACGGGTCAGCGGTGGTGGTGCATGCGAAGGCGGATGATCACAGGAGTCAGCCGATCGGCGGAGCGGGCGATCGGATGGCGTGCGGAGTGATCAAGTAGAGCTGATCCTCTCCCGCTTGCCGGGATGAAGAGGTCTATGTCGCCGACGAAGCCTGCTGAGCGGCCCGCCGTTCGCTGAGCGCCACCAGCGCCACCCCGGCCATGGTGGCCAGACCGCCGCCAATCAGCTGCGGCGTCACCGTATCGCCCATGAAGCCGACGCCGATGGTGCAACTGACCAGGGGGGTGAGCAGGAACCAGGGCGTCACCCGGCCGGCCTCGCGGCGCTGGACCAGCCAGAACAGCAGGGCCGTGGCGCCAACGGTCGAGGCCAACGCCGCATAGACCACCAGGCCCCAAATGAAGGGCGTGGCGGTCGTGGCCTTCTCGACCACGTTCGCCTCGAAGGCGAAGGAGGCGGCCAGCAGCACGGGGGCGGCGGCCAGGGAGGTCAGGCCCTGCATCTTGAGGGGGCGAATACCGGGCGCCTTGCGCATCAGTACAGTGGCGATGGCCCAGAGAGCGCTGGCGAGGACGCCGATGGCGAGGCCGGGCAGATCAGCGGCGCCGTGGGGGTCGAGGCTCATCCAGACAACGCCGGCGAAGGCAATCAGCATGCCTGCGATGGCTGCGCGAGGCATGGTCTCCTTGAGGATCAACCAGGCGAACAGCGCCGTCATCGGAATCCACAGCTGCAGCGCCACGACGATGGGGCTGAGGTTATGGACCATGGCGAAGGCGATATAGACCAGACCGAAGTGCAGCGGCCCGGCCAGCAGCACCAGCGGCAGCATCTGACGCCACGGCGGCCAGGGCGGCTTCATGAAAGGCAGCAGGAACAGCAGTGCCACCAGGAACCGCATGCCGCCCATAAATAGCGGCGGCAGCGCTTCGGTCGCCACCTTGGCGGCGGCGTTGTTGAGCCCCCAGACCAGGATGATGCCGAATATCGCCGCCCATTCGGCGCCGGAAAAAGGGGTGCGGGGGGAGCTGCTCACGAGGCCTCTGCCTTGACATGTACATGTCGCCGGGTCAACATGTACATATGGCCAAGATCACCCTGACAGAGCTGCGCAAGGACCTGTTTCGACTGGCCGACAAGGCGCTGGAAACCGGCGAGCCGGTGGTCATTGAGCGCAATGGTCGAACCATGGTGCTGATGGAGGCGGGCCAGCCGTTCGAGCCCGCGCCGGCGCAGACCCATGCGGAGCGGGTCCGGGCGTTCCTGGCCTCGCCCTCGCCATTTCCACCTTTTGACTTTGATCCGGACGACAACAGTCATTGGACCTGGTCCCCCGATGACGCTTTAGATTCGCCGCGGTGATCCACCTCGACACGAACGCCGTGATCTGGCTGGCCAAGGCCGAGCACGAGCGCCTGTCCGGTTCCGCCCGTCAGGCATTGTCGCGTGAGCCGCCGACAGTGTCGCCAATCGTCATACTGGAGTTGCAGCTACTCCATGACATCGGCCGCATCCCAATTCACCCCGAAGCTGTCCTTGAGCACCTCAGGTCGGAACTCGCACTGGAGATCAGCCATATCGGGTTTGATCGGATCATCAGCGCCGCTCGCCCGCTAACCTGGACCCGAGACCCGTTCGACCGCCTTGTTTGCGGTGCCGCCATCGCGGACGGCGCGGGGCTTATTACTTCGGACAGGCACATCCGCGAGCACATGCCCAGCGCCATCTGGTAGCCACCAGATGGGCCGGACAAGATTGATCCCGCCTAGAACGGAATCTCGTCGTCCAGATCCGCGCTGAAGTCTTCGCGCGGGCCCGACGGCTGGTTGCTCTTGCCGCCGCCGAAGCCGCCTCCACTGCTGGCGCCGCCGCCGGAATAGCTGCTGCTGTCGCCGAAGTCTCGATCACCGCCGCCGCCGCTGTCGCGACCGCCAAGCATGGTCAGTTCACCGCGGAACTTCTGCAGCACGATCTCGGTCGAGTACTTCTCGACACCCTGTGCGTCGTTCCATTTGCGAGTCTGCAGCGCGCCCTCGATGTAGACGCTGGAGCCCTTCTTCACGTATTGCTCGACCACCTTGACGATGTTGTCGTTGAAGATGACGACGCGGTGCCACTCGGTCTTTTCCTTCTTCTCGCCGCTCTGGCGGTCGCGCCAGGACTCCGAGGTGGCGATGGTCAGGTTGCAGACCCGGTCGCCGGAATTGAGGGTGCGAATTTCCGGGTCCTTGCCCAGATTGCCGATCAGAATGACCTTGTTGACGCTGCCCGCCATGGGGGTTTCTCCCTTCGCCCGGCGACCATACGCGCCGGAATCTCAGGCGGACCCTAGTCGCCGTTAACGACTGTGGCAAGAACAAAGTTCTCTCTTTGTTCTGATTTGGCCGGGGTTGTCCACAGCAGACTTCTGCCAGCCGTTCGCTGAACGGGTTTAGTTGCTAGGCATGGCCCCCGGCTGCGCCAGGCGGCCGTCGCCGGTGCGCTCGAGCAGCAGGTATTGCGTGCCGTTCCACTTGGCGCGGCGGAAGATGCCGCGCGGCCGGACGATCAGGAAGCTGCCTTGGTAGGCGCCGATCAGCTCGCGATTGGAGCCGCCCAGGCGCAGGAAGGAGACGCGCATTTTCTCCAGCTCGGCCGCGCAGAACTCGATCTGCGGCACGTCACGCTTGACGACGTTGTACTTGAACGTCTTGCCGTCCTTGGTCACCGCATGGAAGCAGACGCCCTTGTCATAGGGGGCTTCCGGGACCTTCTCGCAGGCGGCGAGACCCAGGGTGGCGATAGCGGCGAGGACGGCGCCAACGAAAGCGAGGTGAGGCTTGAGCATAATTACAACCTTAAACTCGACGGGCGAGCCGTCAACCCGCCGGTTCGATGTTGCAGTCGCGGTCCTGGCGAGCCAGCGTGCGGAAGCGGCGATTGTCGTCGCTGATCTCCACCTTGCCGGGCACCAGACGCAGAGTCTGCTGGCCCCAGCGGCCATAGGTTGCCCGGCCGGGACGTTCGCACTGGCCGGCGTAGAGGCGCTGGACGCAGGCGTTCAAGCTCATGCCTTCCAGTTTGGTCCAGTTCGCCTCGGCATAGCGCCAGCAGGCATTGCCGTCGGCGACCGGAGTCGGGACGGGCATGGGGGCCGGGCCGCTGGTCGGCGGCGGGGCCTGGGCGATGACCGGCGGGCCAAGATCGCTGGGCGGCAGGGGAGCGACGATGGCGCCGGTGGTGCCCGAGGCTGCCAGGGCCCCGGTCTCGTCGACCCCGACGTCGAGGGCACCGGTGGCGACGCCGTTGCGCTTGGCGCATTCGGCCAGGGTGATCTCGCCGCCGAACTGGCCCTCGACGAAGCAACGGATCGGACGGGTGGCGTCGAGCTTGGTCTCGTCATCGCGGCCGTTCTCGACCACCAGCCCGCCTTGCGAGGCAGGCGGCGGGGTGTCGGGCCCCTTGGACCCCCTGGCGATGCCGAGCGCGATCAGCGCGCCGAGCACGATAGCGACCAGGGCTCCGAGGCCCATGACGACGCGGCGATCCTTGAGAAATTCCATGGCGAAGCGCTATCGCGTCATTGCGACGGATTCAAGCGCATGACCACTTTGTGGCGCGCTACCCGCCGCCGCCCAGCCGGTTGAGCGCCGCCTGATAATTGGAAATCTGAGCCGACAGGTAGGCTGGGACCGGGCCGTTGGCGGTCGGGTTGCTCACCGATGGCGGCTTGGCGGCGTTTTCCAGATCCTTATAGGCGGCGCGGATGGCCCCCATTGCCTTGGACAACACCAGCTGGGCATTGCGGATGGCGTTCTCGTCTTTCAGGTTGATGTCGTTCGCCAGGGTCAGGCCGTAGATGTTGCCCTTGCCGTCGGCGGCCACGGACTTTCCATCCTTCATCACCGTGTTGCGGACCACGCCCTCGGTCAGGCCGAGGGCTTCGAGCATGTTCTTGCCGCCCTTGCCCGGCAGCACCTCGACGGTGTCCTGGCCGCTGGCGGGGACGATCTTGATGCGACGGAAGTCACCGTCGGCGATGACCGTCACCTTGGCGCGAAAGCCCCCTGCCCGCTTGATCTTGGCGGCCAGGGTTTCCAGCGTGTCGTCGGCCGCCAGGGTGACGGTGGAGAGCGCTCCACCCGCGCGGGTGCGGATCTGGAACTGGTCGCCGGCCCGGGCCGAGGTGGCCGAGGTGATCTTCTGGCTGTCGGTGAAGGTCAGCGCGCCCCTGGGCAGGCCGAAGGCGTCAAGCGCCGAGGCGCCGCTGGCGTCGACGGCGATCGAGGTGGGGGTTACGAAGCCGTCCTTGCCGGTGATCCGCTGGGCCGAACTGGCCTGGCCGCTGAACGGGTCGAGCTCAACGATGTAGCCGTCCTTGCTGGCGATCGGGACCGAGCCGCCCGGCAGGTTGTCGCCGGCGACTCCGGTCAGCCAGACCTTGCCATTGGCCACGGCCATGCCGGTGACGGTGTCATCCTTGCTGCCGCCGTAGTAAGCCAGGGCGTCAGCGGCTGTGCTGGAAAGGTCAGCGGATAGGCGGGCGGCGAAGCCGTCCATGCCGCCGGCGTGGGCGCTGGCCGGCGCTCCAAGCGCCAGAGCGCCGTTACGGCTGGAGCCGCCAATGTAGAGCTGGCCGCCGTCGAGCTTGATGCCGGCCAGGGTTCCGCCTTCGAGGTCGCCCAGGTCGCGGGTGGCGCCGGCCGTGGCGACGCCGCCGGTGACGTCGAAGCTGCGCAGGACGGCGTGCTTGTCCTCCATTCCGGCGACGATGACCTGCGATCCGTTGACCACCAGGCCCTCGACCGCCTCGTCCGTCGTCGTTCCGAACTGCTTGGTGAACTGGGTCAAGGGCAGGCCGCTGGCGCTGGTGGTGATGCCCATCAGGTAGCCGTCCCAGCCGCCGCTGGCCCCGCCGGCCCCGGCCATGTTGGATTTGCTCCTGCCGCCGACATAGACGGTTCCGTCAGCCCCGAAGGCGACGGCGGTCGCCTCGTCGGCCTGCAGAGCGCCGCGCCGCTGGGTCCAGACCTCGTCGCCCTTGGCGTCGTAGAGGGTGGTGAAGCTGTCACTGAGCGCCGAGGTAGGCCCCGAGTTGATCGGGCCGTTGGTCGCGCCCTCCATCTGGCCGGTGATCGAGCCGGCGATGGCAACCATGCCGTCCGCCGAGATGGTCAGGGCGTTAGCCTTGACGGTTCCGACCGCGCCGAGGGTGCGGGTGTAGAGCAGCTGGCCCTGGGAGTCGTACTTCAGCAGGGCGACGTCGGTGGCGCCCTTGATCGCCTGGCCGTCGACGGGGCCGCTTACCTCGGCCAGCATGTAGACCGAGCCGTCGGCGCCGACCTGGCTGTCCTTGACGCCGGTGACGGTCCTTTCCAGGCCGTTGGCGAACACCCGGGAGCCGACGCCGCCGGGGGTGGTGGCGACGGCGGTCTTGATCAGGCTGGAGGCGTAGACCGCATCGTCGGTGGTTTTGTCCTTGTCCGGGTCCGGGTTGCCGGCCGTGGTCGAGACATAGACAGCGGGCGTGGTGGTGGGGGCGCTGAAGGTCACCGCCTCGGCGCTGTCCCCGACCACCTTGAAGGCGAACTTGTCGCTTGTCGCCGGCAGGGTGACGGTTGTGCTACCGGTCTTGACGATCTTCGGCTCACCGGCCGTGCGGCTGACCTGGAAGCGGGTGACGACGCCGGCGTCGGCAAGCTTGGAATTGATGAAGGTGGCGACGCTGCTCATTGAGCGGGTGCCGGTCATCTGGGAAAGGTCGATGGCGATGTTCTGCGTGCCGCTCAGCTTCTTGACCGAGATGGTGATGCTGGCGGCGCCGGCGAATTGATCGACGGCCTCCGAAGAGGTCCCTTCATGCACGGTAGCGGTAGTGTAGCTGTATTTGGCGCGCGGCACCCCGACGTTGGTCTTGTCGCTGAGCATGGCCTCGCCCCGCGTGAGGCGGATCTCCTCCATCTTGACGCTGTCGGCGTAGGCGACGGTTTCGGCCAGGCCCTTGGTGAACAGCTTCTCGATCTTGGTCTTCTCGGCGTCGGTGACGCCGCGGACGTTCATCCGCTCGGACAGGCCAGTCAGGGCGTTGAGACCCTGGAACAGGGAGAACAGCTTCTTGTAGTCGCTGCTGGCTCCCGGAAGGTCGAGGACGGCGGCGTTCTCGTCGATGAACCGGCGGCCCAGCATCACGGCCTCGACCAGGGCGTTGGCGCGCGGGGCGACGGAGTTGGTCGCCCAGGGGGCGGTGGGGGCGTACTTGATCTTGCCCGAGCTAAATCCGCCCGTCGCCAGACTGGAGGTCTGGCCGGTTCGCGCCTGGTAATAACCCAGGAGAACGGACGAATCGATCGAGGTCACAGGGACACTCCCGACGCGCGGATGCACGTCTTCGACCGGAGTATAGCCCAGGCAGGGTTTACAGGGTGTTAGGTCGGAGTCAGATGCTGCGGCCGCGTTCCCATTCGATGTTGGAGCGGTCCTGCCTTGACCGCTGCTCGGTGACGCTGCTGAGCGCTTCGGTCGCCCTGTCAAAGGCGTCCATGCCGGCTTGGGAGCGGAACAGGAACTTGCCGCTGGTCATCTCTGGCCGAGTGCGTTGCAGCACGTCCAGAACGGCTTCTGACTTGACGTAGACGTCGGCCGACAGGTCCCAGACACTGTCTTCGGCCGGGCGGCGGACCGCCAGCTCCTTGTTGTAGC
>JBKJSF010000131.1:0-4682 GCA_046595895.1 Caulobacter sp. | reverse complement strand
GGGCCGTGCGCTCCGCCGAGAGCAGGGCGCGGGCGTTTGCCTCGACGCGGACCAGCACGGCGCTGGCGGGCGCATCGTCCCCGTCGATGCCCCAGCTTTCGAAGCTGGCGGTCGGGTCGAGGGCCAGCACGGCCAGGCGCACGCAGGCCAGGCCGGCGATGCGGCCCTCCTTGCGGGCGCTGAAGGTCGCGGTCAGCCGCGCGTCCGGGTCGATGCAGGCCAGGGCGGTGATGTCACCGGCCCGGCCCAGGTCCTCGGCCAGGCTGGCGCGGACGATGGGCTCGATGAGGAGGTCGGGCAGGGGGGCGATCATGCGGCGGCGACCTTGCGGTCTTCCAGCGCGGCCAGGGTGACGAAGGTGCGCAGGGGCGGGCGCTGGTTGGGGAAGTCGCGGCGGAAGTGGCCGCCCCGGCTTTCGCAACGCTCCAGCGCGCAAGTCGCGACCAGCCGGGCGGCGGCCAGCACCGGGCCCTCGCCATAGAGGTGGCGCAGGGTCTCGATACGCACCAGCAGCCGGCTCAGGCCCTCGCCGTCGCGGACCACGCCAGCGTCGCGGCTCATCGCCTGGCGCAGGCCGGCCAGGGCGCCGGCCGGCAGGTCGGGCCAGGCGATGGCGGGGAGCGGGGCGGTGGCCGGATCGACGGCGCCGCGCAGGGCCGCGCCGGCCCGGGTCCCGAACACGGCCGCTTCCAGCAGCGAGTTGCTGGCCAGGCGGTTGGCGCCGTGAACGCCGGTGCTGGCGCATTCGCCGGCGGCCAGCAGCCCCGGCAGGCTGGTGGCGCCGTCGAGGTCGGTGGCGACGCCGCCCATGTGATAGTGGCAGGCCGGGGCGACGGGCATCGGCTGGACGCGCGGGTCAAGGCCGGCGGCCTGGGCGGCGGCGAAGACGGCCGGGAACTCGTGCGGGAAGGCGTCGCCGACGGCGGCGGTGGCGTCGAGGACGGCGCCGTGGCCGGCGACCAGCTCCGACTGGATGGCGCGAGCGACGACGTCCCGGGGCGCCAGCTCGGCGGCCGGGTGATAGTTCTTCATGAAGGCGCGGCCCCCAAAGCCCTGGGCGCTGTTTCGGAGGATGGCGCCCTCGCCGCGCAGGGCCTCGGTGGCCAGCGGGGCCGGGTCGGCCCCGACGTCGAGGGCCGTGGGGTGGAACTGCACGAACTCCGGATTGGCGATGACGGCGCCGGCCAGGGCGGCCAGGCCCAGGCCCTCGCCGCGCACTTCGCGGGGGGTGGTGGTGACGGCGTAGAGGCCGCCAAGGCCGCCGGTGGCCAGCAGGGTGGCGGCGGCGACGATCTCGGTGAGGGCGCCGGTTTCGTCTTCCACCAGGGCGCCGCGCACGCGGCCGGCGACGTCCTGCAGCAGGCTGCGTGCGCGAAGGCCAGTGCGGACCTCGATGTGGGGGGCGGCCAGCACGGCGGCGACCACGGCGTTGTGGATGGCCCGGCCAGCGCCGTCGCCGCCGACCCGGGCGACGCGGGCTCGGCCGTGAGCGGCTTCCAGGCCAGTTGAGAAGCCACCGTCCGGCCTGCGGTCGAAGGGGGCGCCGAGGTCGGCCAGGGCGCGCACGGCGTCCGGGCCCTCGCGGGTCAGCACCGCCACGGCTTCGGCGTCGCAGAGGCCCGCTCCAGCTGAGATCGTGTCCTGGGCGTGCAGCACCGGGCTGTCGTCGTCGCCCAGGGCCGCGGCCATGCCGCCCTGCGCCCAGGCGCTGGAGCAGCCTTCGCCGAGCGGCGTGGGGCTGAGCAGCAGCACCCGGCGCGGCGCGGCGGCGAGGGCGGCGGTGAGGCCGGCCAGGCCGGCGCCGAGGATCAGGACGCCGTCATGCTGAATGCGGGTAGTCATCAACGGAGCTCCTGGGCCGCCCGCAGGGGGTCGGCTTCGAACATGGCGTCGTAGGCGTCGTAGAGGCTGGCGCCATGGCGGATCAGTTCCTCGACGACCTCGCGGGCGCCGAGCGGCATCAGGCTGGACCAATCCTTGGGAACGTCAGGCCGGGTGGCCTTGACGCGGTAGACGGGGCCGAACTTGGTGATCTTGATCACTCTTTTGCCTCCCTTGTGGGGAGCCCTCCTTGCTCAGATCAGCTCGATATCGACGTGGTGGCCCCGCGCCTTGACGAGGTCGTAACGCGCGGGAATGGCCGGGGGCGGCAGGTCGATCATCCGCTGCACCGCCAGGCGCGCCCGCTCGGCGAGGGCCGGCTCGACCGTCACCTCAAACTGCTCCTTGACCAGGGCGTCGAGGATGTTGCGCAGGGTGATCCGCTTCATGTGCGGGCACATGTTGCAGGGGCCGATGAACTGCACGCCGGGCACATCGCCGGCGATGTTGCTGGCCATGCTGCACTCGGTGATCAGCACCACCTGCTTGGGCCGGCGCTTCTCGACATAGTCGGTCATGGCGGCGGTCGAACCGGCGAAGTCGGCGGCGTTGAGCACCTCTTCCGGGCATTCCGGATGGGCGAGGATCTCGGCGCCGGGGTAGGCGAGCCGCATCTCGGCGATGTCGTCCACCGTGAAGCGGACGTGAACTTCGCACGACCCTTTCCAGGCCACGATCTTGATATCGGTCTGGGCGGCGACGTTGCGGGCCAGGTATTCGTCGGGGATCAGGATGACCTTGTCGACGCCCCATTCCCTGGCGGCCCATTCGACCACCTGCACGGCGTTGGCGCTGGTGCAGCAGATGTCGGTCTCGGCCTTCACGTCGGCGGTGGTGTTGACGTAGGTGACCACCGGCAGGCCCGGGTAACGCTGCTTGATCAGGCGCACATCGGCGCCGGTGATCGAGCTGGCCAAGCTGCAGCCGGCCCTAAGGTCGGGGATCAGCACGGTCTTGTCCGGGCACAGCACCTTGCTGGTCTCGGCCATAAAGTGGACGCCGGCCTGGACGATGATTTTCGCATCCGAGCGGGCCGCTTCGCGGGCCAGGCCCAGGCTGTCGCCGACATAGTCGCCGACCCCGTGGAAGATCTCCGGCGTCATGTAGTTGTGGGCCAGGATGACCGCATTCTTCTCCCGCTTGATGCGATTGATCTGGGCGATCAGCGGGGCGTGGACGCGCCATTCCAGGGGCGTGACCTGGTCTTTGACCTTGGCCCACGCGGGGGCGGTCAGGGCTTCCACCTCGGGGGTGAACTCGACGTCGTAGGCCATCCGCGCACTCCTTTTGCTCAACATGAGCATTACTGGCGCCTGTAAAAGGCCGGGCTGTAGGAGCGCCGGCCGTTCCGTTCCGTCACCTTTTGCTAAAAGTGAGCATAAGTGACGGAT
This sequence comes from Caulobacter sp., assembly GCA_046595895.1. GTDB lineage: Bacteria > Pseudomonadota > Alphaproteobacteria > Caulobacterales > Caulobacteraceae > Caulobacter. Next base: position 1,410 of record JBKJSF010000131.1, on the reverse strand, counting down.
CACATATAGGCCCCTGTTATTCGGGGCACAAGGGGAATCGTAGGGGAGGTCAGAAATCCGAGGAAGTCAGGCTTCAATCCTTCGTAACGAGACCGCGGCGTAGCGCAGAACGTACGGTTTTTTCGGTGGCTTGCCTGACGGCGGCGGCGATTCGCCGAAGAAGGCGACATAGCAGTCGAAGGCCTGAATCTCGTCGTCGCGCCAGCAGTGGACAACGACGCCGTATTCAGACGCGGATCCATTATGGGTGTCCAGTCGCACCGGCGTTCCGGGGGGCAGGAACCGGTCGCGTTCGCAGCGGTCACGTCAGCCCCTGTCGCGCCGCGCTTCACGTTCCTCGCGCTTGCGCCGCTCCTTCTCGGCCTTCCTGCGGGCCTTGTCCTCGCGGTCGAGGCGTTCGAGGCGCTGTTTCTTGCTCTCGCCGGGGATGATGGCGCTGGCCACGGCGCCGGTAGCCTTGACCGTTCCCTCGGCGACGTCGCCCACGACCCCGACGACAAGGCAGCCCGACAGCAGCAGGCCGCAGGCGGCGAGGGCGAGGGGGAGGGGGAGGGGGAGGGTCAGAAGGCGTTTGGTCATCGAGAACTCCAGGGGCCGCACAAGCCAGCGTAGCGAAGCGGTCAACGATTGTACCCTCATTCGGGCGGAGGGAAGCTGTTGATTCAGCGTGACATTTTCGTTGATGTGGAGGCCGGGACTGTAGGCGCGAGCGTTGACATTCCGTAGGCGCCGGCGCGAGGATTGTTGATGCGTTGGCGGGGTCGCCGGCCTACGCGGCCGTTCAGGGTATGAGTCAGCGATAAAGTGGCTCCTGAATATGTCTAGACATATTCACCCAGTAACGTCGGCGGCCTCCGCTGGCCGGGCGTACGTCGCCAAGGTGCGGGCCAGGACGTCGAGGGTGTAGGGCTTGCGCAGCAGGGGCCAGGGGGCGGCCTCGGCGTCGTCGAGGGCCTCGCCAGTGTAGCCGCTGGTCAGCAGGATCGGCAGGCCGGGGCGCAGGGCGGCCGCCTCGCGAGCCAGATCGACGCCGTTGCGGGGGCCCGGCATGACCACGCCGGTCAGCAGCATGTCGAGACCGGGCTCGGCGCTCAGGGCGGTGAGGGCCATCTCGACCGTGTCGGCGAAGGTGATCCGGTGACCCAGCTCGCGCAGCATGGCCTGGGCCAGCTCGGCCACGTTCGGGTCGTCCTCGACCAGCAGGATGTGTAGCGGCCGGGAGTCGGCCGGCGCCGCCAGCGGCTCGGCGCGGGTCTCTGCGGCGGTGGTCAGCGGCAGGAAGATGGAGACCGTCGTGCCCTCGCCCGGCGTGCTCTGGATCTCGGCGCCGCCGCCGCTCTGGCTGGCGAAGCCATAGACCTGGCTGAGGCCCAGGCCCGTGCCCTTGCCGACCGGCTTGGTGCTGAAGAA
>JBKJSF010000109.1:0-5733 GCA_046595895.1 Caulobacter sp. | reverse complement strand
GACGAGAAAGGCGACCCGGTCGGCCTGGTCGATGCGCCAGCAGGTGTCGCCCGGGATCAGCAGGGAATTGTCGCGGCTCATCCTGGCTCTCTGTCGCGTGGAGGCAGTCTAACGCGGCAAGCGAAGGGAAGCTGCAAGCGAAGAGCGGACAGTTTGGAATCCAACCTGTCCGCGTTTCCCAGCTGTTCGAGCTAGAGCGCCCGCCAGCCGATGTCGGACCGACAAAAGCCGCCCGGGATGTCGATGGTCCCGACCGCCGCATAGGCCATGTCTCGAGCCTCGTGCAGGCTCGCCCCCAGGGCGCAGACGTTCAGCACCCGGCCGCCGGCCGCGCGCAGCGTCCCGTCGTCGTCTCTCCAGGTGCCGGCATGGAAGACCACCGCCTCGCCGCCAAAATCGCTGCCGGCCCCGCGAATGACGGCGCCGGTCACCGGGGCGTCGGGATAGCCCTCGGCGGCCATGACCACACAGACGGCCGACTCATCCCGGAAGGTCGGGCCGCTCAAGCGCGACAGGCCGCCGGTGGCGGCCGCCTGCAACCAGGGCAACAGGTCATCGGCAAGGCGCAGCATCAGCACCTGGCATTCCGGATCGCCGAAGCGGGCGTTGTATTCGACCAGCTTTGGCCCGGCGTCGGTCAGCATCAGCCCGGCGTAGAGCACGCCGACGTACGGGTTTCCCTCCGCCGCCATGCCGCGCACGGTCGGGGCGATCAGTTCGTCGAAGGCCTGCTCCAGGAGCGCGTCGGTCAGCACCGGGGCCGGGCTGTAGGTTCCCATGCCGCCGGTGTTGGGCCCCTTGTCGCCGTCGAAGGCCCGTTTGTGATCCTGGGCCTGGCCAAACAGCACCGCCGAGGCGCCGTCGCAGAGAGCGAAGAGCGAGACCTCCTCGCCGACCATGAATTCCTCGATGACCACCCGCGCCCCGGCCGTGCCGAACCGGCCGCCCAGCATGGCCAGCACGGCGGCGTCGGCCTCGGCCCGGGTCTCGGCGATGACCACGCCCTTGCCGGCAGCCAGGCCGTCGGCCTTGATCACGAAAGGTGCGGTGAGCGTATCGAGAAAGCCGCCGGCGGCCGGCGCCGTTTCGAACACGCCGTAGGCGGCGGTCGGCAGGCCGTGGCGGGCGCAGAAGTCCTTGGTGAAGGCCTTGGAGGTCTCCAGCCGGGCCGCCGACTGGCTGGCCCCGAAACAGGCGATGCCTTCGAGGCGGAGGGCGTCGGATACACCAGCCTCCAGCGCGATCTCGGGGCCGATCACCACCAGGTCGGCGGCGATCTCTTTCGCCAGCGCCACCAGGCCCGGCACGTCATCGGCTTTCACGGTGCGGCACGCGCACAGCTCGGCGATGCCGGGGTTGCCCGGAGCCGCCACCAGCCGGGTCAGCATGGGAGACTGCATGATCTTCCAGGCCAGGGCGTGTTCGCGCCCGCCGGATCCGATGAGGAGGACGTTCATGGGTGGGCGGTTTGGCGCAAGGCCGGGCGGAAGGTCAAGCCGTCAACCAAAACTCATCCTAACGGCCATGACCTACCTCACGCCGCCGCGCCGCAGGTCACTGTGCACCCTCATGAATTGTGTGTCAGATTTTTCAGCCTTAGGGAGGAAAGCCGATGCAAACCATTGCAGAGTTGGAAGTGGGCAAGTCCGATGGGCTGGGCGAGGCTGTCAAGCTCATCTACGGCCGCAACCCACCGCACTACGCGGTCTTCGGAACTGAGCAACGGGTGCTGGTGCAGTTTGCCGACGCCCCGGCTCAGGCCAACGAACAGCGCAAGGCCTTCGCGGTGTTGAATCCAATCCGGGGCGAAATCAACGGCCTGATCGACGGTTGGCGAACCAAAACCGTTGGCAGACGCGACAAGGCCGAATCCTTCGACCGCCGCGTCGGCGACGCTCTGATTGTCGCCTTCGAGGGTGACATTGAGGGCGCCAGGGCGCTGCTCGATAAGATCAAGGCCGATATCCTTGCGGATCGCACGGCACTCGCCCGTTTGCAGTACGTCGCCGCCGCGGCCGGTTGCGTGCTCGTGGCAGCGCTCATCGGCGCGGTCGCCCACAGGCCCGAAATTCTCCCGCGCCTTGGCCTCGAGGGCGAGGCGGGCGCTCTGTTCGAGCCCTCCGGCGCCGGAGGGCTGGGGGCCTTCTTCTCAATCGCCCTGGGGGTTCGGGACCGGACCGTGTTGCCGGACCTGCAGGCCCTGGCAAACACCATGGATGCGGCGCTGCGGGTGCTGATCGGCGTCATCGCGGCCAGCATGTTGGTCGCTTTGCTGATCGCCAAGGTCGCCAGGCTGGGCCTCGGCGACGGCGACGTGACCTCCACCTCCTGGCTGCTCATCTTCATCGTCGGCTTCCTGGGCGGGTTTTCCGAGCGGCTGGTGCCCGACCTGCTGGGCAAGGTCGCCTCTAATGTCGATCTGCCGCCGCCCGCGAAGCCGGCCGGCCCACCGCAGCCAGGTGACGGCGCCAAGGCTGGTGACCCGCCGCCCGCCCAAGACGTCAAGCCGGCGCCCAAGCCTGCCGACAAGGCAAAGGATGGGCCGACGGCTCCGGTCGGGCTGATGCCCAAACCGGCGGCGCCTGTCACCGGCGCGGAAATGCCGGTCGAGCCACCGGCGGGCGGAGGTTCTGGCTAAGACAGGAACGACGACCCGGCTCAGGCCCGGCCGATCCAGGCCCTGGCCCGGTTCAGGGCGTCCGGATCGGCCGGGCCGAAGGACGTGTCGGCGGCCGGGGCGGTGATCTCCAAGAAGTTGCCGTCCGGATCGGGAAGTAGAGGCTGGCGTGGGGGCCGTGCAGCTCTTCCCAGAAGGCGATGCCCGACGCGCCCACCCGCAGCCGCCAGTCAGGCAGTTCGCCGGCCTCCACAGAGACGGCGGAGTGACGCGCATCGGCCGGGATATCGCCCCGTCCGGGATCGGTGGCGCCCTTCAGAGCGAGCAACACCAGGTGGCGTCCGTCAGCCAAGGCAATAATCATCATAAACCAGGGAAAACCACCCAGTCGTCACTCTCGATGGCGTCGACCAGGGGCAGGCCGAGGGTCTGGCCGTAGAAGTCCAGCGCCGCGTCGGCGGTGAAAACCGGGATGACGATGTGGTCGAGGCGCATGGCAGAAGCCTAGAACATGCGGGCCGGCCGGGCGTTGTCATCGAATTGTCATGTAACTGTCGCGTAACGCCAGCATAGGCCGGTCATTGAGGCGCCAGAACGCCCCGCGCGACTCGTCCGAGCACAGAATGTCTTTCACGCTTGCCCTTGCCGTCCTCCTGGCCTTTTCGGCCGGAGTCTATGTGCTGGGCCGTCGCCGCGCCGTGGCCATGACCGCCAAGGGTCCGCTGCACAGCCTGCCCGGCTACTACGGGACCTGGGTGGCGCTGTGGACCGGCGTGCCGGCCGTGCTGATCCTGATCCTGTTCCTGACCGCCGGGCCGCGCCTGGGCGAGGCCCTGCTGAGCGCCAATCCGCCGGCCGCCGTCGCCAGCCTGCCGGGCGAAACCGCCCAGGCCTTCTGGAGCGACGCCCAGGCCATCGCCGACGGCAGGACGCCCAGCAACGTCCAATGGACCCCGGAGCAACGCGCCGCCCTGGCCGCCAAGGCCGATCAGGCGCGCGGCTTCAACGCCTTTTCGACCATGGCCGCCCTGGCCCTGGCCGGCGTCCTGGCCCTGGCCGGCTTTCTGCTGGCCTGGCCGCGGATCGCCCCAACTTTGCGGGCCCGCAACAAGGTCGAGGCCTGGATCAACCTGGCCCTGATCGCCTGTTCGGCGGCCGCCGTGCTGACCACCGTCGGCATCGTCGCCAGCCTGCTCTACGAGAGCCTGCGCTTCTTCTCTTCGGTGTCCCCGGTCGACTTCCTGTTTGGCCTGCAGTGGCAGCCGCAGATCGCCATGCGGGAGGACCAGGTGGCCGCCAAGGGCGCCTTCGGGGCCGTGCCGCTGTTCGCCGGCACGTTCCTCGTCATGATCATCGCCATGTGCGTGGCCGCCCCGGTCGGGCTGTTCTGCGCCATCTATCTGTCGGAGTACGCCGGTCGCACGACGCGGGGCGTGGTCAAGCCGCTGCTGGAGATTCTGGCCGGGGTGCCGACCGTGGTCTACGGCTTTTTCGCGGCCCTGACGGTCGGGCCGATGTTCCGCGGCTTCTTCAACTATATCGGCAGCTGGCTGGCCGAGGGGCCGCTCGACCCGCTGGGTCAGTACCTTATGGCGGTGCAGAACGAGATGGCCCTGACCGCCGGGGTGGTCATGGGCATCATGCTGATCCCCTATATCTCCTCGCTGTCGGACGACATCATCAACGCCGTGCCCCAGTCCCTGCGCGACGGCAGCTATGCGATGGGCGCCACCAAGTCTGAGACCGTCAAGCGGGTGATCCTTCCCGCCGCCCTGCCCGGCGTCATGGGGGCCATGCTGCTGGCCATCAGCCGCGCGGTCGGCGAGACGATGATTGTCACCATGGCGGCCGGATCGCAGGCCCGCATCACCGCCAACCCGCTGGACTCGGTGACCACCGTCACCCGTCAGATGGTCGAGATCCTCACCGGCGACCAGGAGTTTGACAGCCCCCGCACCCTGGCCGCCTTCGGCCTGGGGCTGACGCTGTTCGCCGTCACCCTGACGCTCAATGTGATCGCCCTGCGCATCGTCCAGAAATACCGGCAGGCCTATGACTGACCAAGCACTTAAAGAGAAGGCGGGCGAGTCCCGCCTCAAGAAGCGCCACGCCGCCGAAACCCGGTTCCGCTGGTATGGCCGCATCGCCATCCTCATCGCGCTCGGCTTCCTGGTGGTGCTGCTCGGCCGGGTGGTCCAGCAGGGCTACACCGCCTTCTGGACCCATTCGATCACCACCAGCGTCTACCTCGACCCGGCCCGCATCGACCGCGCCGACATCGAGGGCAACAACTTCGACTACATCGCCGCCGGCGACCTGTTGAAGACGCTGAAAATCCAGGACGACGAGCTGGGCCTGGCTTCTGGCGAGGCGATGGACCTCATGTCCCGCGACCTCGGCTACCGCATCCTCGACCGCATCAAGGCCGACCCCAAGGTCATCGGCCAGACCCTGACCTTCACCGTGCCGGTCAAGGCCAACGCCGACCTCTACTTCAAGGGCGAGATCGAGCGCTCGACCCCGGCCGCCGACCGCAAGCTGACCGACCGCCAGATGGACTGGCTGGACCGGCTGAAGGGCGACGGCGTCATCAAGGGCCACTTCAACAGCGAGTTTCTGACCCGCTCCGATTCCACCGAGCCGGAACAGGCCGGGGTGCTGGGGGCCGTGGTCGGCTCGGCCCTGATGCTGCTGGTCGCCGCCCTGATCGCCGTGCCGGTGGGCGTGCTGGCGGCGGTGTGGCTGGAGGAGTTCGCGCCGCGCGGCCGGCTCTCGGGCTTCATCGAGGTCAATATCAACAACCTCGCCGCCGTGCCCTCCATCGTCTACGGCCTGCTGGGCCTGGTCCTCTTCATCAACTGGATGGGCTTCCCGCGCTCGGCCCCGCTGACCGGCGGCCTGGTGCTGGCCCTGATGAGCCTGCCGACCATCATCATCGCCACCCGCGCGGCCCTGAAGGCCGTGCCGCCCTCGATCCGCGAAGCCGCTTTGGGCATGGGCGCCAGCCGCACCCAGACCGTCTTCCACCATGTGCTGCCCCAGGCCATGCCCGGGGTGATGACCGGTGTCATCCTCAGCCTGGCCCACGCCCTGGGCGAAACCGCGCCGCTGCTGAT
>JBKJSF010000055.1:0-11958 GCA_046595895.1 Caulobacter sp. | reverse complement strand
GTTTCAACCTCGACCGGGTCAACATCGCATGCCCATTTGGTGGCCGTACCACGACCACCACCGCCGGCCTGCCTTGCGTCAACAACACCCAGCCGATCGACTTCCAGCCGAACCCCGACACAAGCTTTGACGGTGAAAAGGCCGACAGCCTGGAACTGGGCCTGAAGACGAAATGGTTCAGCAACAGCCTGCTGCTGAACGCCACCCTGTTCTACCAGGAATACACCGACTTCCAGCTGAACACCTTCGTCGGCACGGCCTTCATCGTGGAATCCATCCCCGAGCTGACCTCGACCGGCGTCGATGCGGACTTCGTGTGGTTCAGCCCCATCGAAGGCCTGTCCTTCCAGGGCGGCGTGACCTACGCCAAGACCGAGTTCGGCGATTTCGACGCGCTCGACCTGACCGACCCGTCGAAGATCAACGGCATCTTCCGCCTGCCGGGGTCCACCGCCCCGTTCGCGCCGGAATGGTCGGCTTCGCTGGCCACCAGCTACGAGCGTGACATCGGCTCTTCGCTGACCTTCAAGGGCAACGTCTCGATGAAGTACACCAGCGACTACAACACCGGTTCGGACCTGCACCCGGTCAAGGAGCAGGAAGCCTTCACCCTGGTCAACGCCCGGGTCGGCATCGGCAGCCAGGACGGCCTGTGGACGGTCGAACTGTTCGCCACCAACCTGTTCGACAAGGAATACATCCAGGTCGCCTTCAACGGCCCGTTCCAGGTCGACACCACCAACCCCTACAACAAGGCCAACGACGATAACCGCTCGACCTACGACGCCTTCCTCGGCGCCCCGCGGGTCGTCGGCGTGACCCTGCGCAGCCGCTTCTAGCCTTTTAGAAATGACTGAGAGATCGGGCGGCCCGGAGCAATCCGGGCCGCCCTTTTCTATGGCGCGAAGGCGGCGCGCAGGGCGGCGATGGTTCCGCTCCTAGACCTCAACCGCGCCGCCGAAGCTGTCCCCGCCAAAGCCCAACCACGGCAGGCCCATGGCCAGGGCCATCAGCAGTTCGAGGATCAGGGCCTGGCGCAGCATCGGGTCGTTCTGCCTGTCGAGCATCAGCGACAGGCCCCGGCCGAGCGCCGCCCCCAGCCAGCCCAGCGCCACGGCCGCCGCCAGCAGCCGGCCAAGGCTGGGCGCGTAGCCCAGGCCCATGGCCGCCCCGGCGTGGGCCAGGATCAGCATGCCGCCAAAGGCCCGCTCCTCGGCCCGGCCGCGCGGCTTGAGGGCCTTGGGCCGCGCCAGGCGCAGGCCGCCCATCACTCCGCCGATGCAGCAGGCGATGACGGAAATCATGAGGGCGAGATTCAACGTGCCGAGGACGGTCATGGCCACGCCTTAGCGGCTGGAGACGCAGAGAGAAACCCTCCTACCCCGGCCAGGTGTGATGCACTGCCTCGACGTTGCGACCCTCGGCGTCGAGCACGAAGGCCCCATAGTAGCCGGGGTGATACATGGGCCGCAGTCCCGGGGCGCCGTTGTCGATCCCGCCGGCGGCGAGGGCGGCGGCGTGGAAGGCATCGACCGCCGCCCGGTCCTGGGCCAGGAAGCAGATGTGGGCCGGGCCGGTGCTGATCTTACCGTCGCCGAGCCAGAAACTCGGCTTGCCGGCCTGGATGTCGCCGCGTCCCGAGGTGTTGGCGTAGCCGCAGACACGGCCGCCGCCGGTCTGTTCGGGGCCGTACTCCATCACCACCGAGATGCCCAGCGGCGCCAGCGCCGCGTCATAGAAGGCCCGCGCGGCGGCGTAATCGGCGACGTTGATGCCCAGGTGGTCGATCATGAGGCGTTCCTTCCTGTGAGGCGGGAAGTTAGTGCCCGTTTCCAGGCGATTGGCAAAACGTGAGTGGATGGTTCGTCGCAGGCCGCTGAATAGATTCGACTCTTTCGTCGTCTCGTTGTCATGGTGCGTCCTTAAGAGCTTGGTAACTTTCTCCGCCGGGCTCGGGGGTTCTCACTTGCGTTTGTCGACCCGCCTCTCAATGGCCTGCGTCCCGGCTGCCCGCCGCCCCGATCCCGCACATCTTAAAATCGCTCCCGGCCGTTGCGCCGGCGACCCTGCCAGTTCCGGAGTCCTTTCATGACCGCTGTTTATTTCAACCTCGCGTCCGGCAATTTTCTGCAGAACTGGAATAACCAGGGTCTCATCACCGTCAACGATGACTGGTCAGGTGTGGCCAGCATCATGGGCTATCGCGGCGACGGCCTGACGGCCTCCACGGGCACCGACCCCCGCACGCTAACGGCACACGACGCCACGAGGGTGCTCGACGTCAACGCCAACCAGACCAACGGCACCTTTTCGACGGGCGGTGTCAGTGAATTTCATCTGGCCGATTCGACCATCGGCCTGGCCGGTTCCGGCACAGGTGTGGCGCCCTACATCGTCCTTCACCTCGATGCGACGGGGCGGGAAAATCTGCAACTGAGCTACCGGCTGCGGGACCTCGACAACAGCATCGACAATGCCGTGCAGCCGGTTAATGTGCAGTATCGGATCGGTGATAGCGGCGTCTGGACCAATATCGCCGCCGGCTACACGGCCGACGCGACCACCGGGCCTTCCGCGTTTGGGCCCGACATCCTGATGTCCTTCACCCTGCCCCCGGCCGTGAACGGCCAGAGCCAGGTCCAGATCCGCTTCATGACGACCAACGCGGCCGGCAACGACGAGTACGTCGGCATCGACGATATCGCGGTCAGCAGCGACGCCAACGGCGCGGCCCCGGCCACCGTCTCCATCGACGACGTCACCATCACCGAGAATGATGACGGCACCCAGACAGCTACCTTCACGGTCACCCGCACCAACGACAACGGCAACTTCACAGTGGATTACGCCACGGCCGACAACACGGCGACGGCGGGCTCGGACTATGTGTCGAACACCAACACCCTGACCTTCGCAGCGGGCAGCGGCATCCTCTCGCAGACGATCAGCGTCACCGTGAACGGCGACCTCGACATCGAGAGCACGGAGAGCTTCGTCGTCATCCTGAGCAACGTCGTCAACACAACCGGCACGGCGACCGTCACCGACGCCCAGGGCATCGGCACGATCACCAACGACGACTTCCCGCCGACCGTCTCCATCGGCGACGTCTCGGTGACCGAGGGCAATTCCGGCACGACCACCCTGACCTTCACGGTCACCCGCACCGACGAGAACACCGAGTTTACCCTCGACTTCAACACCGTGGTCGGCGGCTCGGCGACGGCCGGCGACGACTACGTCGAGGTTTCGGGCGGCACGGTCACCTTCACTAATGGCGGCTCGCTGACCCAGACGGTGACGGTCACCGTAAACGGCGACCTGACCACCGAAGGCGACGAGACGGTCAACGTCGAGATCAGCAACATCCAGAACACGGTCGGCGCAACCACCATCTCCGATGGCGCAGGCGTCGGCACGATCCTCAACGACGACACCCTGAAGATCTACGAAATCCAGGGGGCCGGCCACACCTCGGCCTACGACGGCCAGGCCGTCACCACGGTTGGTGTCGTCACCGCCATCGACAAGGACAACAACGCCTACTGGATCCAAGATCCGAACGGCGACGGCGAGCGCAACACCTCCGACGGCATCTATGTTTTCGTGAATGGCGCCCTGCCGGCCTCCATCGTTGTCGGCAACCTGATCCGCGTCAGCGCCACGGTCAGCGAGTTCCGCCCCGGCGGCGCGGCCAACCTCAGCCTGACCGAACTGGTGACCGTCACCAGCACGGTCCTGCTGGCCACCAACCAGGCGCTGCCGACCTCCGTCATCATCGGCGACACCGCCAACGGCGCCGACTACACTCCGCCGCTGGTCAACCTCGGCTCGACGACCAACGCCTTCGACCCGACCGTCGACGGCGTCGACTTCTGGGAATCCCTGGAAGGCATGCGGGTCACCCTGCAGGACGTCCGCACCACCTCTCCGTTCAAGTCATCGAACGGCGAGGTCGTGGCCACCATGGACGTCGGGGCCAATGACAGCGCCAACAGCCGCGGCGGCCTGACGATAAGCGACGAGAGCGCCAACGGCACGCTGCCGGCCGACAAGATCTTCGACTTCAACCCTGAGCGCATCCAGCTCGACGACGAGGCGCTCGGCGGTTCGATCGGGGCCATCACCAGCACCGGCCAGACCGTGGTCGGCGGCGACGTCACCGGCATCGTCAGCTATGGCTTCGGCTTCTACGACGTCAACGTCACCCAGGCGGTGACCTTCAACGCCTCGACCCTGGTCAAGGAAACCACCGTCATCGAGGAAAACCTCGACCGTCTTACCATTGCGACGTTCAACGTCCGCAACCTGGCGCCGCTGACCTTCAACGGCGGCGACGGGGTGACCACCCAGACGACGCTGGACAACCTGTCCGACGCCATCACCATCAACCTGAAGAGCCCCGACATCATCGGTCTGCAGGAGTTGCAGGACTTCAACGGCACATCGACCGCCGGCAATGGCGACGCCACCCTGACGATGAGCCAACTGATCACCACCATCTTCAACCGCACCGGTATCCAGTACTACGGCATCCTGTCGGACCCGGTTGACGACACCGAGGGCGGCGCGCCGGGCGGCAACATCCAGGTGGCCTTCCTCTACCTGCCGACGGCGGTCACCCCGACGGCCGGCAACAACCTGGTCGAGACCTCGCCCGGTTCGCACATCTTCAAGTTCCCGACCGCCGACCGCATTGGCGCCGAGGCCGATCCGGACTTCGCCAGCACCCGGTCCTCGATTCCGATCGAGTTCACCCCCGCCGGCTACACCGAGACGCAGGGGGGCAGCTTCTGGGTGATCAACAACCACTTCTCCTCGAAGGGCGGATCGGCCGTGCTGGTCGGCTCCAACCTCGACTCGGAATACTATGCCGAGCCGCTGAACGGCACGGCGACCAAGCGCGAGAGCCAGGCCATCGCGGTCAAGGTCTTCATCGACGCCATCCTCGCCGACGGCGATGCGCTGAACGACAAGATCATCGCGCTGGGTGACTTCAACGACTTCCAGATATTCCCGGTCATCGAGCTGATCACTGGCGAGATCGAGCGGCTGGTGGCCGGCTCGGGCAGCACCCCCAGCACCTTCGTCACCGGCGAGCAGGTGCTGAAAGCCCTGATCGAACTGCTGCCGCCGGAGGAGCGCTACAGCTACAGCTTCGATGGCAATGCCCAGGCGCTGGACAACATCATCGCCACCCTCGATCTGCTGGTCGGGGCCCAGTACGATATCGTCCACATCAATTCGGAATTCTCGACCCAGCTGTCGGACCACGATCCGGGCATCACCAGCCTGCTGTTCGTGCGCTCGGCGGCCATCGCCACCGAGGGCAATGACGTCTTCACCGCCGCCTCCTACACCACGGTGTTCGGCGCGACGCGCGGCAGCCTGACCGGTGACGACACCGTGCTGGCCCTGGGCGGCGACGACCTGATCGAAGGCAGTCTGGGCGCCGACAGCCTGAACGGCGGCGGTGGCTTCGACACCGTCGACTACACGGGCTCGAACGCGGCAGTGAGCGTGAACCTGACCACCAACACCGCCTCCGGCGGCTGGGCGGCCGGCGACGACCTGATCTCGATCGAGAACCTGATCGGCTCGGACTTCGCCGACTTCCTGACCGGCAGCGCGACGTTGAACATCCTCAACGGCGGGGCCGGCATCGACACCATGGCCGGCGGCGCCAACAATGACACCTACATCGTCGATGACGCCGATATTCTAACCGAACTGGCGGGCCAGGGCACGGATACGGTGATCAGCTCGGTCACCTGGACCTTGGCGACCAACTTCGAGAACCTGACCCTCAGCGGCTCGGCCGACATCGACGGCACGGGTAACAGCGTCAACAACCGCATCATAGGCAACGACGGGGCCAACACCCTGAGCGGCGGCGCGGGCGTCGACAACATCTCGGGCGGCGGCGGCATCGACTACCTGCTGGGCGGCGAGGGCAACGACATCCTCGACGGCGGGACCGGCGCCGACACCCTCGAAGGCGGCAACGGCTTCGACACCTATTCGGTGGACGAGACCGGCGACATCATCGTCGAGACCTCGACCGGCGGGATCGACACGGTCAAATCGACGGCGACCAGCTACACCCTGAGCGCCTACCTCGAGACCCTGCTGCTGCAGGGCGCCTACGCCCAGGATGGCACGGGCAACGCCCAGGCCAACACCATCACCGGCAACAACTTCAACAACGTCCTCATCGGCCTGGCCGGCGCGGACACGCTGAACGGTAACGCCGGCGCCGACACGCTCGACGGCGGCGACGACAACGACAAGCTCTTCGGCGGCGCGGCCGGGGACGACCTGGTCGGCGGGGCGGGCAACGACCTCCTCGACGGTGGCCTGAACAACGACGACATGGCCGGCGGAACGGGCAACGACACCTACTATGTCGACAGCGCTTCCGATACGGTCGTCGAACTGGCGGGCGAGGGAACGGCCGACAAGATCTTCCTCAGCGCCGCCAGCTTCGCGCTCAGCGCCGACGCCGAGATCGAGACCATCCAGGTCATCTTCGCAGCCGGCGCGACCGTCACCGGCAGCGACACGGCCAACAAGATCTTCGGCGATGTCGGGGCCGACACCTTCAACGGCGAAGGCGGCAACGACTTCCTGCAGGGGGGTCTCGGCAATGACACCCTGAACGGTGGCGCGGGCAACGACATCATGGATGGCGGGGCCGGCGACGATACCATGACCGGCGGGCTGGGCGTCGACACCTACTATGTCGACAGCTTCTCCGACAGCGTCACCGAAGCCGCCAATGAGGGCGTCGATACCGTCCGCACCACGCTGGACGGCTATGTGCTGGGCGATAACCTGGAGAACCTGATCCTGGCCGGGACCGGGAACCAGGATGGCCAGGGCAACAGCGTCAACAACACCCTGACCGGCACCGACGACAGCAACAGCCTGGAGGGCCTGGACGGCAACGACCGTCTGGTCGGCAATGGCGGCGCCGACGACCTCTACGGCGGCGCCGGGCTCGACACCCTGCTGGGCGGCGAAGGTGATGACTTGCTGTACGGCGGCGCGGGCAACGACAAGCTGACCGGCGGTGCGGGCCGCGACTACTTCGATCCGGGCGGCGCCATCGTGGCGCTGACTGCGGGCCAGCCGATCGAGACCGACAGCATCCTCGACCTGGAGGCGGGCGAGGTGATCGGTCTGGCCATCGTCGAACTGCACTTCCAGGCATCGTTCAACGGCACCGCCGGCCAGGCCAAGCTGATCTACAGCGCGGCGAACGGAGGCTCGACCCTGTTCCAGCTCGATGTCGACGGCGACAACCGCATCGACTACCAGCTGCGGATCAACGGCGACCAGACGGGCAACACCGACATCGCGACCGGTCCGGACGACACCGGCGGCGGTTGGTACCTTTACGGCGCCTGAGGCTCTAGGTTCTCAACAGGTCCAGGAGCGAGCTGCCCCTCAGGGTGGCGAACACCTGGGCCGAGGCCTGCAAGGCCGTCTGGGCCAGTTCCAGGCGGCTGATGGCCTCGGCCATGTCGACCTCGGCGATGTCGGAGATCTCCCCCTTCAAAAGGGTGGCCCGGTCCTCGTGCTGGAGCAGGCTGTTCTCGACCCTTACCTGGTTGGCGCCGTTCAGCGCGGCGCTGTCGGTCAGCGCCTTGTTGGCCGCGTCGAACTTGGGAAGCATGCCCTCGATGAAGGTCTTCTGGGCCGTGCTCAGCGGCGAGCTGAAGGCGCCGTTGGCCTCGACATAGGCCTGCACCTCCTTGAAGGCCTCGAAGAGGTCCGTGCCCTGCTCGTCGGCCAGGAAGCCGCTCTGGATCGTGATATTGTCGTCCAGCCGGCTGACCGGCTTGAGGGCATCGTTGAGGAACAGATCGGAGACGGCGGCGGCGGCGGTCAGGTCCGACAGGCGGCTGGCGTTGACGGGACGAGTGTTCACCTGCGCCCCGGCGAACAGGTAGCGGCCGCCCTGCTGGGTGTTCAGCGCTTCGGCGGCGGTCAGGAAATGGCCCTGCAGCTCGCCCATGATGGCATCGCCCCGGTCCGCGGCCAAGGCCTCGGCAAGGGTGTTGCGGGCGCTGTCGGCGGAGTCGGCCGTGGCGCGCATGGCCAGGTCCTGGGCCTCCAGCCGCGAGGTGATCAACCTGCCCTGTTCGAGGAAGCCCTCGACCTTGGCCTTGACCGAGTTGGCGGCGATCAACTGTTCGATCTGCGGAGCAAAGCCGCGCAGGCTGTCGGCCACCCGGCCGCTGGAGACCTGGGTCTGGGCCGTCTGCTGGCTGTTGGTTGCCCGCATGAGGTCGTTCAGGACGACCGAGTAGCTGTGGCTCGTGGAGACGCGGGTCATGATCAGCTCACCATGCCGAGGAGGATGTCATAGAGGTCCTTGCTGGCCTGGACGATCCGGGCCGAGGCGTTGAACGCCTGCTGGTAGGTGGTCATGGCGATCAGCTCCTCATCGAGGTTGACGCCTTCGACCGAGGCCCGCCGGGCGGTCGCCTCTTCGGCTACGGCCAGCGCGCTCTCTTGTCTGGAAGCCGCCGCGTCGGCCCGGCGGCCAATCGAGCCGGCCAGTTCGCCGCCGTAGCGGGTGACGCTCATCGAGACGTTTCCGAGCGTCCCGACCGCGTCGAAGCGGGCGTTGATCGACCCCGACTGGGCCAGCCCCAGCGCCCCGCGCCCGTCGCCGGCCGAGAGGACCGGCCTGCCGGCCGCCGCCTGGGAAAGGTCCAGGGTCGCCAGACCCAGCTTTGAGGAGTTGGCGGCGATATCGCCGCGCAGGCTGTAGCGCTCGGCCCGGCCCCCGCGCTGGGCCTCGCCGATGCCGAACAGCTCGGTGATCGACGGGCCACCGGCGCCGCGCTCGGTGCTGTCGCTGACCATGGTCATGCCGTAGCCGGCGGGGCCGGGCGCGAAGCTCATCTGGCCGTTGGCGTCGAGGCTGAACTGGCCGTAGAGGCCGACCCCCGTCGTGCCGTCGTTCAGCGAGTCCAGGAGGTTCTGCATCGTGCCCCCGGCTGGCACGGCGACGCTGATGTCGCGGATGCGGGCCCCGTCGGCGGTGGCGATGCGCAGGGTGATCTGGTCGCCGGCGGTGAAGCCGTGCGGGTCGGTGGCCCGCAGGCCGGTCTCATAGTTGGCGAAGCCGTCGCTGCTGACGAGGTCGTTGAGGCCGAAGAAGTGGGAGAAGCCACGCCCGGTCTTGGCCGACGGCGTCGTCGCGTCCTCGGCAAAGGCCAGGCCATTGGTTCCGGTCGCCGACAGGCTCAGCGCCCCGTCCGTGAAGCTGGCGCTGCCAAAGCCCCCCATGGCGGTGTTGAGGCTGGTCAGGAAGCTGGCCGGGGTAAAGCCGCTGGCCGCGCCGCCATTGACGCTCATCGTGCCGGCGTCGAAGTCGATGTCGATGCGGCGCTGCAGGGCTCCGGCCGGGGAGACCACGGCCAGGGAGGTCTTGCCCGTAAAGCCGCCCACGGCGGTCGGAAGGTCGAGGCCGGTGTTGCGGCCGGTCATCGTGGTCGGCGGCGGCACGCTGGCGGCGGCGTTGTGGGCGCGGTTCAATTCATCCACCGCGCGCGAGACGAACTCGCCCAGTTCGGCGCTGATGGCCGGCAGGTCGGTGTCGCGCATTTGCAGCAGGCCGGCGATCTCGCCGCCCGTGAGGCGGGCGCGCATGGAGGTCGGTCCGGAAGCGCCGGCCATGGTGACGGTGATCTCGCCGGCCGCGTCCTTGACCCGGACGAAGTTCAAGGTCGCCGCCCCGCCCTGGCCGGCCAGGGGCAGGCCGTCGGAGGCGCGGATGATCACGCCGCCCTGCTCGCGGGTCTGGACGTTGACGTCGATGAGCGAGGCAAGCTCGTTGATCCGCTGGATCTGCAGGTTCTGCGACCCCGTCGAGTCACCGCCAGTCACCTGGCTGCGGGTCACGTCGGCGTTGAGTCCGTCGATTTCCTGGAGCAGTTGGTTGACCCGCTCGACCTTGGCCTGGATGCGGCTGTCGACCTCGTCTCCTAAGGTCTTGATCTGGGTCGAGATGCGGCCGGACTCGGTGAGGAAGTCGCCGATCTGGTTGACGACCGTGCCGCGTCGCACGGTGGAATTGGGATCATCCACCGCCGCCGAGAAGGCCGAGTAGATGTTGTCCAGCCGGGTGAAGAAGGAGGCCCCGGTGGAGGGATCGCCGAACTCGGCCTGGGTCCGGTCCAGCAGGTCGGCGATGACCCCGGACGATCCAGCGCTGGCGGTGGCTTTGAGCGCGGCGCTCTGCAGGAACTTGTCGCTGGCCAGGACAATGCTGGCGACATCGACCCCGACGCCGAGGCCCTGGGAAATCAGAGGCTGCTGATTGACCAGTTTGCGGACGTAGCCGACCGTATTGACGTTGGCGATGTTGTCCGAGACGGCGCGAAGCCCCGTCTGGGCCGTCATCAGGCCCGTGGTGGCCGAGGACATGATGCTGGTGAGGGACATGGCCCTTCGCAACTCCTGCCCGGCAAGACCTGACGCGATCCGGCTGTTTCTGCCGGGCGGGGCGGTGCCCGCGCGTATAGGGTCTAGACCAAGCCTTTGATTTTGTTGCCCTTCCTTCTGAAGAGCCGAAAGCTGTTGAAGAGAGTTGCGCAAGGACGGCGCCAACTTCCCGGCTGCTCCGCCCCCTGTCCTTTTCGACCGGGCGAGCCCGGCAAGATTCGCCACAACTAAAACCGAGCGCATCAACGGTGATCGACAAATACTTGAACAAAAACAATGATTTGGTGCAGCAAAAGCGGGTTGGCCCGGCGGTTGCTTGGGGAGGTCCGAATACGCCAGGCGCAGCAGGCGCCGCCAAACTTCCTCCTGATTGCAGGTTTCCTCCGCGCCATGACCGCGCCCGCCTCCATCCTCGCCTCTTTCGCCCAGCCGGCTGTCCGACTGGCGATGGGCGACGCCACAGGCGCGGCGCTGGGCGGCTTCGAGGCCCTGCTGGCCATGCTGACCCAGTCTCCTCGGGGCGCGCCAGATCAATCAGCCATGCCCGGCCAGCCGACGGCCGAGACCCCGGCGCAATCCGACAACAGCGACCTCGCTGGCCTGTTGGGCCAGGTGAGCCCAGCCGCCTGGCTGACCCAGGCCATGGCCCAGCTTCCGAAGCCGGATGAAGTCGACGCCACCGGAGCCGCCAACACGCCGGTGACCTGCAGCCTGCCTCAGGCCAAGGATGTGCCGGCCGCGGTCGAAGCGTCCGACACGATCGCCGCCGCCCTCGACGCCCTGCTGACGCGCCAACAACCCGAGGCGATCGATCCCGCCATCCTTGAGCGCATCCGCCCGGTGAAGGGCCAGACCGCCGCCCAGACGCTGCAGAGCCTGCTGCCGACCGCGCCGCCCACTGGCGACGCCACCCCCGGCCAGCCCGTCGATGCCGCCGCCCCGGTCAAGGCCCCGGCCGGTGTCCAACCGTCCGCCGAAGTGCAGCCGCGGGTCGCGGCCGAGGTCGTCGCCGCTCCCGCCCTGCAAGCGGCCGCCCAGGCGGCTGTCGCGACGGCCACCCGGCCGCCCGCCGACACAACCAGCGCCGAAGCGACCGCCGTCCCTGCCGTGATCATGCCGCCGGCCGAGGCCAAGGCCTCCGCCCCGCCGCGCAGGACCGCCGACGGGAAAATCACCTCCGTCGATAGGGTCGAGCCCAAGGTCTCTGCCGCTGCCGTCGATATCGCCAAGGTCGCGGCCGCTGACGGCGCCGCCGACGACATCGCGCCGGTCGAGCTCGTCGCCTCTGAGGCCGAGGACGCCGCTCCGGCCGCCCGCGCCAACGAGCCGACCCTCCCGGCGATCCTCGCCAAGCTGGAAACCATCGCCGCCGGCGCCGAGGCGTTCGCCGCCCGGGTGCGTGGCGCGCCGGAGACGGTCGCGAAACTGGCCGCTGGCTTCCTCGACAAGCTGGAAGGCCGCTCGACAAGGTTCGATATACAGCTCGACCCGCATGGC
>JBKJSF010000012.1:0-9644 GCA_046595895.1 Caulobacter sp. | reverse complement strand
TGTTCATCGGCCTGGACGGGGAAATCGACGGCATGGTCCACCTGTCCGACCTGGACTGGGCCGTGTCGGGCGAAGAAGCCCTGGCCAAGTACAAGAAGGGCGACATGGTCAAGGCGCGCGT
This sequence comes from Caulobacter sp., assembly GCA_046595895.1. GTDB lineage: Bacteria > Pseudomonadota > Alphaproteobacteria > Caulobacterales > Caulobacteraceae > Caulobacter. The sequence continues at coordinate 9,523 of JBKJSF010000012.1, read as the reverse complement.
TCTCGACGTCGACGTCGAGAAGGAACGCATCAGCCTGGGCGTCAAGCAACTGGCCGGCGACCCGCTGGCCGGCGACACCTTCCGCAAGGGCCAGACCGTCACCTGCACCGTCACGGAAATCACCACCGGTGGTATCGAAGTGAAGTTCGGTGAAGACGACGCCCCGATGTCCGCCTTCATCCGCAAGTCGGACCTGTCGCGCGACCGTCAGGAGCAACGCACCGAACGCTTTGCCGTCGGCGACCGCGTCGACGCCCAGGTCACCGCCATCGACAAGGCCGCCCGCCGGGTGTCCGTCTCGATCAAGGCCCTGGAAATGATGGACGAGAAGGCCGCCATCGAGCAGTATGGGTCTTCGGACTCGGGCGCCTCGCTGGGCGACATTCTCGGCGCGGCCCTGCGCGAGAAGGCCTCGAAGGACTAGTCCTTCGGCCTAATCGGTATCTACGTATTGCGGCGGCCGGGGCAACCTGGCCGCCGTTTTCGTTGCCGCCATCAGGCTCTCGCCGCCCGGCTGGATGTCGAGGCTGGCCCAGCTGGCCCCGGCGCCACGCGCGGCGGTCAGGCCGGCCACCGAGCGCACCCCGTGGATCAGCACGCCCGGGCCAATCGTCTGCAGCATCAGCACCCGGCGCAGCATGGCGCCTTCGTCCTCAGTGGCGTCCAGCCCGTCCGCCTCGATGGCCGCCCCGGTGAAGCCACAGCCCTCCAGATGCCGGATCAGGCCGGGTTGAGGCAGGGTTCGGGCCAGAACACCGCGGAAGATCGGCTTGAGGCCCCCGACCGCCTCGCGCATCGCTGCCTGGGGGACGCCGGGGTCGAGCCCGACCACCTCGCAGATGGCCAGCACGCCGTGGTCGATCTGGCCGGCGGCGACGCGGCGCAGCAGTTTGCGGCGGGATTTCTCGGCCCGCAGGGTGCTCCAGCTGACCGGGATCATCATCAGCGGCGGGCGCTGGCCGGGAACGGGCGGCTCCAGGGCGGCGAAGGCGGCGTCGAGGACGGCCAGATCGACCCGCTCGGCGTCGACGGTGTTGAGGCTGGTGACGCTGAGCCGCCGCTTGGCCCCGTCGGCCTCGACAAGACCATAACAGAGGGCCCGGCCGCGCAGGCCGCCTTCCTTGAGGCCTATGGCCGGCCGCATGCGACCGTCGATGATCAGGTCCACCCCGACCGACGATGCCAGGCGCCCGCGCACGCGGGGCCCCCGCATGGCCTCCAGGCCCGGACCAGCAGGTGGCGCCGTTCGCGTCTTGGGGGAAAGCTGCATGTTTAAGCGCCCGTACTCGCCCTGAGCATAGGCCGGCAGGCTTGACCCGGTTTTAACACGCGCAAATTTCACGCAACCCCTTGAAGACTCAGGGTGAGTTGGGCAATGGTCGCGTCGCCGACAGGTGGGGCTACCGGGGATACCATGATCAAGTCCGAGTTGATCGCCAGTCTGGCGGCCGAAAACCCGCACCTGACTCAGCGCGATATAGAGCGCGTCGTCGGCGTCATCCTTGAAAAGATGATCGCGGCGCTGGAAGAGGGCGGCCGCGTCGAGCTGCGCGGCTTCGGGGCCTTTTCCGTGCGCTCGCGTCCGGCCCGTTCGGGTCGCAACCCGCGCACCGGCGAAACGGTGGACGTGCGGGCCAAGCATGTGCCCTTCTTCAAGAGCGGCAAGGAACTGCGGGCCCGGCTGAACGCCGACTGACCCGCCAGACCCCAGGTTTCCTCATGAGCGTGGTCAGCGAATTTCGTCAGTTCATCTCGCGCGGCAACGTCATCGACCTGGCGGTTGGCGTCATCATCGGCGCCTCGTTCGGCAAGATCGTTACCGCGCTGGTCGATGGTGTCATCATGCCGCCGGTCGGCCTCTTGCTCGGAAACGTCGATTTCGCCGACCTGAAGATCGTGCTCGCGCCCAAGGTCGGTGAGACGGCCGAGGTGGCCATTGCCTATGGCGCCTTCATCAACACTCTCATCCAGTTCGTCATCGTCGCCGTGGCGGTGTTCCTGCTGGTCAAGCTGGTCAACGCCGCCCGCCGCAGGGAAGCCGAAGGGCCAGCGCCGAGCGCGCCGGCGGCCCCGACGGCCAGTGAAGAACTGCTGACCGAAATCCGCGACCTGCTGGCCGCTGAACTTGCTGCCCCGCCGACCCCGAAGGTGGTTCCGGTGAGGGCAGAGGATTCCCCGGTGAAGGCAGTGCTCCGCACGCCGAGAGTGAAGAAACTCGCCGCGCCGAGAAGAACCTAAATCCTTCTCCCGCTTGCCGGGAGAGGGTGGCCCCCGTAGGGGGTCGGATGAGGGCAGCACCGGCCCTTGCAGTTTCGAAGAAGCAGATTGATCGTGCCGCGCCAGAACGTGAGTCCTCATCGCCCGCCGGTGCTGCCCTCATCCGTCGGCTTCGCCGCCACCTTCTCCCGACAAGCGGGAGAAGGATGATAATGGCCCCCGCCAAGATCTGCGGGCTCTCGACCCCTGAAACCGTCCAGGCCGCCGTGACCGGCGGCGCGGCGTACCTGGGATTCAATTTCTTTCCGAAATCACCGCGCTACCTGACGCCGGAGGCCGCCGGACGGCTGGCGGTCCTGGCCCGCCGCGAGGGTCCGCGCCGGCCGCCGGGGCTGGTTGCCGTCACCGTCGATCCCGATGACGCCCTGATCGACCAGATGAGTCGGTCCGTGAGACCCGACTTCATCCAGCTGCATGGCAATGAGACCCCGGCCCGGGCCCAGGCAATCCGCGCTCGCACCGGGGTGGGGATCATCAAGGTGCTGTCGGTGTCGGACGCCTCCGATATCGCCGAGGCGGCGAGATGGGACGAACTGGTCGATCACCTGATGTTCGACGCCCGACCGCCGAGGGACAGCGAGTTGCCCGGCGGCGTGGGAGCGAGCTTCGACTGGACCCTGCTGTCCGGGCGACGCTACGCCCGGCCCCACTTCCTGGCCGGCGGGCTCGATCCGTGGAACGTCGCCGAGGCCCTGGCGCTGTCAAACGCCCCGATGGCGGACGTTTCCTCTGGCGTGGAGCGGGGGCCAGGGATAAAGGACAGCGCCTTGATCACGGCCTTCCTGGATGCCGTGCGTAGCGTGTGAGCCCGCCTTGAACGCCCCACCTTCTTCGCATTCCGCCAAGCCTAACGACTGGAACGCGCTCCCCGACGCGCGCGGCAAGTTCGGCGAGTTCGGCGGCCTCTACGTGGCCGAGACCCTGATGCCGCTGGTGCTGGACCTGGGCGAGGCCTACGCCGCCGCCAAGGCTGACCCGGAGTATCAGGCGCAGCTGGCCTGGTTCCACAAACACTACACCGGCCGGCCGAGCCCGCTGTATTTCGCCGAACGACTGACGAGCTACTATGGCGGCGCGAAAATCTACTTCAAGCGCGACGAGCTCAATCACACCGGCAGTCACAAGATCAACAATGCGCTCGGCCAGATCCTGCTGGCCCGCCGCATGGGCAAGACCCGGATCATCGCCGAGACCGGGGCCGGCCAGCATGGTGTAGCCACCGCCACGGTCTGCGCCCGCTTCGGCCTGCCTTGCGTGGTCTACATGGGCGCCACCGACGTCGAGCGGCAGAAGCCCAATGTCTTCCGCATGAACCTGCTGGGCGCCGAGGTTCGACCGGTGACTTCAGGCACCGGCACCCTCAAGGACGCCATGAACGAGGCGATGCGCGACTGGGTGACCAATGTCGAGGACACCTACTACCTGATCGGCACCGCCGCCGGGCCGCACCCCTATCCGGCCATGGTCCGCGACTTCCAGTCGATCATCGGCCATGAGACGCGCGAACAGATCCTTTCTCAGGAAGGCCGGCTGCCTGACGCCGTGGTTGCCTGTATCGGCGGCGGGTCGAACGCCATCGGCCTGTTCCATCCCTTCCTGGCCGACGAAGGCGTGCGCCTTGTCGGCGTCGAAGCGGCCGGCCACGGCATCGAGACCGGCCAGCATGCGGCGTCCCTGACCGGCGGCCGTCCCGGCGTCCTGCACGGCAACAAGACCTACCTGTTGCAGGACGACGACGGCCAGATCATCGACGCCCATTCGATCAGCGCCGGCCTCGACTATCCGGGCATCGGGCCGGAACACAGCTTCCTGCACGAAACCGGCCGGGCCGAGTATGTCTCGGCCACCGACAAGGAGGCCCTGGCCGCCTTCCAGCTCTGCGCCGAGCAGGAGGGCATCATCCCGGCCCTGGAACCGGCCCACGCCCTGGCCCGGGTCGGCGACCTGGCCAAGGAATTGGGCAAGGACGGCGTCATCGTGATGAACATGTGCGGCCGTGGCGACAAGGACATCTTCACCGTCGCTGAAGCCCTGGGGCGGACGATTTGAGCAATACCCGTATCGACAAGCGCTTCGCGGCTCTCGCCGCCGAAGGTCGCGCCGCTTTCGTCGCCTATGTGATGGGCGGCGATCCCGACTTCGCGACCTCGCTGGAGATCCTCAAGGGCCTTCCTGGGGCCGGAGTTGACATCATCGAGGTCGGCTTCGCCTTTTCCGACCCGATGGCCGAGGGACCGCCGATCCAGCGGGCCGCGCTGCGGGCGCTGAAGGCCGGCATGACCCTGAACCGGACGCTCGAACTGATCGCCGAGTTTCGCAAGGGCGACACCGACACGCCCATCGTACTGATGGGCTACCTCAACCCGCTGTTCAGCGCCGGCTACGGGGCCTTCGCGGCCCGGGCGGCCGACGCCGGGGTCGATGGCCTGATCTGCGTCGACTGTCCGCCGGAAGAGGCCGACGATCTTACCGATGCGCTCGAAGCCAACGGCCTGTCGCTCATCCGGCTGACCGCCCCGACCACCGACGACAAACGCCTGCCGGCCGTGGTCAAGCGGACCAGTGGCTTTGTCTATTACGTCTCCGTCGCCGGGGTGACCGGGGTGAAGTCGGCCAACGCGGTCGAGGTCGCCCCCGCCGTGGCGCGGATCAAGGCGGCCTCCGGCCTGCCGGTCGTCGTCGGCTTCGGCATCCGTACGCCGGAACAGGCGGCGGCGGTGGCCAGGGTGGCCGATGGGGTGGTCGTCGGCTCGGCCTTTGTCGACGCCGTGCAGGACTCACTGGAAGGCCGGACGAACGAAAACGTGACCGAGAGCGTTCTTTCCAAAGCCGGGGCATTGGCGAAAGCTGTGCAGTTGGCGAGAGTCGGTCAGGCTTGAGGCTTTAAAGACGATGGCTATGGCAGAATCCAAGGGCGACAAGCCCACCCGTCCCGCCACGACCGGCAAGGAACGTGGTGGCGGCTGGCTGAGCCGGATCGCCCCCGGGGTTCGCGGGGCGTTCGCCAAACGCGAGACGCCGGAAAACCTGTGGGTCAAATGCCCCGACACCGGCGAGATGATCTATCGCCCGGACCTCGAGGCCGCCCTGTGGGTGACGCCGGCCGGCCGGCATATGCGGATCGGCTCGAAACAGCGGTTCCAGTACTCCTTCGACGGCGGCGTCTATGAGGCCCTGCCGACCCCCGAGGTGCCGGAAGACCCGCTGAAGTTCTTTGACGGCAAGCCCTATCCCGAACGCCTGGCCGCCGCCCGCAAGGCGACCGGGGCGCAGGACGCCGTCGCCATCGGGGCCGGCAAGATTCGTGACGTCCCGGCCGTGGTGCTGGTGCAGGACTTCGCCTTCATGGGCGGCAGTCTGGGCATGGCCGCCGGCGAGGCCTTCATCGCCGCCGCCCGCGCAGCGATCACGCGCCAATGCCCGCTGGTCGCGTTCACCGCGGCAGGTGGCGCGCGGATGCAGGAAGGCACCCTGAGCCTGATGCAGATGGCCCGCACCACCCTCGCCATCCAGGAACTGAAGGCCGCCAAGCTGCCCTACATCGTCGTGCTGACCGACCCGACCACGGGCGGCGTCACCGCCTCCTACGCCATGCTGGGCGACATCCACCTGGCCGAGCCCGGCGCGCTCATCGGCTTCGCCGGCCCGCGCGTCATTGAACAGACCATCCGCGAGACCCTGCCGCCCGGCTTCCAGCGCTCCGAGTACCTGGTCGAAAAGGGCATGGTCGACCGGGTCGTCCCGCGCGGCGACCTGCCGGCCATCCTCGGCAGCCTGATGGGCACCCTGATGATGGGGCGCGCCCGCAAGGCGGCCTAGTTGCGACAGTTGCTCCCCCTTCGGGGGAGCTGGCAGCGGCGCAACCGCTGACTGAGGGGGTCCGCCCCCCAGGTTGGCGGGTAAGCCTGTTTGAAGTTGAACCTTCGGTGGGGACCCCCTCCACCACGCTTCGCGTGGTCCCCCTCCCCGAAGGGGGAGGAATAATGGCTGACCATCTGTTCCCTCATGACGCGGCGCTCGACCGCCTGCGCCAGCTGCACCCCAGGCTGATCGACCTGTCACTCGGCCGCATGCGGCGGCTGTGCGCGGCCCTGGGCGATCCTCAGCGGCATTTCCCGCCGGTGGTCCATGTGGCCGGCACCAACGGCAAGGGCTCTACCGTCGCCTTCCTGCGAGCCATGGCCGAGGCGGCCGGCATGCGCGTCCACGTTTTCACCTCGCCGCACCTGGTGCGGTTTTCGGAGCGCATCCGCCTGGCCGGAACCCTGATCGAGGACGAGCACCTTGTCGCCGTGCTGGAGACGGTGGAAAAGGCCAACATCGGCGAGCCGATCACCTTTTTCGAGATCACCACCGCCGCCGCCTTCCAGGCCTTCAGCGAGGTCCCGGCCGACCTCATCCTGCTCGAGGTCGGCCTCGGTGGGTCACTGGACGCCACCAACGTGATTGAGGCCCCGGCGGTCAGTGTCATCTGCCCGGTCGATCACGACCACCGCGAATTCCTCGGCGACTCGATCACCGCCATCGCGGGAGAGAAGGCCGGCATCATCAAGCGCGGCCGGCCGGTGGTCTGCGGCTGGCAGGGCGAGGAGGCCTTTGGGGTCATCGAGGCCCGGGCCCGGGTCCTGGGCAGCCCCCTGACCGCCATGGGCCGCGACGTCGACGCCTATGCGCAAGGCGGCCGCCTGACGGTGCAGGCTGAAGACCGGCTGCTCGACCTGCCGATGCCGGCCCTGGCGGGCGCGCATCAGATCGCCAACGCCGGCGTCGCCGCCATCGCGGCGCTCCATCTCCGCCTCGACGAGGCGGCCATCGCCAAAGGGGTCGAGACTGTTCGCTGGCCGGCCCGCATGCAGCGGCTGACGGCCGGGCCGCTCGCCGCCAGGGCCCGCGCCGCCTCCACCGACCTGTGGCTCGACGGCGGCCACAACGCCCATGCGGCCCGCGCCCTGGCCGACGCCTTGAGCGCCCTGAAGGGCCGCGACGGGCGCGAGGCGGTGCTGATCTGCGGCCTGCTTGCCAACAAGGACGCCGAGGGCTTCTTCGACGCCTTTCGGACCCTGAATCCGCAGGTCATCGCCGCCGCCTTTAACGCCGAGGCCGCCAGCCCCCCGGAGCGTCTGGTATCTGCCGCCAAGGCCGCCGGCCTGCGGGCCAGCGCGGCCGAGAACGTCGAGGCGGCGCTGGAGCAGGCGCTGGCCGTCGAAGGCCTGGCGCCCCGGGTAATGATCTGCGGCTCGCTCTACCTGGCCGGCGAGGTGCTGGCCCTGAGCCGAGAAACCTGGCCCGATTAGATCAGGACGAAATCCCCCGCCGCCGCCGGTGGCGTCTTCAGCCCGCCGATCAGGGCCCGCAGGGCCAGCCGGTAGCCGGTGAAGTTCTCGCGGTCGGCGGTCAGGGCCACCCGGTCGAACAGCGCCGCCAGCAGGTCGGCCAGCGGACCGACCGGCAGCTCCGGCACGATGCCCGCCGCCACGACCTGGCGCAGGCCTGCGTCGAGGCGGCTCTTGAGGTGTTGGGCCCGCATCGCCTCCATGCGCTCTGCGCCCAGCACCGCCGGGCCTTCGATGAGCAGGATGCGCCGCCGGCCGGGCTCGGCCATGGCCACCACATAGGCCTCGCCTCCGAGGATCAGCTGCTCGACCGGGTCGGGATTGGTCAGGGCGGCCTTGCTCATGCGCTGGCCGACGTCGGCCAGCTCGATGCCCACCACTGCGGCGAAGACTGCCGCCTTGTCCGGAAAGTGGTGGTACATCGCCCCCCGCGTCACCTTGGCGGCGGCGACGATGGCCGGTGTCGAGGACGCGGCGTAACCCTTCTCAGCGAACAGGTTGCGAGCCGCCCATAGGATGCGCCCCCTGGTCTCACGGGTGCGCTGGGCGTTTGGGCGGCGTTCGGTCATGGAAAGAAAGATACAGGGTGTCTGTTTGTAAGAAAGAGGCGTGGTGGGGACTGGATGCCGCGCTGGGTGTCAGCGGAAGCGATTGCGGATGAGCGGCGTTCCTGTCCCCGATCTGGCGTGCGAAGCGGTAGTCATTCGGAGCGCACTCCGGCGTCGGTGGCCTGTCGGGACAGCTGCGCCGGGTGAGGACGGTGACCGTTCGGAGGCGCCTGTTCGGCGGCGAAGCAGTCCCCAGCTACGAAAAAGGGCGGCTCTCGCGAGCCGCCCTTTCCGTAGTCCAGCTGCTCCAACGATTACGCGTCGGCGTCGGCGTCCTGCTTGGCCGACAGGTCTTCACCGGTTTCCTGATCGACGATCTTCATCGACAGCTTGGTCTTGCCGCGATCGTCGAAGCCGATGAGCTTGACCTTGACCATCTGGCCTTCGGTCAGAACGTCGGCGGGGCGAGCCACGCGTTCGTTGCTGATCTGGCTGACGTGGACGAGGCCGTCCTTGGCGCCGAAGAAGTTCACGAAGGCGCCGAAGTCGACGACCTTGACGACCTTGCCGTTGTAGATGGCGCCGATTTCCGGCTCCGAGGCGATCGACTTGATCCAGTCACGGGCCGCATCGATCTTGGCCTGGTCGGAGGCGGCGATCTTGATGGTGCCGTCGTCACCGATGTCGACCTTGGCGCCGGTGGTGGCGACGATCTCGCGGATCACCTTGCCGCCAGTGCCGATGACTTCACGGATCTTCGACTTGTCGATCGTGAAGCTTTCGATCCGCGGGGCGTGTGCCGACAGCTCTTCACGCGTGTGATCGAGCGCCTTCGCCATTTCACCGAGAATGTGGTTGCGGCCTTCCTTGGCCTGCTCAAGCGCGGCGCGCATGATCTCTTCGGTGATGCCAGCGATCTTGATGTCCATCTGCATCGTCGTGATGCCCTCGGACGTGCCGGCGACCTTGAAGTCCATGTCGCCAAGGTGATCCTCGTCGCCGAGGATGTCGCTCAGCACCGCGAACTTCTTGCCTTCGAGGATCAGGCCCATGGCGATGCCCGAGACCGGCCGCTTGAGCGGCACGCCGGCATCCATCATCGACAGCGAACCGCCGCACACTGTCGCCATCGACGATGAGCCGTTGCTCTCGGTGATGTCCGACAAGACGCGGAGCGTGTAGGGGAAGTCCTCCTTCGACGGCAGCACCGGGTGCAGCGCGCGCCAGGCGAGCTTGCCGTGACCGACTTCGCGACGCCCGGGGGCGCCGAAGCGGCCGACTTCGCCGACCGAATAGGGCGGGAAGTTATAGTGCAGCATGAAGTGCGAGTAGCTCAGCCCGTCGAGACCATCGATCATCTGCTCG
>JBKJSF010000224.1:0-8154 GCA_046595895.1 Caulobacter sp. | reverse complement strand
GGCCGATGTGGCCGACCTGATGCCCTGGATGGGCGAGGGGTTCATGGGCGGGGTGCAGATCACCGCCATGGACAGCCTTAAGGAGGCCGCCGCCGAGGGCCAACGCACCGCCCAGGCCGCTGTCGCGGCCTGCGGCTACGCCCGGACCCGATTCGTCAGCCTCGAAACACCCGTCTGGGCCGGCCTCTCCATGGAGAGCCGGCTCTCCGACGTCGTGGTCTTTACCGACGAGGCCGCCCGGGGGCGTGGACCCCTCGCCGAAGCCTTTCAGCAGACCGTCGCCGACGAACAGCGCCCGACCGTCGTCGCCCGTCCTGGCCTGGCCGTCGGCGGCGTCGTCGCGGTCGCCTGGGACGGCGGCAAGGAGGCCAGCCGCGCCGCCCGCACCGCCCAGCCGCTGCTCGAAAAAGCCGCCCGCGTGGTCATCCTCTGCGCCCCGTCGGCTTCGTCGCGCAATTTCGACGGCGGCCGGCTGCAGGGCTTCTTCGCTGATCGCGGCGTTACTGCCGAGGTCGAGGTCCTGGCCGAAGGCGGCGACGCCGCGCCGCTGCTGCTGGACGCGTGCAAGCGTCTAGGGGCGGGACTGCTGGTGGCCGGGGCTTTTGGGCACCCGCGCCTGCAGGAATACATCTTCGGCGGCACGACCCGAACGCTGCTCAACAACGACGGCCCGTCACTCTTCCTGTCCCATTAGCTTTCAAACCGGAGAAACAGGCATGACCCTGTCCCGCATCATCATGCGCCTTGCCCGCAATCCGGGCACCGAATTCGCCGATGGCGACGACCACCGCGGCTACACCCTGACCGCGCCCCTGAACGGCGACGGCATGCTCGACCTGGAGGCCTTCGGCAAGGCCAAGGCCGACTGCACGGTGCGTCGCTTCGCCCCCGACGAGGAGGCCGCCACCGGCCGCCTGGCCCGTCGGCGGGACAATTGGTACTTCGACTACGACGAGCATACCGACACCGACGACGAGGCTGTCCACAAGCTGGGTCAGCACCGGTTCGCGATCGGGGAATACGTCTCGGTCGCCGACGAGGATGGCCGCCTGCTGGCCTACAAGGTCACCGACGTTCAGGCGGTCGGATAGCTCAAATTCTCCCCCCGCTATCGCGGGGGGAGAATCGAGTTCAATCCCCGAACTGCTGCCGCACCAGCGCGGTCGCATCGCGGAACAGGTGCTTGCCTTCACCCTCGCCGTCGCGCTTGGCTTTTGACTTGACCACGGCCACGACCAGCGGCCCGCGCTTGGGACCCTGGGCCTCATAGCCGGCGGCAGTCCATTCGGCGCCCTCGGCCTCGGTGGTCTTCACGAAGGTGCTGCGATAGCCCTGGCGGCGCTTGCCGCCCAGCGAAAAGCCGTCGTTGTCGGCCTTGGCGTGGCCGCCCGAGGTGTCGATGTTGAAGTCGCCGTCATCGTCGCCGCGCCAGCGCTCGCGCACGATGCGGACCTCATTTTCCTTGTCGTTGGCGTCGATCTCGATGCCCATGACCCTGACGTGGGCCTTGTCGCCGTCAGCGTTGACGGTGATGCCCGGCATGCGCACATGCGCCTTGTCGATCCCGTCGCCCTCCTCGGTCTCGACCGACAGGCCCGGCATCGAGACCCTTTCCTTGGTCGTCGTCACCTTCTTCTCGACCTTGGCCTCCGGGGCCGGATCGCCCGGCTTGGCCGGCGGGGTCGGGGTTTCGGGCTCGGCGAGGCTGGCGGGGAACAGGCCCTTCACCTCGGCCTCGATCGGCTCCAGCGCCCTGGCCGGATCGTTGCTCACCGCCACCAGCCGCAGGACCACCTCGGCCTCGTCGCCGGCGTAGGTGCAGCTCAGGCCGTCGGGCGACACGGCGGTCCGTTTCAGGTTGCCTTGGGTTTCGGGGCAGTCGAGCTTGCTCACCACCTTGAGCGCCTCGCGCTCGGCCTTGCGGGCCCGGTACTCGGTCCGGCCCTCGCAGGCGCCCAATCCTAGAAAGATCGGGGCCAGAAGGATGGCGCCGCAGCCCACGGCGGTCATCAGCTTGGTTTTCATCGTCGTTTCAGCCCTTTGGTAGTCTTGGCGACCTCAACTATGAGGGTGGCCCCCCAGCCCCCCGCAATCCAGTGAATTCGCGGTAACCGCTGAGCCGCCTTCAGATTTCCGGCGGCCTGATCTGCTCGGTGATCTGCTTGGCGACGGTCTGGGCAAGCTCGACCAGCTCGCCTTCCTCTTCGGGCTCATAGGTCACCCGCATCTTCACATACCAGGGGCCGATCGCCATCACCCACAGGCCCTCGTGCTCGTCCTTCGGACCCACCCAGAAGTCGGCATAGGCCGGATACCCGGTCTTCGGCAGCGTCCACGGCGGCTCCAGGTCCTTCTTGGACGGCACGGTGGCCCGGGCCTGCTCCGAATAGGTCGAGAACACCTCCATCGCCGAGTAGCTGTCCGGAACCTTGGTCAGGTACACGGTCAACCAGCTGCGCCGACCGGTCAGCTGGCAGGCCACGTCGCGCCCGTTCTCGGCCGCGTCGAAGATGATCACCTTGCCGCGCCTGTAGCCGTTCAGCGCCTGCGGACAGGCAAAGCCGGTGGCCGAGTGGATCATCGACCCGCCTTCACCGGCCTTGAAGATGACCCCGTCGGGCTCGGTCAGCACCTGCGATCCGGCGCCTGTCCCGGGCGGCGGTTTGGGCATCTCCGGGCTGGATCTGGGCGGCGTTTCGTCCTTGGCCTTCAGGCTATCGGCGTTGACGTACATCGTCGTGCCGCCCGACCGGATGTTGAGCCCGACAGTGCGCGGGTAGCGGCCATCCAGGGCGCCGGCCAGAATCGTTCGCAGGTCGGCGTCGCTCGGAATGACGTCGACACTGGCGTAGGCCAGCATCTCGTCGCCGTCTGTCACCGCCAGGATCCACGGGCCGGCCTTGCCGTCGTCCGCCATCGACACAAGGTAGGCGATCGGTCCCTTGCCGTCCTCCGGCAGGGCGTAGCGCACCGCCGCGTTCTTCTTGCCTGTGGCCTGGCCATAGGCGCGATACCGGCTCTTGCCCGCCAGGAAGTCGCCCCGGTCGCAATCCTTGGTCAGCCGCCTGGCTTCGCTGAGCGAGACCGCGCCCTTCTTCATCGGGTCGGACAGCATGCTCTGCAGCATGATGTCCTTGATGAAATCACCCGTCCCCAGCCGGGACAGCTTTGCGCCGGCCTTGCCGGGATCGCAGGCGACCGGCTCCGCCGCGCTCGCCGTCCCCACCAGCATCAATGCCGCCGCCAGCGCCCCGACCATCACCGCGATACGCATAAGAAAACTCCCCCGGTTATCCGAAGGAGTTACTCACGTAATTCAACTGACCGCAAGCGCTACTGCCCCGCCAACCCTATTGCCCGGGGCGCGTCGCCCCTTCGCGCCGCGCCAGGAAGGCCAGCCGTTCGAACAGGTGGACATCCTGTTCGTTCTTCAGCAGGGCCCCGTGCAGCGGCGGGATCAGCTTGGTCGGGTCGCGTTCCTTCAGGGTCTCTTCGGTAATGTCCTCGACCATCAGGAGCTTCAGCCAGTCGAGCAGTTCGCTGGTCGAGGGCTTCTTCTTCAGGCCCGGCACCTTGCGCATGTCGTAGAAGATACGCAGCGCCTCGGCGACCAGCTTCTGCTTGATCCCCGGGAAGTGGACATCGACGATGGCGTTCATCGTCTCGGCCTCGGGGAACTTGATGTAGTGGAAGAAGCAGCGGCGCAGGAAGGCGTCCGGCAGTTCCTTCTCGTTGTTGGAGGTGATGATGACCACCGGCCGGACCACCGCCTTGATGGTCTCGTCGGTTTCGTAGACGTAGAACTCCATCCGATCGAGTTCCTGCAACAGGTCGTTAGGAAACTCGATGTCGGCCTTGTCGATCTCGTCGATCAGCAGAACGGGGCGCACGCCGGGGGCCTCGAAGGCCTCCCAGAGCTTACCCTTCTTGATGTAGTTCTTGACGTCCTTGACCCGCTCGTCGCCCAGCTGGCTGTCGCGCAGGCGGGTGACGGCGTCGTATTCGTAGAGGCCCTGGTGGGCCTTGGTCGTCGACTTGATGTGCCAGGTGATCAGCGGCGCACCCAGCGCCTTGGCGATCTCATAGGCCAGCACGGTCTTGCCGGTGCCCGGCTCGCCCTTGATCAACAGCGGCCGCTCCAGCGCGATGGCGGCGTTGACGGCGACCTTCAGGTCGTCGGTGGCCACATAGTCGGAAGTGCCTTCGAAGCGCGTCGTCATTCGCATCCCCAATACGGAGCTGACAGGCGCTCCAAACAAACGTTTCATTCAGGGTGACACTAGCGTCAGGAACCGCGCTGTGAAGCGTTTTCCTCGCCCCACGCGAAAAAGCCGCGCGCCCCTACGTCACCGTTCCTTATCCCGCTTGTCGGGAGAAGGTGGCCCCCGAAGGGGGTCGGATGAGGGCGGCGCCAGCGTCGGCGAGTTTACATGACGAAGGGCAGCCCGACCTTCATGGGTCGGTGCTGCCCTCATCCGAGCCCTACGGGCCCACCTTCTCCCGACAAGCGGGAGAAGGGAACGTGGTTAGTCCGCGCCGGGGTTGATCGACACTGGATCACTCGCCGGAAAGGTCTCCTTCAGGCCCTTGTCGAGTTGCTTGTCGACGTGCGGGTCTTTCTCGTCGGGCGCATCCTCGCCCGGATCCGAGGTCGGGCTGGTCTTGTCGGCCTTGTCGCCGGCGCCACCGGAGGCCTCGTAGTTGCGGCTTCGTTCGTCTTCTGTGGTCACGCGATCCTCGTTGGTTGCAAAGCTGCGGTCTTCCGATGCGGTCCGCAGGCCGGTGTCGTCCCGCTCCTGGGTCAGATCATCGAACTCGGCGGCGTCGAATTCCGCCTCGTCCCGCTCGGGATCCAGATCGTCGATGTCCGAATCGCCGGCGGCCGAGGTGGCGTCATAGACGTCCGAAATCTCGTCGAAGTTGGCGATATTGCCACCGTCCTCGGTCAGGTGGGTTTCGTCCAGGACCTCAGCGCGATCCTGCGGGTCGGACCCGCTGTCGATATTGGTCATGGCGTTGTCATCCCGTCTGGCGGCTTTGATGCCGTCAGTGGAATCAACCCCTGCGAACGCCTTACGTTCCGGCCGGGAGACCGCCCATCGGCCGGGCTCGAAGACATTCAGGAAGGAGGGAAGGCGGCCTTCAGGGCCACGGCCATCCCGCCCATCACCTCTTCCCAGTCCGCATAGGTGGTCGGTGTGAACACCCGCGCCTGCGGATACCAGGGGTAGCGATCTGTCCCCAGCTGGGTCCAGGCGGCGCGCGGCGTCACCAACCAGACCGGCGCCCCACAGGCCCCGGCCAGGTTCAGGGTGGCGTTGGAAAACCCGATCGTCAGGTCCAGGGCGCAGGTCAGGGCCGCCACATCGTCCAGATCCTGCTTCAGGTCGATGCCCGGCGGGACCCAGATGTCGATGCCCTGCGATTTCGCATGCGCCAGTTCGGCCTCGCAGTCGCCGTACTGCAGATTGACCAGGCAGATCCCCGGTGTCCGCAGCACCGGTCCCCAAAGCTCGAACGGGGAGAACCAGCGGTGCCGGGCGCCCTTGGCCGTCATGCTCTTCCAGAGCAACCCGACCTTCGGCCCGGCCGGCGCGGCCGCCAGCATGTCGCGCCAATGGGCCACCCGCGCCGGATCGGCCGTCAGATAGCCCACCGCCGACGGATAGGCCTCCACCTCGGCGCGGTACCGCCGCAACATCGAGGCCAGCGGCGCCCACAGGTCGATCTCGGAGAGTTCGGCCGCGTCCAGGAACGGAACCACGCGCACCGTGCGACCATCGACGTCAAAGGTCGCATGCGCCCCAACCCGCGCACCTGGGAAACTGCGCTGAAACAGGGAAACCAGCCTGGGCTCCACCGACAGGGTCAGCTTCCCCTTCGGTCCCAGCGCCCGGATCACGTCGGGCAGCAGGTTGGCGAACAGCACCTCGTCGCCCAGGCCCTGCTCGCCGATCAACAGCAAGGACTTGCCAGTCAGGTCGCTTGCGGGCTCCCACGCCGGCCGTTCGACCAGATAGTGGGTGACGTCGGCGAAGTGCTGGTCGCGCCGCGCCTCATAATCGTCCCAGCCCCGCGCCAGATCGCCCTGCGTCAGATGCATCGTCGAGCGCGCCAGCCGCATCATCTGGATCTCGTCCGACGGCATGGTCTCGGCCATGGCGGCTTTGCAGTCCCGCAGCGCCCCGGCCGTATCGGCCAGCGCATGCCGCGCCGTCGCCCGGTTGTACCGCGCCTTGGGAAACACTGGCTGCAGCCGCAGCGCCTCGTCGAAGAAGGCCAGGCTGGCCCCCGGCTCGCCCTGCTCGACCAGCACCGTGCCCAGCGTGTTCCACAGCACGGCCTGCTCCGGACAGGCCATGATCGCCGGCCGCAGGATTTCTACCGCCTCGTCATAGCGGCCCTGGTCGCGCACGGCGCAGGCCAGGTTGTTGATCCCCTCGGGGTTTTCCGGATGTGCCGCCACATAGTGGGCGAACAGCTTTTCGGCCGTCTCCCGCATGCCCATGCGATAGGCCAGGCGGCCCATGTCGTTGGCCACCTCGGCATGGGCCGGGATCAGCGTCAGCGCCTTGTCGTAGGCCCGCACCGAACTGGCGAAATCCCCCGCGCGCTCCCGCGCAATCGCCAGCAGATACCAGGCAAACCCCGACCGCTCGTCCATCTCCAGCGCCTGGATGGCCAGCCGCCCACCGGTTTCGAAGTCGTCCTTCTGGAGCGCCGCCACCGCCTGGTTGATGACGCCGCCGAGGCTGGCCGCCTTCATCTCTGCCATGGCCTCCAGCATGCGGGTCAGGGCGGCCGGCGATCCGGCCTGGCCGGCCATGCCGCCGAACGCCTTCACCTGCGCCGCCTGGCCGACGATAGGGGTCATGCCCCCGGCGGAGAGCGCGGCGGAAGAGACATCGGAATTGCGGCGCGTCATGGGGTCACAGGTCTCGCGAGTCTTGGCGTCCAGATCGCCGCATCATGGTTACTCCGCCCTTAAGATCGGCGAGATGTCGCACGCGGCGACAATCTCCCGTTAACCATGATCGGCCATCCTGGGGCCTGTTTCGGGGAGGCTCAAGTGCCGCTGAAGTTGTCTCTCAAGCCGGGCGAGAAATTCGTCCTCAACGGCGCTGTCGTCCAGAATGGCGATCGGCGCGGCGTTCTGATCCTGCAGAACAAGGCTTCCGTCCTTCGCGAGAAGGACATCATGCAGGAATCCGAGGCCGTGACACCGGCCCGCCACGTCTATTTCCCGGTCATGATGATGTACCTCGATGAGGCCGGGTCCGGCCGCTACTACGACGAATTCGTCCGCCGGCTCACCGAATTCATGGGCGTGGTGCGTAACCCGCCGATTCTGTCGGAGTGCGTTAACATCTCCAAGCACATCATGGAGCGAGAATACTACAAGGCGCTCATGCTCTGCCGGAAACTGGTGGACTACGAGGACGAGAGGTTGGGCCATGGGTCTACAGGCGTATCAGAAAGCGGCGGCCAGGGCTGAAAACCCGAAGGAGGCCGAGTACCGGCTGTTTGGCCAGGTCACCCGCGCCCTCATGGACGCCAAGCAGCTTCCCGACACCCAGTTCCACGGCCGCGTCGAGGCCCTCGACTGGAACCGCCGTCTGTGGTCGACGCTGGCCACCGACTGTTCGCAGCCGGACAACGCCCTGCCGATGCCGCTGCGCGCCCAGATCATCTCCATCTCCATCTGGGTCAACCGGCACACCAGCGCCGTGATCCGCCGCGAGGAGGAGATCGACCCGTTGATCGACATCAACCGCATAATCATGCAGGGCCTGCACGGAGCCCCGGCGGAAACGGCGTAGAGCTAGGCTTAGCTATTGATCCAGCAGGTGGAAGTCGCGCTTCATGCGACGAAACTCGCTGTCATCCGCCCCGACCGCACTGATCGTTCTTACGACGAATACACGGTCGCCACGCACGGTAATGGCGCTGTGCATGCGCTGAGTCTTGCCCTCGATGTCGGCAGGTATTCCACTTCAAGGGCGGGCTGGCCGGCGAGCGTTGTCGGTCCGCGCCGTTGCTCCCGACCCTTGTCCACCTTCAGATTGGAATTGAGGGTTATCGTCAGCAGTTCTTTTGGGTCACTATCTTTCAGGGCGCCATCGGCGAAAACTAAGATGCCGACGGCATAGGAGG
>JBKJSF010000052.1:0-9942 GCA_046595895.1 Caulobacter sp. | reverse complement strand
CAACTACATGCTGATGCAGGCGACCGACTTTCTGGAACTGAACCGTCGCTTCGGCTGCGGGCTGCAGATGGGCGGTTCGGACCAGTGGGGCAACATCCTCAACGGGGTCGAGCTGATCCGCCGCGTCGACCAGAAGCCGGCCTTCGGCCTGACCACCCCACTTCTCTCGACGTCGTCCGGCGCCAAGATGGGCAAGACGGCGGCCGGGGCGGTATGGCTGAACGCCGACATGCGGTCGCCGTACGACTACTGGCAGTTCTGGCGCAACACCGAGGACGCCGATGTCGGCAGGTTCCTCCGGCTGTTCACCGACCTGCCGCTGGACGAGATCGCCCGGCTGGAAGCTCTGCCAGGCGCCGGCATCAACGACGCCAAGAAGGTGCTCGCGGACGAAGCTACGCGGATGCTGCATGGCGAGGAGGCCGCACAGGCCGCCCGGGGGGCCGCCACCCAAGCCTTCGAGAAGGGCGCCTTGTCGGACGACCTGCCGACCATCGAGATCCCGGCCGCCAGCTTGGCGGAAGGCATCATGCTGGCGGCCTTAGCCGTTGACGCCGGCCTCTCCACCTCGCGCGGCGAGGCCCGACGCCTGGCCCAAGGCGGCGGCCTGCGGGTCAACGACCTGCAGGAGATCGACGGCATGAAGCTGATCACCACGGCCGACCTGGTCGACGGGGTCGTCAAGCTGTCCCAGGGCAAGAAGAAGATCGTTCTGGTCCGGCCGGTCTAGAATTGGAGGGTAGAGTGACCATCGACCTGAAAGCCGGCGACAAGGCCCCCGACTTCGACCTGCCCACCGACAGCGGGCGGGTCAGCCTGGCCACGCTGAAGGGCAGGACGGTGGTCCTCTATTTCTATCCCAAGGACGACACCCCCGGATGCACCACCCAGGGCAAGGACTTCAGCGCCCTGGTCGGAGACTTCGCCAAAGTCGACGCGGTGGTGGTCGGGGTGTCGAAGGACACCGCCGTCAAGCACGGAAAGTTCCGGGCCAAGCACGAGCTCAGGGTCGAGCTGGGCTCGGACGCCGACACCGATGTGATCGAGCGCTACGGCGCCTGGATCCAGAAGAAGCTCTACGGCCGGGAATACATGGGCATCGACCGCTCCACCTGGCTGATCGACGGCGACGGCGTCATCCGCCGCGTCTGGCGCAAGGTGAAGGTCGCGGGTCACGCGACCGAGGTCCTTAAGGCGTTAAGCGACCTCTGAAGTCACTCATGCGACGTTCTGACGCTCTGTTATGCGACAGCTACATGACCCTCCGGTAGCTGTGGCGATTTCGTCGCGGACGTTGATCAATATAGTCAGGAATTCGTCAATCCCAGCCAAGACGCTGGCGTGACTATGGCCTCTTGGTTAACCCTTGACCGACAAAGGCTTTCTGCGCGCCGGGCTCACCCGCGACACGCGAAGCCTCTTGCGTCCAATCTTCACTTAGCGGCATATCGCGCTCGGATATAAACCGGGTGCCGGGGGCTATGGCGTCAACACGCTTGCGGCGAGCTAGAAGGGCTCTTGAAGAGCTTTTCCCTGAACGGCATCTCTACGTCCGGTCGGGCGGAGAGATGCGCGGTTACGTTCTCTCCACCGCCAAACAGATCGCCGCCGCCGGCGTCGTTGCTTTGGTCTCGCTCTGGCTGGGCGTCGCCACCGCCGCCATGATGGTGAATGCCATGTCGGCCGGGGCATCGGATCAGGAACTGGTCCGTCAGAAGGCCTACTACGAACGCGTCAACGCCGACCGCCAGGCCCGGCTGAACAGCGCCATGGCCCAACTCAACGCCAACAACGGCTCCTTCGCCGAGATGGCCGTGTCGGTCGAGAAGCGCCACGCGGCGTTGGCCCAGCTGTTCCAGGAGTTCAAGGGCGTGCCAGGCGCCTCCCTGGCCCTGGCCCCGGCCAAGCCGCGCCTGATCTCCAATAATCCGGTCGAACGGGTGACCTACACCCGCATGGACCAGGAGCGGCTGATCGACGCCGCCGACAATTTCGCCAAGACCCGGGCCGAGCGCCTGCGCGCCGCATTCCGCCTCGCCGGTCTGACGCCGGAGGGCTACACTGGCAGAGGCAGTTCGCTGGGCGGACCGCTGATCGACTCCAAGGACCCGCGCGCCCTGGCCGCCGTGCTCGACGTCGATGAAGACTTCGCCCGCCGCATCCAGCGGGCCAGCACCAACATGAGCGACATGCGCGGCCTGAACGACGCTGCCCTGAACCTGCCCTTCTTCCGCCCCACGGGCGCCGCGGCGGTGTCTTCCAGCTACGGCGTGCGCCTCGACCCCTTCACCCGGCGGCCGGCCTTCCACTCGGGCCTCGACTTCCCGGGCGGCTTCTTCACGCCGATCTTCTCCACGGCTCCAGGCGTGGTTTCGTTTACCGGCGTTCGTTCAGGCTATGGCAACACCATCGAGGTAGACCACGGGGGCGGTTTCAAGACGCGCTACGCCCACCTGCAAGGCATCTCGGTGTCGGTGGGCCAGCGGGTCGGCGTCGGGCAGCGGATCGGAGCCATGGGCTCGACCGGTCGCTCGACAGGACCGCACCTGCACTATGAAATCTGGATGGCGGGTCGCCCCCAGAACCCCAACCGTTATCTGAAAGCCGGTGAATATGTTCAGCAAGCCCGCTAGCAAGCCTGCCCCGACGCCGCCTAAGTCGGCCACGCCCGAGCCCGCCGCCCTGCCGGCGACCACGTCGGCCATGGATGCGCCCAAGCCCAAGCCAAAGGTCGCCTCGCTGATCTCCAGCGGCATTACCATCGAGGGCGGCGTCACCGGCGACGGCGAACTGCAGATCGACGGCATCGTCCGAGGCGACGTCCGCGTCGGCCGCCTGACGGTCGGCGAGACCGGCCACATCGAAGGCAGCGTCTATGCCGAGGCCACCGAGGTTCGCGGCCGCATCGTCGGCTCGGTGACCGCCAAGCAGGTCCGCCTCTACGGCACAAGCTACATCGACGGCGACATCACCCACGAGCAACTGGCCATGGAAACCGGCGCCTTCTTCCAGGGCCGCAGCCTGAAGTTCCAGCGTCCGGCCGCCCCGGCCCCCGTGCCGGCCCCGCAGCCGACCCCGGTGAGCAACCCCGGCCCGAGCGGACTGGACATGCCCAAGCCGATTGGCTGATCGGCCGGGATATCCGAACGAAATGAGCCCGGTGGTCCGCCACCGGGCTTTTTCTATGGGTGATCGTGGTCGTGCTCGTGCGGCTGAGCCGGGCCGGCGACGGCCCAGGCCAGCAACCAGGTGCGCTCCACGCCGTCATAGCCGCCGCCCGGCTGGGTCTCGATGGTCAGCGCCGACCAGGGCGCGGCCTGCAGGAAGCCGGTCTCCAGACCCTCGCGGCTGGGGAAATTGTAGTAGCGACCGAGCGCGTCGCGCCCGGGGCCGTCGCCGGCCTTGAAGCTGGCGAACAGCATGCCGCCGGGCTTCAGGGCTCGCCAGATGCGGCCGAGGACGTCTTGCAGGGCCCCGGCCGGGGCGTGCAGCAGGCAGGCGTTGGCCCAGATGCCATGGTAGCGGCGCTCGTCGCGAAGTTCGACGAAGGTCATCACCTTCACCCGTCGCCCCAGCCGCTTGGAAGCCTCAGCCGCCAAGGCCGGCGAGCCGTCGGTGGGGGTGACCCGCAGGCCGGCCTCGATCATCACCCGCGCGTCGTGGCCGCCGCCGCAACCCAGCTCCAGCACCGCCCCGCCGGGACCCACGGTCTCGATGAAGCGCTCAAGGGCCCGGTTGTCGCCCGGCTCCCGCCGCGCCGCATAGGCCTCCGCCTCGCGCTCGTAGAAGGCCAGGGTGGCGGCGTCTTCGGTGGCATGTTCGTTGGGCAGGTCGGTCATTGGAGAATCTGGGCTAAGGTGGACGGGCGAAACAAGGTGACGCCCATGTACGACCTCGACAAGCTCGCCGTCGCCGAGGTGGTGCAAACCGAACGGGCGGCGCGCGACCAGGGCCAGTGGGCGCGGATGGCAGCCTGCTTTCACCCAGGCAGCGTCGTCAGCATCAGCTGGATCGAGACCAGCGGGGCAGAGTTCGTGGCCGCCTCGGAGAAGGCCTTCGCCTCAGGACTGCGTCACCTGCACCAGATGGCCCCGAGCCTGGTCACCCTGAACGGCGACCGGGCCTTGGCCGAGAGCGGCGCGGCGATCCTGCTGGGCGGGCGGATCGGCGGCGTCGAGGTGATGGTCACCAGCCATGCGCGAATGCATGCCCGGGTGGAGCGGCGGGACGGGGCGTGGAAGATCGCCCGGCTGGGGGCGGTGTATTTCGAGGACGCCATGGCGGCGCGGATTCCCGGCGAGACACCGGTGCTGGATGCGGCGCGGCTGGCGGGGTACCGGCCCAGCTTGCGCTTCCTGTCCTACCTGCTGGAGGGAGTCGGCAAGACCCCGCGGGTGGACCTGGCGGGGATCGACCGGCCGGACCTGGTGGACGCCATGCTGGCGGCCGAACAGGCCTGGCTGGCTGGCTAGGCCGCCAGGAACTTGAGGGCCACGCCGTTGTTGCAATAGCGCAGGCCGGTGGGCCGAGGGCCGTCGTCGAACAGATGGCCCTGGTGGCCCAGGCATTGGGCGCAGTGATACTCGATGCGAACCATGCCGGCGCTGCTGTCCCTGGTCTTGCCGATGTTGCGCTCGATGGCGGTGTGGAAGCTGGGCCAGCCCGTGCCGGAGTTGAATTTCCACTCGCTGCGGAACAGCGGCAGGCTACAACCGGCGCAGATAAAGGTCCCCCTGCGGTGCTCCTTGTCGAGAGGGCTGGAGCCGGGGCGCTCGGTCGCTTCGTGGCGCAGGACCTGATAGGCGGCCGGGGAGAGCCGCCTGCGCCATTCGGACTTGGCGATCTTGCGGAAAGGAGAGGCGGCGAAGTCCTTGTCGCCGGCGAGCGCCGGCAGGGCGGACGAAGCGTACAGAGCGATGGAAGTGGTCAGCAGACGGCGGCGATCGAGTGTCATGCCCTTGCATATGGAGCGGCGCCGGCCGTCGGGTAGTCGCCTGCGGCGACCTGCCGCCTAGCGGCGCCACTCGTAGCGAACGTCGGGAGTCTTCTCGTCGTTGTTTTCGCCGTCGGTGAACTCGACGGCGGCGAAGCCTCTGGCCTCATAGAAGGCCCGCGCGCGCACGTTGTCCTGGAAAGTCCAGAGCTGCAGAGTCTCGGCGTCCGTCCTGACGTGGTCCAGCAGGCGCGAGCCGTGCCCATGCCCCTGCGCATCCGGGTGGACGAACAGGTGGTTGAGCCAGCCCTCCACGCCGGCCGCATAGGCCAGGAGACCGCCCTGCCCGTCCTCGATCACCCAGACGGTCTGGTTGGGCAGCATCTGGCCAGAAAAGAAGGCCAGATCCTCTTCCGGCGTATGGACGTGCAGCCAGGCGCTCAGGCGGTAGACCGCCGCGATGGCCGGAGCGTCGGCGATGGCGGCCCGGCGGAGGGTCACAGGCCGGCGGCCTCGGGCAGGCCGAGCATCAGGTTCATGTTCTGCACCGCCGCCCCGGAGGCGCCCTTACCGAGGTTATCGAGGCGGGCGACCAGGCGGGCCTGGGTGTCCGAGCCGAAGACAAACAGCTGCATGCGGTTGGAGTTGTTCAGGGCCTCGGGCTCCAAGCCGGTGATCCCGGCGGCCTCCTCGACGGTGACGAAGGGCTCGCCGGCGTAGGCGGCCTTCAGGCAGTCGTTGAGGTCGGCGAGCGTGGCGACGCCGTTGAGGCGATCGAGGAACAACGGGATTTCGACGATCATACCTTGCGCATAGCGCCCGACGCTGGGAGCGAAGAAGGGCCGGACGGTGAGGCCGGTGTTAGCCTGAAGTTCGGCGACGTGTTTGTGCTGTTGGGTCAGGCCGTAGATGCGGAAGGCCTCGGGGGCCTCGCCCTCGAACTCGGCGATCATTGCCTTGCCGCCGCCCGTGTAGCCGCTGACGGCGTTGACGGTGACCGGGTAGTCGGCGGGCAGGATGCCGGCGTCGACCAAGGGGCGGATCAGGGCGATGGCGCCAGTTGGATAGCAGCCGGGGTTGCTGACCCGGGTGGAGGCGGCGATGGCGGCGCGCTGGCCGGGCAGTTCGGCGAAACCATAGGTCCAGCCGTCGGCCACCCGGTGGGCGGTGGAGGCGTCGATGACCTTGACCGCCGGGTTGGCGATCAGGCTGACTGCCTCCCGAGCCGCATCGTCTGGCAGGCAGAGGATGACCAGGTCGGCGCCGTTGAGCAGCTCGGCGCGGGCGGCGGGGTCCTTGCGGCGGGCCGGATCGATCGAGACGAGCTGGATGTCGCGGCGGCCTTCCAGCCGTTCGCGGATCTGCAGGCCGGTGGTGCCGGCTTCGCCATCGATGAAGATTTTCGCGGTCATCACAGCTTTCCTACAGCCAAAAGAAAAAGGGCGCTTCGGTTGCCCGAAGCGCCCTTTCGCAACGTGTTGACGTCGCGCGGTTAGCGCTTCGAGAACTGGAAGCTACGGCGGGCCTTGGCCTTGCCGTACTTCTTGCGCTCGACGACGCGGCTGTCGCGGGTAAGGAAGCCGTGCGGCTTCAAGAGGGTGCGCAGGCCGGGCTCGTAGTAGGTCAGGGCCTTGGAGACGCCGTGACGGACGGCGCCGGCCTGACCCGACAGGCCGGAGCCTTCGACAGTGACGACGACGTCAAACTGGCCGACCCGGTCAGTGACCTGGAAGGGCTGAGCGAGCATCATGCGCAGCACGGGCCGCGCGAAGTAGATCTCCTGGTCGCGACCGTTGATGGTGATCGTGCCCTTGCCGGGCTTGATCCACACGCGGGCAATGGCGTTCTTGCGCTTGCCGGTCGCGTAGGCGCGGCCGAACTTGTCGATCTTGGGCTCGGCCGGCGCGACTTCAGGCGACGACGACAGGGCTTGCAGGGCTTCGAGACCTTCGGCCATCAGGCGCTCCGCACATTCTTGGCGTTCAGATCACCGAACGCGATGGGTTGGGGGTTCTGCGCTTCGTGCGGGTGTTCGCCGCCG
This sequence comes from Caulobacter sp., assembly GCA_046595895.1. Classification (GTDB taxonomy): domain Bacteria; phylum Pseudomonadota; class Alphaproteobacteria; order Caulobacterales; family Caulobacteraceae; genus Caulobacter. The sequence goes on along the minus strand of JBKJSF010000052.1, from coordinate 2,968 downwards.
TTGTAGATGCGCAGGTGGGTCATCTGGGCGCGGGCCAGGGGGCTTTCCTTGGGCAGCATGCGCTCGACGGCCTTTTCCAGAACGCGCTCGGGGAAGCGGCCGCTCAGCTGCTTGCCGGCGGTGATCTGCTTGATGCCGCCCGGGTGACCGGTGTGGCGGTAGTAGATCTTCTGGTCCAGCTTGCGGCCGGTGAACTTCACCTTGTCAGCGTTGAGGACGACGACGTAGTCGCCGCAATCAACGTGCGGGGTGTAGTCAGGACGATGCTTGCCGCGAAGACGCATGGCGATGAACGAGGCGAGACGGCCAACGATGGCGTTCTCGGCGTCGATCACGATCCACTTCTTCTCGACCTCGGCGGGCTTCAGCGAAGCCGTGGTCTTCATCATGGGTTCGTATTTCCGTTGCAGGCGGGAGCAAGCGGCCCCCGACGTGAGGGCGGGCTAGTACGGGGCTGAGGGCGCGATGTCAACAGGGGTGAAGAGGTCCAATCGGGGTTAAGATGCTGAAAACATTCATATTTTCCTTGATGGTACTATAATACCGCGACATTTACGGCTCCCCTGCCCGCCGTTTGCCGCCTAATCTGCTCCCAGGACCGCCAATCGACGCGGTTTCTTCGCCGGATCGATCAGCGCAGCAACGCTGGCCGGCGCCGCCATCGCCAAGGGCCGCCCGCTGATCAAGGACATCGGCCCGTACTTCGAGACCGAGCCGGTGGGCGGTGTCGCGCTATAGGCCGGCCAACGGGTCCATTCTAGCACCGAATGCGCCCTCAATACATGGGTATCATATTGTTTTATATCGTCTTTTTAGATAGATGACGGTTTGGGATTCCGTTACGACGGTGTGGCGTTCTGGATGGGGACGAGTTGCGAAAACATGGAGGTCGCCTTGAGGTCGCATTGAGGTTTCCGGTTGACGCCTACTGCCGTCGAACGCGCCAGGCGAACAGAGTGGTGGCTGCCAGCAGGAGCACTGCACCGGCCTGGTGCAGGATGCCCAGCCACAGCGGCACCACCAGCATCAGGGCGGCGACGCCGAGCAGGGCCTGAAGAAGGACGGCGCCTCCGAGGATGAAGGCGGCCTGCTTCGAATTTGAATGCAGGGTACGGCTGCGGGTCGCGAGCAGGACGAGAAGGACGGTTGCCACCGCGAGGGCGTAGGCGCCCAGGCGGTGGTGAAGCTGCACCGAGGCCTGGTTGTGAGCCAGGGTCTGCCAGAGGCCGGTTCCGGCGTAGTCCGCCGGGAAGGCCTGGCCGTTCATCAGCGGCCAGTCGTTGTAAACCATCCCGGCGTCAGCGCCGGCGACAAGGGCGCCGAGCAGGCACTGGATGAGGACGGCGCCGAGAAAGACCAGCGCGCCGGTGCGCCAGCGGGTGACACTGGCCTGGCGGGGCTGACCGGCGAAGGCGTCCAGGGCCGTCCAGACGACGGTAACGAACAGCATGAGGGCGAGACCCAGGTGCAGGCTGAGGCGCTCGGGCGCGACCGAGACGCGCTCGGAGAGGCCGCTGGCCACCATCCACCAGCCGACCAGGCCCTGCAGGCCGCCGAGCACCAGCAGGCCGAGGCAGCGCCAGATCAGGCGCCTGGGAATCTGGCGGCGAATGAGGAAGACGACGAAGGGAATGGCGAAGACCAGGCCGACCAGGCGGCCGAGTAGACGGTGGCCCCACTCCCACCAGAAGATGCCCTTGAACTCGGCAAGGGTCATGTCGGCGTTGACCAGCTTGAACTGCGGAATCTGCTGGTACCTGTGAAAGGCCTCGGCCCAGGCGGCGTCGCCAATCGGCGGCAGGGCGCCCATGATCGGCTTCCACTCGGTGATCGAGAGGCCCGAGCCGGTCAGCCGGGTGGCCCCGCCGACGATCACCATGGCCAGGATGAACAGCGCCACCACGGCCAGCCAGACGGCCACGGCGGTGGAACGATCGGAACGCAGGAACGACGTCATGGGGGCGATGTAGGCCTGAGTAGTTTGCGGGTCCAGATGCCGCGTCCCTCAGGGAGAGGGTTCGCTTCGCCGGCGCGCTTGCGTGACGCCCAGAGGGGTTTGCGCCATAGTCCCCCCATGCCCCTGCCCGGCCTCTTCGGCCTCGTGCTGATCAGTTTTGTCCTTGGCGCCGTCGCGGCATTGGCCACCGGGCGTCGGCGGTCGGCGTTTACCGGCATGGCGGCGGCGCTGGCCGGGGGGCTGGCGGCGCCGTGGGTCGGCCGGCTGCTCGGCTGGCCGGTAGCCTCGTTCTGGATCGTGCTGGCCGCGGCGGGCGCTTCCGCTTTGCTTTTAACGGGACTGGCGGCTCTACTGCCCCGTCGTTGACGAGGCGGGCGGATCAGCGGAACTTCTCTTCCGACCTGGAGTTAAAGCCAGGAACTCATCTGGAGGGAGCTACGACTATGCAAGGTGTTGGCTGGATTGCCGCAATTATCATCGGGATTTTCGCCGGCTGGGTGGCCGAGAAGATCCTGCGGCGCAACGATGGACTTCTGATGAACCTGGCCGCCGGGATCATCGGCGCCCTGGTCGGCAAGTGGCTGATCGTCGATCTGCTGAATATCGGCTCGGGAGCCGGCGGCTGGATCCCCAGCGTCATCGCCGCCATCGTCGGCGCGGTGCTAGTGCTGTTCGTCTGGGGCCTGATTTTCCGCAAGCGCTAGAGCGCCGCCCCGCAAACGTCTAAGGCTCCCGTCGCTGGTCTCAGCGGCGGGAGCTTTTGCGTGGATCCGAAACTGAAGAAGATGATCGGGACCGTCCTCATCCTGATCTTTTTGGCCCTCTACGCGATGGCCGCAGTCAGCCTGCACGGCCTGTTGCCGAAGAACTTCCTGCTGGAACTGGTGTTTTTTGCGATCGCCGGGGTGGCCTGGGGCCTGCCGCTGTTTCCGCTGCTGGCCTGGATGAACAAGGAGCCGGGGGGGCCTCGTTCGTAGTGTCTGGAAGCCTCCCTGGTCGGAGCGACAGGAT
>JBKJSF010000190.1:0-6025 GCA_046595895.1 Caulobacter sp. | reverse complement strand
TCGGCGTGGTGGTGGTCAAGCGCATGTTCGGCGGCAAGGGCGTCTGGCTGGACGGGATGATGTTCGCCCTGGTGTTCGGCGAGACCGTCTATCTGAAGGTCGATGACCAGACCCGAGAGACCTTCATCGCCGCGGGGTCCGAGCCGTTCATCTATCACCAGCGCAAACGCGACCGCCAGGCCAGCCTGCCTTACTTCAGCCTGCCGGGAGAGGCGCAGGACGATCCGGTGGAGGCCTCGCGCTGGGCGCGGCTGGCCTTGGAGGCGGTGCTGCGGAGCAAGGCGCCGAAAAAAGGAAAGGCCCGGGCCGACATCGGACGCGGGCCTTGGGATGGCTAGTTCCTCCCCCATCGGGGGAGGGGGACCGCCGCCGAAGGCGGTGGTGGAGGGGGTCCGCTCCCGCCGGTGGGGACCCCCTCAGTCAGCCGCTTCGCGGCTGCCAGCTCCCCCGAAGGGGGAGCAACTTACGCGCCTTTGAAAGCCGCCGGGCGCTTTTGCAGGAAGGCGCTGACGCCCTCAACGAAGTCGTCCGTCTTTCCGGCGACCTTCTGGGCCTGGCGTTCGGCCTGCAGCTGTTCGCCCCAGCTGTTGTCCTGGCTGTCCGAGATCAGCTTGCGGATCAGGCCGAGCGAGGCCGGACCGTTGGCCAGCTCCTTGGCCACGGCGATGGCCGCATCGCGCAGTTCGGCGTCCGGAACGACGCGGTTGCAAAGGCCCCATTCCAGCGCCTTGGCGGCCCCGATCTTGTCGCCCATCAGGGCCATCTCCATGGCCCGGGCCCGGCCGATCATGCGCGGCAGTAAATAGGTTGAGCCACCGTCCGGCACTAGGCCGATGCGGCGGAAGGCCTGCAGGAAGTAGCCGCTCTCGCCGACCAGGATGATGTCGCCCAGCAGGCCGAAGGAGCAGCCGATGCCGGCGGCCGCGCCGTTGACGGCGGTGACCAGGGGCACGGGGGTGTTCTTCATCAGGGTGACGAGCGGGTTGTAGATGCTGTCCAGGGCATTGCCGGCGTCCGGCTTGCCATCGACGTCCAGCTCACGACCGGCCGCGCCGCCGCCTGACAGGTTGGCCCCTGAGCAGAAGCCGCGACCCTCGCCGGTCAAGACGATGGCCCGAGCCTTGAGTTGGCCGCCGGCGATGCTGCGGAAGGTGTGGGCCAGCTCGCTGGCCAAGTCCAGGCCAGCGGCGTTCATCGAGCCCGGGTCGTTCATGATCACCACGGCGACGCCGTCGACCAGTTCAACCTTGATTTTAGTGTAGTCCATGGCGGACCTCCCATCGATGCTTTGAGGAAGGTTGACGCCAATAACGCCGGGGAACGCCAGTCCTATTTTGATCCTTCTCCCGCTTGCCGGGAGAAGGGAAACGTTCAAGCTGCGACCGAGGTCACCTTCTCGCCGTTCGTCACCCGGTTACGGCCGGCCCGCTTGGAGATGTAGAGAGCGGCGTCGGCGCGATCCATGGTGCAGACGCCCGTTTCGCCGGCTTTGCGCGTCGCCAGGCCGGCCGAAATTGTTACGGTGCCCAGATCCTCGTTGGTCGAGCGGCGCTTGAGCATGCGCGAGGCGACCTCGTCGCGGATTTCTTCGAGGCAGGCCTCGACGATGGCCGCGTCTTCGCCGGGGAAGATCATGGCGAACTCCTCGCCGCCGTAGCGTGCGGCGAAGCGCGGGGTGGCCCCGACGCGGCCGATGACACTGGCGACGAAGCGGATCACCTGGTCGCCGGTCTGGTGGCCCCAGGTGTCGTTGAAGTTCTTGAAATGGTCGATGTCGAGCACGGCCAGGGTCAGGGGCCCGCCCTGTTCGTCGGCGTCGGCGCAGGCGCGGGCCAGCTCGTCGTCAAAGGCCTTGCGGTTGGCCAGGTTGGTCAGGCCGTCCGTCGTGGCGTCGCGGCGCACCTGCTCCAGGTGTTCGCGCAGGCGGGCAACCTCAGTGGTCGAGTCCGACAGCTTCTTCTCGAGGGTGTCGTTCTGCTTCTGGACGCGCTCGGTGGCGATGGTCAGGGTCTCGACCATCTTCTTGATGCCAGCGGCGTCGGTCGCGGCGCCCAGGCCCTGGCTGGCCGTGCTCAGGGTCTTGCCGTAGGCGTTGGTCGACTGTTGGGCGGTCTGGATGGCCTTGGCCACGGCGGCCAGTTCCTTGGTCAGCTGGTCCCCGGCGTCGCGGATCTGCTCGTTCAGCTTGGACTTGGCCAGGTAGGCGGCGGCCAGTTCCTCGCTGATCGTCTCGGTCATCGGCTCGCCCGAACTGATCAGGCGGGTCAGTTCCTTGGCCAGAGGCCCGTTCGGGTCGGCGACGAAATGCGACCAGAGCTCGAAATTGAGCGGAGTCGGCCAGATGTTATGGCGTTCCATCATGTCGATGGCCTTGCGGGTGATGATGTAGGCCTGAGGGCCCCGCAGGCTCTGTTCAATATCACCGGGCATCGCGTCGTCTTCCCCCGAAACGCAGCCGTTTTTGACGGCTGCGCATGTTTCAGTTGGACGACTGTAGGGCATAACGCCAAACGGCAGGTTAAAGGCCTGAACCTTGTTCGCTTGCCGATCAGACGGTCCGCCCCCATTCTGATCAGCGATAACCTGAGCCGGAGCAACCGGACGACTGGGAGAGCACCATGACCGACGCCGCCGCGATGCAGGACATCCTCAACCGCCAGAAGGCCGCCCACCTCCGCGACGGCGCGCCGACGGCGGATCAGAGGATCGAGCGGCTGGACCGCTGCATCGGCCTGCTGGTCGATCATGCCAAGGCCATCGAGGATGCGCTGAACACCGACTTCGGCAATCGTTCGCGCGAAGCAACGCAGCTGACCGATATCGCCGGCTCGATCGGGCCGCTGAAACATGCGCGGGACAATGTCCGCAAGTGGATGAAGGGTGAGAAGCGCAAGACCTCGCCGGCCATCCTCGGCCTGTTCGGGGCCAAGGCCGAGGTGGTGTTCCAGCCCAAAGGGGTGGTCGGGGTGATCAGCCCGTGGAACTTCCCGGTCAACCTGACCTTCGCGCCGCTGGCCGGAATTCTCGCCGCGGGCAACCGGGCGATGATCAAGCCGTCGGAGTTCACTCCGGACACCTCCGAACTGATGAAGACGATGTTCGGCTCCGTGTTCTCGGAAGAAGAGATTGCCGTGGTCACTGGTGGGCCGGAGGTCGGGCAGGCGTTCTCGGAGCTGGCCTTTGATCACATGATCTTCACGGGCGCGACCAGCGTGGCGCGCCACGTGATGCGGGCCGCCGCCACCAACCTGGTGCCGCTGACGCTGGAGCTGGGCGGCAAGAGCCCGGTTATCATCTCGCGAAGCGCCGACATGGCGCTGACCGCGGCCCGGGTGATGAACGGAAAGACCCTGAACGCCGGCCAGATCTGCCTGGCCCCCGACTATGTGCTGACGCCGGAAGAAAGCATCGGCGAGTTCGTCACCCAGGCGCGCGCGGCGGTGACCAGGATGTTCCCGACCATCCGCGACAACCCCGACTACACCGCCGTGGTCGCCCAGCGGCACTACGACCGGATCATGGGCTACATCGATGATGCGCGGTCCAAGGGGGCCGAGATCATCGAGCTCAAGCCGGAGGCCGAAGACCTGAGCCAGCAGGAGCATCGCAAGATCGCCCCGACCCTGATCCTCAACCCGACCGACGACATGAAGGTCATGCAGGAAGAAATCTTCGGGCCGGTTCTGCCGGTGAAGGCCTACAAGACGCTCGACGAGGCCACCGGCTACATCAACGCCCACGACCGGCCGTTGGGCCTCTACTGGTTCGGCACCGACGAGGCAGAGAAGACAAAGGTGCTGGAGAGCACGACCAGCGGCGGGGTGACGATCAACGACGTCGTCATGCACGTGGCTCAGGAGGAGCTGCCGTTCGGCGGCGTCGGGCCGTCCGGCATGGGCAGCTACCACGGCCACGACGGGTTCAGGGAATTCAGCCACCGTAAGGCCATTTATACCCAGCTGAAGAAGGACATCGGCCCGCTCGTGGCCATGCGGCCGCCTTATGGCCCCGGCATCCGCAAGATGCTGGCCGGACAGATCACCCGGTGATGCTATGGCGCCACAATTCTGTGGCGCCATAGTCCCGCCCTTTGCGCGCCGCCTTTGACTGCCTACATCTATTGCGTCGCACCGATGCGACTCGAAACGGAGAATGCTCATGCGCGCCCCCATCCTGGGCGGGCTGATCCTGGCGACCCTGACCGGCTTCTCGGTCCAGGCCCAGGGCGCTGTCGACTTCCGCGCGCAGGCGCGGTGCCTTGCTGTCTATGAAGCGGCCGCCAGCGCGGTCGAGCAGGACGGCGGCGACAAGGCCCTCGTCAAGAGCTTCGACCGCAACCGCGAGCGCACCGCCCTGGCGCTGGCCGCCCGCCGCGACCTGCCGGCCGGGACCAATCCGGCGGCTGTCCAGTCGGCCGAAGCCGACAAGCTGGAAGGTCAGGGCAAGGATGCCTTGGTCAATGAAGCCAAGGCTTGCGACAAGACGCTGGGGTATTAGACTTCCTTCTCCCGCTAGCCGGGAGAAGGTGGCAGCCGAAGGCTGACTGATGAGGGCAGCACCGGAGACGGTGACTGCCCAGTTCGTTTTTTGGGATAGCGACAACGCTGATCGGCGCCAACGTGGGCGACCGGACGGGCCGGTGCTGCCCTCATCCGACCCGCTTCGCGGGCCACCTTCTCCCGGCGAGCGGGAGAAGGGATCTAGATCAGTCGTCCTTCGACGGAGCCACCGTTGGCACGGGCCGGCTCAGGAAGGCCGGGAGTTCGTTGCCGAAGCCGACGACGCGGCGGTCGTCGTCGTCGCGCGGTGTCACCGCGCGAACGCCGCGCACCGGATCGGGACGTCGTTCGGGACGAGCCGAGCGGTCGTCGTTGTCGGCCCGTTCTTCACGCGCGGGACGCTCTTCACGCGCGGGACGCTCTTCACGGGCCGGGCGGTCTTCGCGGACTTCAACCGGGGCGGTTTCGCGGGGAGCCTCGTCGCGGGGTTTGCGATCACGGCCACGGCCGCCGCGCTCACGGCGGGGACGTTCCTCGCGGGCTTCGCGTTCGACAGGGGGCGCTTCCGGCGCTTCGGCCTGGGGAATCGCTTCGGTGCTGGCGCGGGCGGGACGTTCGGCGCGTTCTGGACGCTCGGCGCGGGGCGCGCGCTCGGGGCGGGGCTCGGCGGATGTAATGGCGTCCATGCCGACCATTGAGGTTTCCGATTCCGGACGGCCGCGACTGAACTCGCGCTTGCGCTCGGGACGGCCGCGGGGGCCGCGTTCGCGGTCCTGCTCCTTGCGACGCACGTCCTTGTCCTTGGCGGCGGCCCAATCGAGCTCGAGGACCACCTCATTGGGCTTCTGGCCGGTCAGCTTGAGAACCTTGTCGAGGTTCTTGTCGTCCGCCGGGGTGACGATCATGTAGGTCTCGCCCAGCTTGCCCGCCCGGCCGGTGCGGCCGATGCGGTGGACGTAGTCGTCGGCGTGGTGCGGCACGTCGTAGTTGAAGACGTGGCTGACGTCCGGAATGTCGAGGCCGCGCGCGGCGACATCGGAGGCCACCAGCAGCTTGAGCTCGCCCTTGCGGAAGCGTTCCAGCGTCTTGGTACGGGTCGACTGGTCCAGATCGCCGTGGATCGGGGCGGCGTCGTGGCCGTGGACAGTCAGCGACTTGGCGACGATATCGACTTCGCTCTTGCGGTTGCAGAAGACGATGCCGTTGCGCACGTCGGCGCGCTCTACCAGGGAGCGCAGGGCCATGCGCTTGGCGCTTGGCGAGACGACCGGCACCCGCACGATGTGCTGGGTGATGGTCTCGGCGGTGGTTGCCGGACGGGCGACCTCAATGCGGGTCGGATCCTTCAAGAACTGCTTGGTCAGCCGGGTGATTTCCGGCGGCATGGTGGCGCTGAAGAACAGGGTCTGCTTCTTCGGTGGCGTCATCTTGAAGATGCGCTCGATGTCCGGGATGAAGCCCATGTCGAGCATGCGGTCGGCTTCGTCGACAACCAGGGTCTGGACGCCGGTCATGAGGAGCTTGCC
>JBKJSF010000155.1:0-2808 GCA_046595895.1 Caulobacter sp. | reverse complement strand
GATCTCCGGACCACCCATGGCCAGGACGGCGGTGAGGCAGACGATGAAGGTCAGAAACCCGGCGCCGGCGATGATGGCGAGTGTGCGGATCATGGCGATCTCTCCCCTAAGCCTGATCAATGGCCGGCTTCAGGAGCCGGAAGTGCAGCCTGGCGTACCAGACCGAGAAGTTGACGAGGCCAACGCTGGCCATGATGACCAGGGCGCCGATGCAGGTGGAAAGGCCGACAAGCCCCAGGCCCGCCAGGAAGGCGATGCCCGCCCCGCCGCTGTAGCCGATGATCGGTCCGCCGATCATCACCACCCCGCCCATCACGAACGCCGCCACGACGGTGATCGCCAGGGCGAAGAAGACGCTGATCAAGGGGAACAGCAGGACCGATACGAAGAACACATCGACCAGGCCCAAGCCCAGCAGGGCTAGAATCGCGCCGGTCGCATTGCGCGGGCTCTTGTTCTCTTCCCAGGCCTTGAGGCCGTACTCGGCTCGCAGTTCGCGGGCCAGGCGGTCCGGGTCACCGAGGGCGGCGGCCGTTTCCTCTTCACTGCGACCCGCCGCGGCGGCGTCGGCGAAGTGGGTCTCGTAGTCGGTGGTGATGTCGCTCTGCGTGTTGGCGCTGAGTGCGCTCAGGCCGCGTCGCAGCCTGGCCATGAATTCGGCTCTGGTCATTGCCCCTCTCCCAGAATGATGCTGTTCACCGCCGAGGAGAAGGCCGTCCAATCGGTCTTCTGCTGAATGAAGCTGGCGCGGCCAGCCTCGGTCAGGCGGTAGTATTTACGCGGCGGACCGGATGGCGATTCCACCAGATAGGTCTCCACCAGCCCGTCGCCCTGCAGCCGTCGCATCAGGGGGTAGATGGTGCCTTCCCCCATGTCGATGGCCGACGCCAGGCGGCTGGCGATGTCGTAGGCGTAGCCGTCCGCTCGTGAGAGCAGGGCGAGTACGCAGAGGGCCAGGACCCCCTTTTTCAGCTGTGGTTCGATGATGTCTGGCACGGCGTTCCCCGTCCTTGTTGATGGCTCCCTTGTATCGACCGGTAGTAGGTGTTGCAAGGTACCTATCATTACATCTTAGCAATGTGACTCAACGCGACGCGAAAGAGGTGGGCGGACAGGCCGACAAGGCGCCTCCCACACCCTTGCCGAACGGGGGATGGGCGCGTATGCACCGGCCCGATAATGGCGATGGGCGGGTGCTTGCCGCTGGCGCGCGGGATGCGGGCCGGGCTAAGCGCTTTCTCGACCGACAATGATGACGGCCCGCCTCTGGGGGCGGCCTTAACGGACGTGAGGCTTATGAAGGCGAAGGTTAAGGGGATGCGCTGGCTCGCAACGGCCCTCGGGGCCGGGCTGACCAGCGTTTTGATGGCAGCGCCCGCTCTGGCCGACAACATGGGGCAACCCACGGACGGAGCCATGGGGCTGCAGCCGGCGGCCTCGCCGTTGAAGCACCATGCCCACTTCTTCCATGACGCGATCCTGCTGCCGGTCATCGTGGTCATCAGCCTGTTCGTGCTGGGCCTGCTGATCTGGTGCGCGATCCGCTACAACGCCAAGGCCAACCCGGTCCCGGCCACGTTCAGCCACAACACCTTCATCGAGGTCCTCTGGACCCTGGTCCCGGTGCTGATCCTGATGGTCATCGCCATCTTCTCGTTCCGCCTTCTCTTCGAGTACCACGACACCCCGAAGGTCGACCTCACGGTCAAGGCCACCGGCTACCAGTGGTACTGGGGCTATGAATACCCCGACCAGGACATCGGCGAGATCACCTCGACGATGATGGCCGAGGAAGACGTCGCCAAGGCCGGCCTGCCGGCCAGCCTCTACAAGCTGAAGGCCTCCGAGCCGCTGGTCGTGCCGGTCAACAAGGTGGTCCGGGTGCAGGTCACCGCGGTCGATGTGATCCACGCCTTCGCCCTGCCCGCCTTCGGACTGAAGACCGATGCCGTCCCCGGCCGCCTGAACGAAACCTGGTTCAAGGCCGACCGCACCGGCACCTTCTATGGCCAGTGCTCGGAACTGTGCGGCATCGATCACGCCTTCATGCCGATCGAGATCAAGGTCGTGACCCAGGAAGAGTTCGACGCCTGGATCGCCTCCAAGAAGGGCCCGCCACCGGCTCCCGCTCCCGTCGCCGCTTCCGGCGCGACCCCCACCGCTACTCCGGCTCCCGCCGCGCCCGTCGCGCCGGCCGCCAAGCTCTGATCCGCAGGTAAAGACCGATGGCATACGGCAACGCCGCTCATTCAGATTCCGCCCACGAAGAGGCTGAACACATCCCCGGCTTCTTCACCCGCTGGTTCCTGTCCACCAACCACAAGGACATCGGCACCCTCTACATCCTGTTCGCCATCATGGCGGGCCTGGTGGGGGGGGCGCTGTCCGGTCTGATTCGCTGGGAATTGGCCGAGCCGGGCATCCAGATCTTCAAGGCAGGCTCCTCGGTCCATCTGCTGGGCCTCATCGAGCAGTCCAAGCACGGCTACAACGCCGTGGTCACCGCCCACGCCCTGATCATGATCTTCTTCATGGTCATGCCCGCCATGATCGGCGGCTTCGGCAACTGGTTCGTGCCGCTGATGATCGGCGCGCCGGACATGGCCTTCCCGCGGATGAACAACATCTCCTTCTGGCTGCTGGTGGCCGCCTGGGTGATGCTGTGCACCTCGCTGTTCGTCGATGGCGGCCCGGGCCGCGGGTTCGGCGGCGGCTGGACCCTGTATCCGCCGCTCTCCACCTCGGGCCACACGGGCCCGGCCATGGATTGCGCCATTCTCTCGGTCCACCTGGCCGGCGCCAGCTCCA
>JBKJSF010000253.1:0-12003 GCA_046595895.1 Caulobacter sp. | reverse complement strand
ATGGCCATCTCGACCGACCGCGTCTGCAGCACCTTGGCCCCCAGCGAGGCCATCTCCAGCATCTCCTCGTAGGAGATGCGGGCCAGGCGCCGGGCCTTGCTCTCGATGCGGGGGTCGGTGGTATAGACCCCGTCCACGTCCGTATAGATGTCGCAGGCCGCGCCCAGCGAGGCGGCGATGGCCACGGCGCTGGTGTCCGATCCACCGCGGCCCAGCGTCGCCAGCCGGCCGTCGCGGGTGACGCCCTGGAAGCCGGCGATGACGGCGATCTCGCCAGAGTCCATGGCCGCGCCCAGCGCCTCGCCGTTGATCTCGTCGATCCGCGCCCGGCCGTGGGCGTCGTCAGCGATGATCGGGATCTGCCAGCCCATCCAGGAGCGGGCCCGCAGGCCCATGTTGCGCAGGGTCATGGCCAGCAAGCCGGCGGTCACCTGTTCGCCGCTGGCCACCACGACGTCGTATTCGTCGTCCGAAGGCGCGATGCCCTGAGCGGCCGAACCGGCTCCGTCGGTCCAGGCGACCAGCTCGTTGGTCTTGCCGGCCATGGCCGAGACGACCACGGCCACCGGCTTGCCGGTCGCCGCCTCGGCAGCCACCAGCCGGCCGACGCGGCGGATGCGCTCAAGGTCGGCCACCGAGGTGCCGCCGAACTTCATGACCAGCCGTGACAAGCTGAAATCCCCGATCGAGAACAAATTCTTGCCCCGCAGGACGACGGAACTCCGCAATCCGCGCAAGGAGCCGCCTTCTAGCGAGCCGATCGCGGCGCCGCAATGCGCGGGATGAGAATCCAGCGCGTCCTTGACGCTGAGCAACAAACAACCTACCTAACTAACTATCAATCATGGAGGATTGATATGTCCATCGACGTCGCGCAGGTCGTCGCTTCCGACGCTACAGTCTCCGATAAAATCCGCCTCCTCGCCGGCGCGGGATTTGAGCGCGCCGAGATCGCCCGGCTGCTGAACAAGCGCTACCAGCATGTGCGAAATGTGCTGGAAGGCGACCGGGTTGGCGCTCGACGGCGGACGCCGCCAGGGAGAGCAATAGGAGCCGCGCCGACGAAGCCCTTGGGCCTGAAACGGACAGTGCGGTTGGTCATCGGAACGAACGGAGAAGTCACGTTGCCGGCTGACTTGCTCGACGCCATGGGACTGAAAGCAGGCGAGTCGGCGTTCGTGAACCTAGAAGGTGACGAACTAAAGCTGGTCAGTGGCCCCGTCGCCTTGAAGCGGGTGCAGGCCATGGTTCGCGCCAAGGTACCGGCGGGGGTCAGCCTGGTCGATGAGTTGATCGCCGACCGGCGTCGGGAGGCGATAGCGGAAGAGCGTGGCTGAGCATGTTGTCGATTCCTCCGTCGTGATTGCCTTGCTCAACCAGGAGCCGGGCAGCGAGGCCGTTCCAGAGCTGTTGCGCAACGCGCTTCTGTCCGCGGTCAACCTCGCGGAGGTCATCACCAAGCTGGCCGAATGGGAATTTACCCCGGAAGAGATCGCCGACGCCCTTACCCAGGTGACGTGCGATATTGTCGCCTTCGACGATCCGATGGCGCTCGACGCCGGCCTGCTGCATGCCGTCACCCGAGGCCGCAACATCTCCCTCGGCGACCGCTGCTGCCTGGCGTTGGCGATGCAGACCGGCCTGCCCGTGGTCACCGCCGACCGGGCCTGGGCCAATCTCGGTCTTGACCTCGACATCAGGCTGCTACGTTAGAAGCCATGGACAGCGTCGCCCCCACCCTGACCCACAGCATCGATCCGGAAGATGTCGAACGTTTCTCGCGCATCGCCGCCGAATGGTGGGACCCCAAGGGCAAGTTCGCCCCGCTGCACAAATTCAACCCGATCAGGCTGGCCTTCATCCGCGACCTGGCGCTCGGCCATTTCAACCGCGACTCCTGCTCGCGCCGGCCGTTCGAGGGACTGAAGCTGCTCGACATCGGCTGCGGCGGCGGCCTGCTCAGCGAGCCGATGAGCAGGCTGGGCTTCAAGGTCATGGGCGTCGACGCCTCGCCCCGTAACATCGGCACGGCCAGCACGCACGCGGCCGAACAGGGCCTGAAGATCGACTACCGCGCCAGCACCGCCGAACAGCTGGAGGCCGATGGCGCCGGCCCGTTCGACGTCATCCTCAACATGGAAGTCATCGAGCACGTCGCCGAGCCGGGCGAGTTCCTGCGGACCTGCGCCCGCCTGCTGGCCCCGGGCGGGGTGATGATCGTCGCCACCTTGAACCGCACCCTGAAAGCCCTGGCCCTGGCCAAGATCGGCGCTGAATACGTGCTGCGCTGGGTGCCGGCCGGCACCCACGACTGGAACAAGTTCCTCAAGCCCGAAGAACTGCGCGGCTTCCTCGAAGGCCACCCCTTCGAGATCGAGGGGCCGTTCGGGGTGACCTACAACCCGCTGACCGGCCGCTGGGACCGCTCCTCCGACAGCGACATCAACTACATGATGACGGTGACAAGGTCGGCGTGAGCCGCGTCACGGACATCGCCAACCGGCGAGTGCATCCTTCAAGCGTCGAAGGATCAAGGCGAAGCCGGACCGGGGTCCCTCCCCCCTAGTTCAACTCTTCCTTCTTCGGGGGTGCGGGTGGCAGGGGGGCTACGCGCACCCCGTCTTCCATCAGGGCGGTGACCTCCTGCGGCGAAGCCTCGCCATAGATGCCGCGCTCCTCCGATTTGCCTTCGTGGATGGCCCGGGCTTCCTTGGCGAAAGTGTCTCCGACATAGTCGAAGTTGTCCTCGACGTGGGCGCGGACCGCCTGCTGGGCCTGCATCATCATCTCGTGCATCTGGGGCGCGATGTCGGGCGAGGCCTGCCGTTTCGTACCGGAAACGGCCGGCGCCATGATCTGCTTCCTGACCTCGCGGGCGCCGCAGACAGGGCAGTCTACCAGGCCACGCGCCGACTGGTCGTCATAGGCCGACGAGGAGCCGAACCAGCCTTCGAACTCATGGCCGGTGTTACATACCAGGGCGTACTTTATCATGCCGAGGGCCCGGTGAAGGCGCGGGCGTTCTTCAGGGCCGGGATGGCGGCGCGGGCCTTGTCGGCCAGCGCGGAGTCGATATCGATCAGCAGCACGCCGGGGTCGTCATGGTCCAGGCGGCCCAGCACCTCGCCCCACGGCCCGACGGCGATGGAGTGGCCCCAGGTGCCACGGCCGTCCTCGTGGAAGCCGCCCTGGGCAGCGGCCAGGATGAAGCTGCCGGTTTCGATGGCCCGGGCCCGCAGCAGGATGTCCCAGTGCGCCTCGCCGGTCGGCCGGGTGAAGGCGGCCGGCACGGTGATAACCTTGACCCCGGCCTTGGCCAGGGCCCGGTAGACGGCCGGAAAGCGCATGTCGTAGCAGATGGTCAGTCCCAGCGGCCCAAACGGCGTCGCCGCCGCCACGGCCCGGTCGCCGGGGGCGTAGAGCTCTGACTCCCGCGCCGTCTCGCCGGTCGGCAGATCGACGTCGAACATGTGCAGCTTGTCGTAACTGGCCACGACGGCGCCGTCCGGCCCGATCAGAAGCTGGCGATTGGCCGCCAGCCCGTCCTCACGCAGCACCAGGGCCGAACCGATGGAGAGCCAGACCCCCAGCTCCGTGGCCAGCGCCCGCAGGCCCTGCACCACCGGATCGGCGTCGGGCGTCTTCAAGGCCGGCAGCAACAGCGCGCGGTTCTTCTGCAGGACGTTGGTCCCCTCCGGCGTGACGATCAGCTGCGCCCCGCCCGCCGCCGCCTCACGCACCAGCGGCGCGACATGGGCCAGGGCGGCCTCATGCGTCGCGGGCGTGCGAGTCTGGATCAGGGCGGCGCGGAAGGTCATGCCTGCAGCATGTCGTCCAGCTTGCCGGCGCGGTCGAGCGCCGTCAGGTCGTCGCAGCCGCCGATGTGCTTTCCGCCGATGAATATCTGCGGGAAGGTGGTGCGGCCCGACTTCTCCATCATCTCCTGGCGCAGCTTGGGGTCCATGCCGGCTTCTATCTCCTCGAAGGGCACGTCCTTTTCGTTCAGCAGTCTGACGGCGCTGGAGCAGTAGCCGCAGAACGGACGGGTGTAGATAACAACATCGGCCATAGGGCCTCCAATACGGGAACTTTGAACGCTTATGTAGTCTGCACCGTCCGCTGTTTCACCCTGGCGATAACCAGGAGCGAGACATCCGCCGCTCCCGCGGCTTTCAGGGCCCGGGCGCAGGCGTCGGCGGTGGCGCCGGTGGTCAGGACGTCGTCAACCAGCAGGATGCGACGACCGTCGATGCGGCGCCCATCCGGAACGGCGAAGGCGCCGGCCACGTTCCGCCGCCGGCCCGAGGCGGTGCGCCCGCCCTGGCTGGCGGTCGGGCGCGGCCGGGTCAGGGCGTCTGGCAGGTAGGCGAGGCCCGTGTCGGCGGCGAGCCGCCGCGCCACCTCGGCCGACTGATTGTAGCGCCGCGACAGCAGCCGCCAGCGGTGCAGCGGCACGGGAACCAGGGCGTCGGCGCCCTCGATCAGCTCGCGGCCGGCCCGTGACAGCCAGCGGGCGAACAGCGGGGCCAGGTCGGTGCGGTCGGCATGTTTCAGCTGCAGGATCGGCTCGCGGCTGTTCTCGTCGTAGAGGCAGGCGGCACGGGCCTGACTGAACAGATGCGGTTTGGCTTCGCAGGCCGGACACCGCCCGATCATCTCGTATTCGGCCGGCATGCCGCATCCCCGGCAGACCGGCTCCTCGATGAAGACGATGCGGCTCCAGGTCTCGGCCGGGATGCCGCCCGACTGTGCGGCCGAGCCGTCCAGCGCCGTAGACGGCAGAATCAGGTCGAGCGCCCTGCGCCCGAATGCGCTAAGGGCGGGACCGGGCCGCCACCTCGCCTTCGGACCTTCCACCGTCATGACCGCCCCGCCCGTCCTGTTCGACCGCGCCCTGCACCGCCGGCGCCTGGACCGCGCCGCCGGCGCCTACGACACCGCCAGTTTCCTCAAAAGCCGCGCCGCCGCCGACGCCGTGGAACGGCTGGAACCCATCTTGCGCAGGTTTCCGACTGCCGTCGACCTGGGGGCGCGGAACGGGGCCTTCTGCCAGGCGCTCAGCCGCAGCGACGCGGCCGAGAAGATCGACACCCTCATCGAGACCGACCTCTCCGCCGCCATGCTGGCGGGCCGACCGGGTCCGCGCCTGGTCGTCGATGAGGAGCGCCTGCCCTTTGCCCCGGAGAGCCTCGACCTGGTCGTCTCGACCCTGGCCCTGCACTGGACCAACGACCTGGTCGGGGCCCTGGTGCAGATTCGCCAGGCGCTGAAGCCCGACGGCCTGTTCATCGGCGCCTTCCTCGGCGGCGCCACCCTGACCGAGCTGCGCCAGTGCCTGCTGGAAGCCGAGGCCGAGATCAGCGGCGGCGCGGCCCTGCGGGTCTCCCCATTCGCCGACGGGTTCGATGGCGCCGGCCTGTTGCAGCGGGCCGGCTTCGCCCTGCCGGTCAGTGACGTGGACCGGGTCACTGTCCGTTATGCGCACCCCCTGTCCCTGCTGAAGGACCTGCGGGCCATGGGCGAGACCAGCGTGCTGGTCGATCGATCGCGCAAGCCCCTGGGCCGCAAGGTGCTGTTCCGCGCCCTGGAACTCTATCAACAACGTTTTGCCCAGGCCGATGGCAAGGTCGTCGCCACCTTCGAGATCGTCACCGTCACCGGTTGGGCGCCGCACGAGAGCCAGCAGAAGCCGCTGAAGCCCGGCAGCGCCAGGGTGCGGCTGGCCGATGCCTTGAAAACCACCGAGCGCAGCGCCGGCGAGAAGCCAACACCATAGCCAAGGCTTATCGAAGCGGCTCCGTTATACCATACGGGCCATAGCTAAACCTTTGAATTTGCGTGCCTTCAATTTTGGTCGATGCGCGGGGAATGTAGGTTCGGAGGTTGGTCGGAGCGTTGGTCGACTGTTGCCGTTGGTCGATCCGTGGCATCGCCGACCAACATGTGTCCGCCGGCGCGGTCGCACGGCCTTGCGAGGCCTCGAATATGTCTAGACATATTTCGAGAGGCTGAAGAGGTCTTTTGAATCAGTAACTTATCAGATCGCCGCGTCGATGGCGGCTGACACCATGTTCATGATGCCGGTGGTCTTGTTGCCGAAGGCCGTCACCGAGGTGACGATGACCAGGAAGATCAGGCTCGCGATCAGGCCGTATTCGATGGCGGTGGCCCCGCTCTCGTCGGCCCAGAAGGCTTTCAGACGAAGTCGCAGAGCCATGCGACCAGCGGGGCGTCCGCCGGCGGCATCGGATAATCCGCGAGTTGCTGGGGTTTTACCCACGCCAAAGCCTCATGTTCACGCGCCGTGACGACCCCGTCCCAGCGTCTCAGAAGGAACAATGGCATAAGTAGGTGAAACGAATCGTAACCGTGGCTGGCGAAAACGAACGGTGCCAGGCAGGCGGCCTTTACATCGATATCCAGCTCTTCCTTGAGTTCGCGGATGATGCACTCTTCCGGCGTCTCCCCAGCCTCGACCTTGCCGCCCGGAAACTCCCACAGGCCCGCCAGCTGCTTGCCCTTCGGCCGCTGGCAGATCAGCACCCGGCCGTCGGCGTCAATCAGGGCGGCGGCGACGACGAGGACGGTAGGCTTCATACCGTCTGCACCTACCGGCTATCGGGTCCGGATGAAATCACCCGAACCCGAGAGCCGGTAGATTCCCTGTTTTGCGCGCGTCCGGGCGGCGGAACCGCGGACACTTCCGCCTGACGCGCTTGGACAGCCCCATTTGCGCCACGCCAGACCATCAAGGGGGCGACAGGGGCGCTCCGTCTGGTAAGCAGGCCCCAACCCCACGGAGCCTTCGATCATGACGCAGCTGAGCCTCACCCGCTGGAACATCGCTTTTGGCGGCGGCGCCCCGCTGGTCGTCATCGCCGGCCTCAACGTCATCGAGGATCTGGCTCTGGCGCTGAATACGGCCAGAACCCTGAAGGCCGTCTGCGCCGATCTTGGCCTGCCCTATGTGTTCAAGGCCAGCTACGACAAGGCCAACCGCTCGTCGCTGAAGAGCTATCGCGGGCCGGGCCTGGAAAAGGGCCTGGAAATCCTCGCCGAGGTGAAGGCCCAGGTTAACGTGCCGATCGCCACCGACATCCACACCCCGGAGGAGTGCGAGCCGGTCGCCGCCGTCGCCGACCTGGTGCAGATCCCGGCCTTTCTTTGCCGCCAGACCGACCTGGTGGTCGCCGCCGCCCGCGCCACGCAAGCCGCCGGCGGTCTGTTGCACGTCAAGAAGGGCCAGTTCCTGGCCCCCTGGGACGCCAGGAACATCCTCGACAAGATCAAGGAAGCGACCGGCGGCGCCGACATGACGATCCTCTGCGAGCGCGGCAATTCGTTCGGCTACAACAATCTGATCGTCGATATGCTGGGCATCGGCGAGATGAAGAAGCTGGGCGTGCCGGTGACCATCGACGCCACCCACGCGGTGCAACTGCCCGGCGCCGACCCGCGCACCGGCGGCGCCTCGACCGGCGGTCGCCGCGACGGCGTGTCGATCATCGCCAAGGCGGCGGTGGCGTCCGGGGCGGATGGGGTGTTCCTGGAGTTCCACCCGGAGCCGGACAAGGCCCTGTGCGACCCGCTGAGCTGCCTGCCGCTGGACGGCGCGGCGGGGTTGCTGCGGACGTTGAAGGGGATTCATGAGTTGGTAAACTGACGGAGCGCGCTGGTCGCGAGCCTCCGGCGCGCCCTTCTCCCGCTTGCCGGGAGAAGGTGGCCCCGAAGGGGTCGGATGAGGGCAGCACCGGCTGATGACAGTGATCATGAACCAGCGCCGGACCGGGCCAAAACGTGGGCGCGCAAGACAAGCCGGCGCTGCCCTCATCCGGCGGCTACGCCGCCACCTTCCCCCGGCGAGCGGGAGAAGGGCACGCGCGCGTTGCGCGCTTAGCTCCGATAGTTCCCGTTGATCGCCACGTATTCCTTGGTCAGATCGCACGTCCAGATCACCGCGTGGCCGCGCCCGACGCCGACGTCGATGCTGACCTCCAGCTCCGGCTTCTTCATGTAGGCGCTCATCTTGGCCTCGGAGTAGTTGGCGGCCACCATGCCGTCCTGGGCGGCCATCAGCTTGCCGAACTGGACGCTCATCTTGTCGCGGTTGACCGGCTCGTCGGCCCGGCCGACGGCCATGACGATGCGGCCCCAGTTGGCGTCCTCGCCGGCGAAGGCGGTCTTGACTAGCGGGCTTTCAGCCACCGTCCGGGCGATCTTGCGCGCCGAGGCGTGGCTCTCGGCCCCGGTGACGGTGATCTTGACGAACTTGCTCGCCCCCTCGCCGTCGCGCACCAGCTGCAGCGCGAGGTCCAGCAGCACCGCTTCCAGCTTCTCGCGGAAATCGGCCAGCCGCTTGTCGCCGGCCCGGTGGATTTTCGGCGCGCCGGACTGGCCCGTCGCGAACAACAGCAGGGTGTCGTTGGTCGAGCGATCACCGTCGACCGTTACGGCGTTGAAGGTGGTGCGGGTGTAGAGGCTGACGAGGGTCTGCAACGCGCCCGGCGCGATGGCCGCGTCGGTGGCCACGAAGGCCAGCATGGTCGCCATGTCCGGAGCGATCATCCCCGAGCCCTTGGCGATGCCGGCGATGCGCACGCTGACCCCGTCGATCACCGCCGTGGCCTGCGATCCCTTGGGAAAGGTGTCGGTGGTCATGATGGCGCCGGCGGCCTGGGCCCAGCCGTCGGCGTGAAGCCTGCCCTCGATCTCGGCCAGTTTCGAGGTGATCCTGGCGTCGTCAAGCAGCACGCCGATGACCCCGGTCGAGGCCATCATCACATCGCGCTGGCGACAGTCGAAGCGCTTGCCGACCGCCGTCGCCACCCGGCGGACCGCGTCGGCCCCCGGCTTGCCGGTGAAGCTGTTGGCGCAGCCGGCGTTGACCACTAGGGCCCGCACGTCTGTCCCCTTCGATGTCGTCAGCTGGCGCTTGCACCAGTCGACAGGGGCTGAGCCGACACCATGCCGGGTGAACACCCCGGCCGCGCTGGTCCCCTCGGCGAAGCGCATGATCAGCAGGTCGTCGCGCTCATGCTTGTAGAAGCCGGCCCGGGCCGTGGCGATCTCCACCCCGGCGATGGGGGCGATTCGCGGGAAGGGCACGGCCAGGGGCGACACAGCCAGCCCGGGCTTGCCCGGCGCGGCCGGTTCGGCGGCAGGCTCCCTGGGCGCGCGCTTGAGAGCTGCCCGGATCGGCTCCATGGCCCGCTCGACCGCATGGCCGACGGCCTCCACCGGCTTGGCGGCGGCTTCCAGGGCCATGGCGGGCAGGTCGCGGGCGGTCGGCGGCTTCTTGTCGGTCATTTTTTCGGCGGTGCTGGCGCGGGAACGGGGGGCGGCTTTGTTTCCGGAAGGGCCGGGACGGCGGGCGGCAGCACCGCGCCGGGGGGAATGCTCGCCCCTGGCGCTTGGGGCGGGGCGGTGGCCGGCTCGCTGGGTGCGCCGGGCACCCTCTGGCCACGGGGAATGAGGGTCTCGACCTTGGCGCCGCCGCGCAGTTTTTCCAGCAGGTCGCGAATCTGGCCGTAGGTCAAAAAGCGCACGATGTGCGGCCGCGCCACGTCCAGGGTCAGCGGTTGCTCGGGCCGCCGCTCGTCGACCTTGACCACCGCCCAGCCGCCCTCGACGGCGAACGGGCCGACCAGGGTTCCGGGCTGGGCGTCCTTGAGGGCCGTCTGATAGGCCGGGGGCATGACGTCGAGCGGGAAGAAGCCGCCGAAATCGCCGCCGTTGAAGCGCGTGGCGCTGTCGATCGAGCGCTCCATGGCCAGGCCCTCGAAGGGCCGGCCGCCGGCGATCAGCCGCTTGATGTCGGCGGCGGCCTCCGGCGAACCGACGACGATCTGGCGGGCCTTGTACTGCTCGGAGTTGGTCGCCAGCGTCTGCTGCTCGCGATACATCTTCTGGATATTCTCTTCGGTGACGCCCTTCTCGACGTAGCTTTCGACGACCATGTCGGCGAGCACCCGCTTGCGCACCGCCTCCAGCCGCCGCAGAGCCACCGGATCGTCGTCCAGCCCGCGCTTGACCGCCTCGGCGCTCAGGAGCTCGCGGTCGACCACCTCGTCCAGCATCTGGCGGAACATTTCCGACTGGATGTCGAGCGGCTCGCCCTCGCCGATCAGACCCTGGGCGATGGCCTCGCGCTTGACGTCGGAGGCCCAGACGGTCTGGCCATCGACCCGGGCCACGGCCACGTCGCCGGTCTCCGGCGGCTTGTCGTTGCTGGCTTTCGGACCACAGGCGGCCAGCGCCAGCAGGGCGACAACGAACAGCGGGGCAAGACGTCTGACCATGAAGACTCCGTCGATCCAGACCGGTTCGATTAAGGCCTTTCGGGACCAAAGGGAAACATTTGCGGGCCGCCGGGGCCAGCCGTCCGATTCATCCTCAATCTGATCTTTACTCGCGCCGTGCGACGAAACGGACACGATCCGTCCAATGGAGCCACCGCCTCCCGTGTTCAACGCCGATCCGAAGATCTTGTCGCGCATGGCCCCGCACCTGCAAAGGGTGCTGGTGGTCGATCCGCAGCCGGCGTCGGTGAAGCTGTTGCAGGACCTGTTGCGCAGCCTGGTGACCTGTCAGGTCTGGGCTGCGAGCAGCGACGCCAAGGCCATCCAGGCGGCCCGGGCGGTCGATCCGCAGATCATCTTCCTCGAGCACGGCGGCCCGGAGATCGACGGCGCCCGCCTGGCCCGCGCCCTGCGCCGCAGCGACCTTTCCTGTCGCAAGGTCCCGATCATCATGGTCACCGGCGAGTCGACCGCCCAGGCCATCCTCGGGGCCCGCGACGCCGGGGTGCACGAATTTTTGCGCAAGCCCTACACCATCAAGGACCTGATGCGCCGGCTGGAAGCGGTGGCCTTGAAGCCCCGCGACTGGGTGGAGGCCGTTCACTACGTCGGCCCCGACCGCCGCCGGTTTAACAGCGGCGAATACGCCGGCCCCCGAAAGCGCCGCTCCGATTCGCGCAAGACGCCGGACCAGGAGCGGATTTTGCAGGCGTTGAAGATCACCCGCGCGGCGATGGCGGCGGTCGATACCGATTGGATGCAGGCGCGGCGGGCCTTGCTGGCCCAGGCGGCGGACCTGCAGAAGGCGGCGGTGTCGGTCGGCGACCTGAAGCTGATGGACGCGGCGGTGAACCTGAACAAGGCGGTCGGCGACACGCTGGACCGCGCCAGGCTGGAACCGGCGGTGGCGGCGATCACGGCGTTTCTACCGACGGCAGAGGCGGCGAAAGCAGCGTAGTCCAGGCGGTCCTTCTCCCGCTCGTCGGGAGAAGGTGGCCCCCGAAGGGGGTCGGATGAGGGCAGCACCGGCCCTCACCGACCAGACAAGACAAAGGGCAGTCACCGACCAGCGGTGCTGCCCTCATCCGTCGGGCTACGCCGACACCTTCTCCCGACAAGCGGGAGAAGGGACCTCTAAAGTCTACGCGTTGACCAGATTCCGGTCCCGCGCCGCGGCCTGCATGGCCTTCTGCAGCTTTTCGAAGGCCCGCACCTCGATCTGGCGCACCCGCTCGCGGCTGACGCCGTATTGCGAGGCAAGATCCTCAAGCGTGGTCGGATCGTCGCGCAGCCGGCGCTCGGTCATGATGTGCCGCTCGCGGTCCGACAGCTCGGCCATGGCTTCCTCCAGGAGGCCCATGCGGAGGGACTTCTCCTCGTTCTCGGCCAGCTCGGTCTCTTGCGAAACCTGGTTGTCGTCCGACAGCCAGTCCTGCCACTCGGCGTCGCCGTCGATGCGCATCGGGGCGTTCAGCGAGGCGTCGGGGCCGGACAGCCGCCGGTTCATCGACACCACCTCGGCCTCATGCACGCCGAGCTTGGTCGCGATCGTGGTCACATGCTCGGGCAGCAGGTCGCCGTCCTCGAAGGCGCTGATCTGGCTCTTGGCCTTGCGCAGGTTGAAGAACAGCTTCTTCTGCGCCGCCGTGGTGCCCATCTTCACGAGGCTCCAGGACCGCAGGATGTATTCCTGGATCGAGGCGCG
>JBKJSF010000164.1:0-16301 GCA_046595895.1 Caulobacter sp. | reverse complement strand
CGCCATGCTGGTGCAGATGGCGGCCAAGGTGCGCGAGACCGGGGCCGACCTCGCCCTCGGCTTCGACGGCGACGGCGACCGCTGCGGCGTGGTCGACGATACCGGCGAGGAGATCTTCGCCGACAAGATCGGCCTGCTGCTGGCCCGCGACCTGTCGGCCCTGCACGCCAACGCCACCTTCGTCGTCGATGTGAAATCGACCGGCCTGTACAAGACCGACGAGGTCCTCAAGGCCAATGGCGCGAGCACGGTCTACTGGAAGACCGGCCATTCCTACATCAAGCGCAAGACCGCCGAACTGGGCGCCCTGGCCGGGTTCGAGAAGTCGGGCCACTTCTTCCTCGCCGACCCGATCGGCCGCGGCTACGACGACGGCCTGGTCGCCGCCGCCGCCGTGCTGGCGATGATGGACCGCAATCCCGGGAAGAAACTGTCGGAACTGAAGACCGCCCTGCCGGACGCCTGGACCAGCCTGACCATGTCGCCGCACTGCGACGACGAAATCAAATACGACGTGCTGGCCAAGGTCGTCGCCGAATACGAAAAGCTCGGCGCCGAGGGCGGCTCGATCTGCGGCCGCAAGATCGTCGAGGTCATCACCGTCAACGGCGCGCGGGTGCATCTGGAGGACGGATCGTGGGTCCTGGTCCGCGCCTCGTCCAACAAGCCCGAGCTGGTGGTGGTGGTCGAGAGCATGCGCTCCGAGGACGACATGCGCGCCCTGTTCCGCGAAGAGGTCAAGCCCCGTCTGGCGGCGCATCCGGAGGTCGGGGCCTACAATCAGGAAATCTGACGGGCGTCGGTTTGACCCCGCCCCCGCCCCGGTCCAGAAGCGCCTGAACGCGGCGGAGGCGACGTGACGGATCCAGCGAAACGGGTGGCGATCGTCGGCGGCGGCTTCTCCGGGGCCATGCTGGCGGCGCGGCTGGCCGAGCGCGGCCTGGCCTCGGCCCTGATCGACCGCTCGGGGGCTTTCGGCCCGGGCCTGGCCTATTCGACGCCGTTCGAGGGGCATTTGCTGAACGTGCGCGCCGACCGGATGAGCGCGGTCGACGGGCGGCCGAGCGACTTCGTTGACTGGCTTCGGGCCAACTGCCCGCAACATGCGGACCCGGACGGCTTCGCGCCGCGCAGGCTCTATGGCGAATATCTCCAGCACCGGCTGCACGCCGTGCGGCAGGCGCATCCCGGGATGATCGAGATGGTCACCGGCGAGGTGGCGGCGGTCGAGGGCGATGGCGTGCGGCTGGCCGACGGGCGCACTCTCAAGGCGGACGCCGTGGTGCTGGCGACCGGCAATCCCGTCCCGAAGACGGTCGGCAAGAGATCCCGGCGCGTGCTCACGGACCCCTGGGCGCTGACGGCGCTGGAGCGGATCGGGGCCGGGGACGACGTCATCATCGTCGGGTCGGGCCTGACCATGGTGGACATGGCCCTGTGGCTCGACGCCAACGGCCGAACGGGCCGGATCACGGTCCTGTCCCGCCACGGGCTGACGCCCCGGCCCCACGGCGCGCATCACGACCACCCGACGCCGCCCACCGAGGCCCTGCTGACCGGCCGCCTGTCCGATCGACTGGCGGAGGCCCGTCGGCTGGCGGCGGACGGCGGCTGGCGCGGCGTCATGGAGGGGCTGCGTCCGGTCACGGCGCGGCTCTGGGCCGAGGCGGACGCGAAGACCCGCGCGCGCTGGGTCCGGCACCTGCGCCCCTGGTGGGACGTCCACCGCCACCGTATTTCGGCCGACGTGGCCGAGGCCATGGACCGGCTGCAGGACTCCGGCCGCCTCAGCATAGCCGCCGGTCGGGTCGAGCGGATCGACGCGACCAGCGACGGGGTGGCGCTGCACTGGCGCCCGCGCGGCGGCCCGGCCCGGCCGCCGATCACCGGCCAGTGGCTGATCGACTGCACCGGTCCCGGTCATGCGACGCTCGAAAACCCGCTGACCGGGCCCCTGGTCAAGGCCGGCCGGGCGCGGCTCGATCCCCTGGGCATCGGCCTGGATCTGGACGCCCGGGGCCGTGTCCTCGCCGCCGACGGCGCGCCGGACGCCCGCCTGTTCGCGCTCGGCCCCCCCGCCCGCGCCGCCTATTGGGAAACCACCGCCGTTCCGGACATCAGGAAGCGGATCGAGGATCTGGCGGGCGAGCTGGCGGCGCTGGCCGCCTGACCGGGATCAGCCGGTCGCGCGTTCGATCGCGTCGATGCGCCGGTCCATGTCCGCGACCACGGCCTCGAGCCGCGCCTTCTCCGACGCCATATCGATCGGCGCGCCGTCGTCATAGGCGAGAGTCGCGCCACGGGCGATGAGGTCGAGCCGATGGATGGCTGTGTCCCGCCGGGCCTTGAGCCGCTCGAGCAGGCCGGTGTCCGCCGAAGCCATCGCCTAGCCCGCCGCCTTCACGGCGCCGACGACATCGGCGACCACGGCCCGGACCAGAGCCTCGTCGTCGCCCTCGGCCATGACCCGGATCAGCTTCTCGGTGCCCGAGGGGCGCACCAGCAGGCGGCCGGAGCCCTCCAGCCGCGCCGCGCCGTCGGCGATGGCGGCCTTGACCGTGTCGTCGTCCAGCGGCCTGCCGGCGCTGTAGCGGACGTTCTGCAGCAGTTGCGGCACGGGCTCGAACTGGCGCGCCAGTTCGCTCATCGGCTTGCCGGTCTCGACCATCACCGCCAGCACCTGCAGCGCCGCCATCAGCCCGTCGCCGGTGGTGGCGTAGTCGTGCAGGATCAGGTGGCCCGACTGTTCGCCGCCGAGGTTGAAACCGCCCGAGCGCATCCGCTCCATGACATAGCGGTCGCCCACCCCGGTCCGCTCCAGGGTCAGCCCCTGCGAGGTCATGAACCGTTCGAGCCCCAGGTTGCTCATCACCGTGGCGACGATGCCGCCGCCGCTGAGCTTTTCGGCCTTGGCCCAGGCCCCGGCGACGATGGCCATGATCTGGTCGCCATCGACCACCGCACCGGTCTCGTCGCAGATAGTCACCCGGTCGGCGTCGCCGTCCAGGGCGATGCCGATGTTGGCTCGGTATTCCTTGACCGCAGCGCTCATCGTCTGCGGATGGGTCGAGCCGCACAGCTCGTTGATGTTGAATCCATTCGGCTCGACCCCGATCGGGATCACCTCGGCGCCCAGTTCGAACAGCACGTCCTGCGCCACCTTGTAGGCCGCCCCGTTGGCGCAATCGACGACGACCCGCAGGCCGTTGAGGTTCAAAGCCTTGGGGAAGGTCGCCTTGACGATCTCGACATAGCGGGCCTGCGCATCGTCGATCCGCCGCACTCGGCCAAGTTCGGTCGGCCCGACCAGGCCCTCCTGCAGGCCCTCGTCCATATGCCGCTCGATCTCCGCCTCGCGGTCGTCGCTGAGCTTGTAGCCGTCCGGCCCGAACAGCTTGATGCCGTTGTCGGAAAAGGCGTTGTGGCTGGCGCTGATCATCACGCCAAGATCGGCCCGCATCGAGCGGGTCATCATCGCCACGCCCGGCGTCGGCAGCGGTCCAAACAGCCGCACGTCCATGCCCATGCTGGTGAAACCGGCGACCAGCGCCGGCTCAATCATGTAGCCCGACAGCCGGGTGTCCTTGCCGATGACCACCAGATGGCGGCGGTCGTCCTCGGTGCGGAACAGCTTTCCTGCCGCCAGCCCGACGCGCAGGGCGACCTCCGCCGTCATCGGGTGGCTGTTGGCGCGACCGCGAATGCCGTCGGTGCCGAAATAGGAGCGTTTGGCCATAAGTCCCTCTTAGTCAGCGGGCTTTGCATCCGCCAGCGCCGTTCGCCAACAAACATTTGGCGACGCTCTGTTTCGTCGCGAAAAGTCTTAAAGCAACAGTCTGCAACGCATTTTCATGCCCCGGTCCGCCCGGGCGGTGCTAATGGCGCCTTCGCGTTATCGGTGAAAAGGACGGTTCCAAGCATGTGCGGCATCATCGGCATTGTCGGCAAGAGCTCCGTCTCCGAGCGCCTGATCGAGAGTCTCAAGCGGCTGGAATACCGGGGCTATGACTCGGCAGGCATCGCGGGCGTCGTCGGCAGCAGGGTCGAGCGCCGCCGCGCCAAGGGCAAGATCAAGGCGCTGGAAGCGGTGCTGGGCGCCGAGCCCCTGACCGCCACCGTCGGCATCGGCCACACTCGCTGGGCCACCCACGGCGTCCCCAATGTGCCCAACGCCCATCCGCACACGGCCGGCCGGGTCACCCTGGTCCACAACGGCATCATCGAGAACTTCGCCGAGCTGAAGGCCCAGTTGAAGGCCGCCGGCCGCAGCTTCGAAAGCGACACCGACACCGAGGTCATCGCCCATCTCATCGATTCCCGCCTGGCCGCCGGCGACGAGCCCCTCGCCGCCCTCAAGACCACATTGGACCGCCTGACGGGCGCTTTCGCTTTGGCCGTGCTGATCGAGGGCCATGACCGCCTTGTGCTGGGCGCCCGCCGCGGCTCACCCCTGGTGGTCGGCGAGGGCGAGGGCGAGATGTTCCTCGGCTCCGACGCCCTCGCCGTCGGCCCCTTCACCAACAAGGTCGTCTATCTGGAAGAGGGCGATTACGTCGCCATCGACGACACGACCGCCCGCATCTTCGACGCCGACGGCAAGCCTGTCACCCGCGCCGTGAAGCTGGTCAGCGCCTCGGCCGCCCTGGTCGAAAAGGGCAACCACCGCCACTTCATGGTCAAGGAGATCTACGAGCAGCCCGACGCCTGCCAGCACACCCTGACCGCCTACCTCGACGCCGTGAATGGCAGGGTGAAGGCCCCGGGCGACTTTGATTTCAAGGGCGTCGAGCGCATCCAGATCGTCGCCTGCGGCACCGCCTTCTACGCCGCCTCCATCGCTCGCTACACCTTCGAGCGCCTGGCCGGCCTGCCCTGTGACGTCGAGATCGCCTCGGAGTTCCGCTACCGCGAACCAGCCCTCACGCCAGGCACCCTGGCCATCGCCGTCAGCCAGTCGGGTGAGACCGCCGACACGCTTGCAGCCCTGCGCTGGTGCCAGGCCAAGGGTCTGAAGTCCGCTGCTATCGTCAACAGCCACGAAAGCACCATGGCCCGCGAGGCCGACGTCCTGTGGCCGACCCATGCCGGCCCGGAGATCGGCGTCGCCTCGACCAAAGCCTTCACCAGTCAGGTTACCGCCCTTCTTGCCCTGGCCGTCGCCGCCGCCGCCGCGCGCGGCCGCATCGACGAGACTCAGGAACGTGAGCTCGCCCGAGTGCTCCTCGAAGCGCCCCGGCTGGTCGGCGAATCCCTTGACGTCGAGGCCGCCGTCACCGCCCTGGCCCCCAAGATCGCCCGGGCCCGCGACGTGCTCTATCTCGGCCGCGGCGCGATGGCCCCGCTGGCCTACGAAGGGGCGTTGAAGCTCAAGGAAATCAGCTACATCCACGCCGAGGGCTATGCCGCCGGCGAGCTCAAGCACGGCCCCATCGCCCTGGTCGACGAGCACACCCCGATCATCATCATCGCCCCCTCGGACGCCCTGTTCGAGAAGACGGTCAGCAACATGAGCGAGGTCGTCGCCCGCGGCGGCCACGTGATCATGATCACCGACGAGGCCGGCGCCCGCCACGCTCCCGAGGGCGCCGACGTCATCGTCGCCCCGACCTGTGACCCGCTTATAGCGCCGCTGGTCTTCGCCGCGCCGATCCAACTGCTGGCCTACCATGTGGCCGTGCAGAAGGGGGCCGACGTGGACCAGCCGCGCAACCTCGCCAAGTCGGTAACGGTGGAGTAGGCGCGCCCACTCCTCTCGGAGCGGTGCTTACAACGCTTTCGACGGCGGCATGGGCTGGGAAGAATTACCCTCGCCCGGGGCCGGCGCGATGATATCCGGCGGAACCTTGGTCGGGTCGGTCGGCGATGGGCTCGCCGCCGGCGGCGCGGTGGTCACGCCGCTGGGCGGCGGCGGATTGTCGGCCGGCGGCGCGACTGGCGAGGTGGTCGTCTCGGTGGTCGGCGCGGCGTCGGTCGCCGGCTTGCTGCAGGCCATCAGGGCCAGGGTCGTGCCGGCGGCGATGGCCACGGTGAGAAAGGTCTTCATGAAGGGGATCCAGACGCTAGGACTTGCGGTCCTGACAGAACCGCCACCCCAACCGGGCGTTCCGTCCCGTCTGGAATTGTGATCGCCCTTCGGATACCTGATCCCCCATGAAACCTGTCCGCAAAGCCGTCCTTCCGGTCGCGGGCCTGGGCACGCGCGTGCTGCCCGGCGCCAAGACGACGCCCAAGGAAATGCTCAACATCGTCGACCGGCCGATCCTCAGCTACATCATTGCCGAGGGCCGGGCGGCGGGCATCGAGCATTTCGTCTTCGTCACCGGGCGCGGCAAGGAAGCCATCGAGGCCTACTTCGACCACCACATCGAACTGGAGGCCCAGCTGCAGGCCAAGGGCAAGCTCGACATCCTCGAGGCCGTGCTGGCTGACCTGCCCAAACCCGGCGAGATGAGCTTCGTGCGCCAGATGTCGCCTCAGGGCCTCGGCCACGCCGTCTGGTGCGCCCGTGACGTCATCGGCGACGAGCCCTTCGCGGTGATGCTGCCCGACATGCTGATGCATGCGCAACGCCCGGCCCTGGCCCAGGCCATGGACGCCTACAACCAGGTCGGTGGCAACATTGTCGTCGTCGAGCCGGCCCCCGAGGGCGAGACCCACAAGTACGGCATCGTCGCCCTGGACGGCCAGGACGGCCGCCTCAACCGCATGACCGGCATGGTCGAGAAACCGCCGCTGGGGACCCAGCCCTCGAACCTGTTCATCTCCGGCCGCTACATCCTGCAGCCGGAGATCTTCAGCCTGCTGGCCGACCAGGGCAAAGGGGCCGGCGGCGAGATTCAGCTGACCGACGCCATGGTCCGGCTGATGGCCCTGGAGCCGTTCCACGCCCTGGAATACGACGGTGTCACCTACGACTGCGGTGACAAGATCGGCCTGCTGCGGGCCAACGTCGCCTATGCGCTGCAGCATCCGGAACTGGGCGAAGCGGCGCGGGCGGCGGTGACGGCGCTGCTGTAGGCGCCCACGGCCGGTGCTAGGGTAGCCCCCGTGAACCGCCTCCTCATCTTTGGCTTCGGCTATACCGGCCGGGTCTTCGCCCGCCGCATGAGGGCGGACGGCTGGGAGGTCTGGGCCGCCGTCCGCTCGGAGGCCTCTGCCAACGAGGCCCGCGCCGCCGGCGTCATCGCCGTGGACAGCAGCGACCAGGAGGCCCTGGTCGCTGCCCCGCCCATGACCGCTGTCCTGATCACCTCGCCACCGGACGACCACGGTTGTCCGGCCCTGGAAGCCCTCGTCCCCGCCATCGCCCGGGCCGGCGCCTTCCCCGACTGGATCGGCTATCTCTCGACCACCGGCGTCTATGGCGACCGCGAAGGCCGCTGGTGCTTCGAGAAGACCACCCCCCTGCACGCCCGCAGCATCGAGGCCGGCCGCCGGGTCGCGGCCGAGCGCGACTGGCTGGAGGTCGGTCTCGGCATGGGACTGACGGTGCAGGTCTTCCGCCTGCCGGGCATCTACGGCCCCGGCCGCTCACCGCTGGAGAAGTTGCGGGAGCGCACGGTGCGCAACATCGTCAAGCCGGGCCAGGTGTTCAGCCGCATCCATGTCGAGGACATCGCCGCCGCCCTGGCCGCCTCCGTCGCCCGCCCCCGGGCCGGCGGCATCTACAATATCGTCGACGACGAACCGGCCCCGACCCACGAGGTCAACGCCTACGCCGCCGCCCTGCTCGGGCTGCCGCCGCCGCCGCTCATCCCCTATGACGAGGCCGGCATGCCCGCCCCGGCCCGCCGTTTCTGGGCCGAGAACAAGCGGGTCTCCAACGCCCGGGCCAAGGCCGAACTCGGCTGGCGGCCAAAGTATCCTTCCTATCGCGAGGGCCTGGCGGCTATCCTCTCCGCAAAATAGGGCCAAAGGCGGGGATGCGAGCATGAGCAAGGCGTTGGTTCTGGGCGGCGGCGGTCCGGTGGGGATCGCCTGGGAGACGGGCCTGCTGGCCGGCATGGCCGACGGCGGGGTCGATGTCTCCGACGCCGACTGGATCCTCGGCACTTCGGCCGGCTCCTTCGTCGGCGCCCACCTGGCGATCAGCCGTGACCCTGCCGCCATGCTGCGGGCCGAATTCGCCGCCGCCGATCAGATCAGGGAGGCCACCCCGACGGACGGCCCCGCCCGCCCCGCGCCGGACCTGACGCCGCTGATGAGCGTGATGATGAGCAAGCCCCCCGGCGAACCCTTGGCCGTCGAAGGCCGCCTCAAGCTGGCGAAGATGGCGCTCGAGGCCACCACCGCGTCGGAGGAGGCCTTCATCGCCGGCTTCGGCCCGCTGGCCGAGGGGGAGCGCCCCTGGCCGACCGGTTTTGCCTGCACGGCCGTCGACACGGCCGACGGCGAACTGGTCATCTGGGGCGAGGACAAGGCCGCGCCGCTGATCCGCGCGGTCGCCTCCTCCTGCTCGGTGCCGACCATCTTTCCGCCGATCACCATCGAGGGGCGGCGCTACATCGACGGCGGCATGCGCTCGGGAACCAACGCCGACCTGGCCAAGACCTACGGCAAGGTCCTGCTGGTCGCCGTCGCCCCGCCAGCCTTCCTGCCGTTTATGATGCCCGGCCTCGAAGCCGAACTGGCCCAGGTCCGCGCGGCCGGCAATGCGGCGGCTCTGATCGTCCCCGACGCCGGCAGCGGCGAGGCCTTCGGTCCGAACCTGATGGACGGCAGTCGTCGGGCCGACATCGCCCGGGCCGGCCATGCGCAGGGGCTGGCGGAAGCGGCGCGGATCAAGGCGTTCTGGGAGTAAGCTCCTCCACCGCCGCGATCAGCCGGGCGATGTCCTGCGGTCGCGACAGCCGGTGGTCGCCGTCCTTGATCAGGGTGAAGACCACGTCCTCGCCCTTCAACGCCTGGGCCAGCGCCAAGGCATGGGCCCACGGCACGTCCGGGTCCTGCGCCCCCTGCAGGATGCGCACAGGGACTTCGATGGGCAGGGGGCCGGGCAGGATGGACCAGCGGGCGCCGTCTTCCAGCAGGGTTCGGGTGATCGGATAGCCGCCCTCGTCGTAGAGGCTGGGGCGGGTCCATTCGCCGGTGGCGGCCAGGGCCTCGTGGGCCTCGGGCGGAAAGCCGGGCAGCATCAGCTTTTCGGTAAAGTCGGCGGCCGGGGCGATCAGCACCATCCCCGCCAGACGGTCGGGCCGCACCGCCGCCGCCAGGCAAGCGATCCAGCCGCCCATCGACGAGCCGACCAGTACAAGCGGCCCCTCGGTCAGGGCGTCGATCACGGCCAGGGAGTCCTCGCGCCAACGGGTGATGGTCCCGTCCCTGAACGCCCCGGTCGATTCGCCGTGGCCCAGGTAGTCAAACCGCACATAGGCGCGACCCTGCTGCGCCGCCCAGTCGGCCAGGGCCTGGGCCTTGGTTCCGGCCATGTCGGACATGAAGCCGCCCAGCCAGACCACCGTCGACCTCCTGCCGGCGACGGCCTTCCACGCCACGCGCTCGCCGTCTTCACGCTCCAGAAATCCACTGGTCTCTGTCATGGCGCCGGGCCTCCAATTCCCCTATCAACGCTCCCTAGCCCCATCGCCGCATCGAAGGAAGCAACCGCCGCCTTGCTCGCCCTACCCCCGGATTTTGCGCTGCTGCAGGTGGTTCCCGAGCTGGAGACTGGCGGCGCCGAGCAGACCGCCATCGACGTCGCGCAAGCCGTGGTGAATGCCGGCGGGCGGGCCTATGTGGCCACGCGCGGCGGCCGGATGGCGGCCCGGCTGGAGGCCGACGGCGGCCGACTGGCCCAGATGCCGGTGCATAGCAAGAACCCGCTGGTGATGATCGGCAACGCCGCCCGGCTGATCGACCTGATCCGCAAGGAGAAGATCAGCATCGTCCACGCCCGCAGCCGCGCCCCGGCCTTCAGCGCCCTGTGGGCGGCGCATGCGACCAAGGTCCCGTTCGTCGCCACCTACCACGGCATCTACAACGCCAAATCGGGCCTTAAGCGCTGGTACAATTCGGTGATGACCCGCGGCGACCTGGTCATCGCCAACAGCGACTACACCCGCGACCACGTTATCGCCGCCCATGAGGCGGCGCCGGACAAGGTCATCTCCATCCCGCGCGGCGTCGATCTGGGCCGGTTTGATCCGCGCAAGGTCACCGCCGCCCGAGTGAAGGCACTGCGCGACGCCTGGAACCTCGGCCCGGCCGACGGCCGCACCGTCTTCGTGCTCGGCGGCCGCATAACCCGGCTGAAGGGCCACAGGACCGTCGTCGATGCCGCCGCGCACCTGAAGAAGGATGGCCGAAGCGACTTTCTCATCCTCTTCGTCGGCGACGACCAGGGCCGCACCGAGTATCGCCAGGAGGTCGAGAACGCTATCCGGGCCAACGGTCTGACGGACCAGGTCAAGCTGGTCGGTCACTGCGACGACATGCCGGCCGCCTATCGGCTGGCCGACTTCGCCCTGCTGCCCTCGACCCAGCCGGAGAGCTTCGGCCGTACCGCCGTCGAACCTCAGGCCATGAGCCGGCCTGTGCTGGTCAGCGACCACGGCGGAGCCCGCGAGACAGTCGTCGAGGGGGAGACCGGCTGGCGCCTCGCCGTCGGCGACGCCGATGCCTGGGCCGAGGGGCTCGGCCAGGCGATGGACACCGACGCCGCCCGCCGCCGCGCCATGGGCGAGGCCGGCCAGGCCCGGGCCAAAAAACTCTACTCGGTTGAGGCCATGTGCGAAGCCACCCTAGCCGTCTATGCTCGTCTATTGGGGAGTCGGGGCTGATGGCGAACTTCGAGAAGATCCTGGTCGTACAGGCCGGGACCATCGGCGAATTTGTGCTGTCGCTGGCCGCCATGCGGCGGATCAGGGCGGCGCATCCGCGTGCGCGCATCACCCTGCTGACGATCCCCGCCTTCGAAGCGTTGGCCAGGACCAGCCCCTACTTCAACGAGATCGACACCAATGGCGCGCCCGGCAATCCGGGCGAATGGCTGGCCCTTCGCAAGTCGATCAAGGCGGCGAAGTACGCCCGCATCTATGACCTGCAGGGCAATTCCGCCTCCGCATCGCTGTTCAACATGCTGCGACCCTTCCCGCCGCCGTGGTCCGGTCCGGTGGCCGGCGCCAAGTTCCGGCACCGCAATCCCGGTCGCGAGACAATGCACCTCCTCGAGCGTCAGGCCGAACAGCTGCAGGTGGCTGGCATCTGGCCGGACGCCCCGACCGCGTCCGGCGACGCCCCCGCCCCCGACCTCTCCTGGATCGTCCGCCGCGCGCCGGAGGCCCGGCCAACCCCGGGCGCCCAGGTTCCCCGGCCCTTCGTGCTGCTGGTGCCCGGTGGCAACGAGAAGGCGCCGGAGAAACGCTGGCCGATCGAGAAGTTCTCGGAACTCGCCGCCCGCCTGTTCGCCGCCGGCTACGACATCGTCATCATCGGTGGACCGCAGGAAAGCGCCCTGGCCCGCACCATCCAGAAGTCTGTCGGCCGGGCCCGCGACCTGACCGGCCGCACCGACTTCGCCCAGATCGCCCTGCTCGGATCTCGCTCGGTGCTGGCGGTCGGCAACGACACTGGCCCGCTGCACCTGATCGCCGCCGCCGGTGCCCCGACGGTGGCCCTGTTCTCGGCCAGCTCCGACGCCGCCGTCATGGGTCCGCGCGGCCATGTGGCGGTGCTGCACGCGCCCCGGCTGGCGGACATGGCCGTCGATACGGTGGCCAACGCCAGCTTCTCGCTGCTGCCCAGGTAGGCGGCCCGGGGCCATCCGTCGCGGCTTGGCGGGCGCAGGCCTGGGACTCCGCCGCGTCCAACCCTGAACTTCACTTGCGGCGCATCCCGGCAAGGGTCATATATCGCCCAAGAACGCGGAACGCCCCCGGCGAGCCGCGCCTTTCGTATAAACAGCTACCGGAGCAGAAGCCTATTCGCCGCCCTAACAATACGCCGCCCGTGAAAGACGGGCCGCGCATGAATGAAGACATTCGCGTTCCCCGTGTTCTTCTGATCGATCAGAATGGCGAGAAGCAGGGCGAGATGCCCATTTCCGCTGCGCTGGAGGCGGCTGAAGAGGCCGGTCTGGACCTTGTCGAGATCGTTCCCAACGCCAATCCGCCGGTCTGCAAGATCCTGGACTATGGCAAGTTCAAATTCCAGGAACAGAAGAAGAAGAACGAGGCCCGCAAGCGGCAGAAGATCGTCGAGCTCAAGGAAATCAAGCTTCGGCCCAACATCGATATTCATGACTACGACGTGAAGGCCAAGTCGATGCACCGGTTCTTCGAGGAGGGTGACAAGGTCAAGGTAA
Organism: Caulobacter sp.; assembly: GCA_046595895.1. Lineage (GTDB taxonomy): Bacteria > Pseudomonadota > Alphaproteobacteria > Caulobacterales > Caulobacteraceae > Caulobacter. The sequence continues at coordinate 4,000 of JBKJSF010000164.1, read as the reverse complement.
CCCTGCGATTCCGCGGCCGGGAAATGGCCCACCCGGAGCTGGGCATGAAGCTGCTCAACAAGGTCAAGGCCGACTTCGACGAGGTCGCCAAGGTCGAGCACGAGCCCAAGATGGAAGGCCGCCAGATGATCATGATCCTGGCTCCGCGCTAGGCATCGACCATCGGCCACAGATCAACGCCCCGGTTCGCGCCGGGGCGTTTTTCGTTTAGCATCGCCGACGGTCCCTCAGTCGGACCGCCGGGGGCGTTCCGCATGAGTTTCCTGTCTCGCTGTCTGGCCGCTCTGGCCCTGACCTTCTGCGCCTTGAGCGCGGCGCCGGCCTCGTCCGCGCCGCTGGCCGCCTATGGCCGGCTGCCGATGATCGAGGACGCCCAGATCTCGCCCGACGGGGCCATGGTCGCCTACGCCGTCACCCGCGGCGACGCCCGCATGGTGCTGATCAAGGGCGTGGCCGACGGCCGGGCTATCGCCACCCTCAACGCCGGCGACCGCAAGATGCGCGACCTGCAGTGGGCGACGCCCGGCTACCTGCTGATCACCATGTCCTCGACCACCTTTGTCCCCGGCCTGTCCGGGCCCGTGCGGGAGTACTATCAGGTCCTCGCCTATGACGTCGCCACCGGCAAGACCCGGCTGTTGATGGACAAGGCCAAGGACTCCATGAACGCCGTCTTCGGCCCGCCACGGGTGCGGATCATCGACGGCCAGCCGACCGTCATTGTCGAGGGCGTCCACTGGCCAAGCGGCGAAATGGGCCGCAACAGCCTGTTCGCCATCCGGCTGACGAACGGCGCCACCCGGGTCTTCGAACAGGGCCGGCCCGACACCTTTGACTGGGTGCTGGCCCGCGACGGCACGCCCCTGGCCCAGACCGAATACGACCGCGTCAAGGGCGACTGGTCCCTGCGCCTGCAGCGCGACAATCGCTGGACCCTGGCGTTGAGCCTCAACACCCCGATCAGCCGTCCCTACCTGGCGGGCCTCGGCCAGGACGGAACTTCCGTGCTGCTGATTATCCCCGAAGATGAGACCGACATCGAGGTGATCCGCGAATATCCCGCCGACGGCGGGGCGCCCCGCGAGATCAAGCTGCCGCCCAATGACGCCTTCGTCCGCGATCCGGTCAGCCAAGCCCTGATCGGCACGTTGAACCTCGACGGCGACGACCTGACCTACAGCTTCTTCGACAAGAAGGACCAGGCCGTCTGGCGCGGCATCACCAAGGCCTATCCGGGTCTGCAGGTCCGGCTGGTGTCCTGGACCGACGACCGCCGCAAGATCGTCGTCAGGGTCGAGGATCCCAAGAGCGGGCCGTTCTACGCCCTGGTCGATCTCGACACCAAGGCGGCCGGCGTGCTGGGTTCGCCCTACAGCGAGCTTGGACCTGAGGATTTCGCCGAGGTGCGCTCGATCAAATACAAGGCCGCCGATGGCCTGGAAATCACCGGCTACCTGACCCTGCCGCGCGGCCGGGCGGCCGAGAAGCTCCCTCTGGTGGTCCTGCCGCATGGCGGGCCGGCCGCCCGCGACGCGCCAGGCTTCGACTGGAAGGCCCAGGCACTGGCCTCGCGGGGCTACGCCGTCCTGCAGCCCAACTTCCGTGGCTCGGACGGCTTTGGCCGCAAGTTCCTCGAGGCCGGCTACGGCGAATGGGGCCGCAAGATGCAGACCGACCTGTCGGACGGCGTCCGCGACCTGGCCGGAAAGGGTATCATCGATCCGAAGCGCGTCTGCATCGTCGGCTCCAGCTACGGTGGCTACGCGGCCCTGGCCGGGGCGACGCTGGATCGCGGCGTCTACCGTTGCGCCGTGGCCATCTCGGCGGTCTCCGATCCCAAGCGGCTCATGGAAGCGGTGGCCAAGGCCCAGGGCGGCCGCAACACCGACACCCAGCGTTACTGGTCGCGGTTCATGGGCGTCGCCAACCGTCGCGACCCCCAACTGACGGCCATCTCGCCGCTCGCCAACGCCGCGAAGTCGGACATTCCCGTGCTGCTGATCCACGGCAAGGACGACACCGTCGTGCTCTACGAGCAGAGCCAGATCATGGCCGACTCCCTGCGGCGGGCCGGCAAGCCGGTCGAGCTTGTTACTCTGAAAGCCGAGGACCACTGGATGTCGCGCAGTGACACCCGGCTGCAGATGCTGGAGGCCACGGTGGCCTTCCTGGACCGGCACAACCCGCCCCGCTGACCAATGCTTGACCGTCCGGCGGCGGCTCCCGCAAACTCTGCTTCGAGCGCGACAACGCGCCGTCGGGGCGGGGGCCAATTGATGCCGGGAAAATTGACGATCGCCACCTTGGCGATGCTGGCCGGCCTGTTCGCCGCGCCGGCATTGGCCGCACCTCCGGAACCCCTGCCGCTGGAGATCTACGCCCGACTGCCGGCCATGGACCACGTCACCCTGTCGCCCGGCGGCGATCGGCTGGCCTTCGTCGCCTTCGACGGCAAGGGCCGCAAGCTGTTCGTCCGCGACCTGGCCGGCAAGCCGCTGGCGGTGATGGACCTGGCGGCCAGCAAGGTCAGCAGCGTCGCCTGGGCGGGCGAACGTTTCGTGCTGATTCAGGTCAGCCGGCCGGCCCGCCTGTCGATGCACATGCGCATGAGCGAGCAGTCGACGGTGTTCTCGCTCGACATCCAGACCGGCAAGATCGTGCAGATGTTCGCTGGTGGGGTGAAAGCCTGGGACGTGGTCTTCGACCGTCACGCGCTCATCGAGGTGAACGGCCGCTGGATCGGATTTTTCAGCACCTTCGAGCAGAAGCGCAAGGGCAACGGCGAAGTCGATTTCGCCGACTACAACGCCGACCTCTTCCGCATCGACCTGGTGACCGGCGACATCGACCTGGTCAACCGGGGCGGCGACAGCACCATCGACTGGTTGATCCGCGACGGCGCCGTGGTGGCGCGTCTGAACTACGACGAGGTTCGCGGCCTGTGGTCGTTGACCGCCGGCGAGACCGGCAAGGTGCTGGCTCAGGGCGAGGCCAGGCTGGGTGAGGTCTATCTGGCCGGTTTTGGCCGTGACCAGACGGCGGCAGCGTTGATGGTGACCGACGCCGAGGGCCGCATGGTGCTGCGGGAGATCGGCCTGGCCGACGGGACGGTGAAAATAGTCAGCACCGGCGGCGATGAGGTCGCCTACCCTTTGACCGACCGCCGCGACCGCACCCTGATCGGCTACATGCCTGACGACGCCGTGCCGCGCGTCGTGCTGTTCGACGCCGCGCGCCAGACCAAGGCTTCCAAGGCCCTCAAGCCCTTCATGAGCAAGCGGCCGGTGATCCGCTCGGCCTCGACCGACCAGGACCGGATGATCCTGCAGACCGACGGCGGCGACGATTCCGGCTCCTGGTGGCTGGTCGATCTGAAGGCCGGGAAGGCCGATCCGCTGGGCGAGGTCTATCCCCGCATCGTCCCCTCCCGCGTCGGGCCGACCAGGCTGTTCGCCTACAAGGCCGGCGATGGGCTGGACCTCGACGGCGTTCTGACCCTGCCGCCCGACCGCGAGGCTAAGGGCCTGCCGGTGGTGGTGCTGCCGCACGGCGGGCCGGAGGCGCGCGACCGGCTCGGATTCGACTGGCTGGCCCAGGCCTTCGCTGCGCGCGGCTATGCGGTCATCCAGCCCAACTTCCGAGGCTCCTCCGGCCGCGGCCGCGCCTTCCGCGACAAGGGCTTTGGCCAATGGGGTCGGGCCATGCAGACCGACGTTTCGGACGCCCTGGCCGCCCTCGCCGCCGAGGGCGTCGTCGATCCCAAGCGCGCCTGCGTGGTTGGGGCCAGCTACGGCGGTTACGTCGCCCTGGCCGGGGTCACCTTGCAACAGGGGCTTTACCGCTGCTCGGTCGGCTTCGCCGGCGTCTACGACCTCAACGCCATGCTGACCGATGATCGCGGCAAGAACGCCACCATGCGCTACTGGAAGGCCTACATGGGAAGCGGCGGCCTCGGGCCCCCCTCGCCAGCCGGCGCCGCGGCCCGCGCCGATGCGCCGGT
>JBKJSF010000208.1:0-26820 GCA_046595895.1 Caulobacter sp. | reverse complement strand
GAGAACGCCAAGGTCAACAGGTCAAACGCCCGCTTTGTCTACGCTTCGGGCCTGAACCACCGCCGTGTCGCCGCCACCGCTCCCTACGACCTGGTGTTCGCCAACATCCTGGCCCCGCCTCTGGTCGCCCTGGCCCAGGATATCAGAACGGCCCTCAAGCCCGGCGGTATCGCCATCCTGTCCGGCCTGCTGCGCACCCAGGAGCGCCGGGTGAAGGCCGCCTATCTGGCTCGCGGATTCCACCTGAAACGCCGCCTCCACCGCGACGCCTGGGCAACTTTGGTGCTTCAGAAGAGTTAACACCGGAACCCGACTCAGCGCGCGCCGTTCTGCTGTCATCAAGTTCAGCAGAACGAAGGCCGTCATGACCTATCAGCCCGGCGATAATCGCAACGTCTACGAGGAAACGCCCCTCCAGGCCGCGCGCGAGGACATGCGCCTCGAAGCGCGTCGCAGCAACAATACCACGGCCTGGATCGTCGCGGCCCTGGTCGCCGTTGTCGCGATCATCGCGGTGGCCTTCATGGTCGCCAGCTCCAACCGCGATCAACTCACTCCCGAAGAGGTGGCCATCGCGGCCGAACAGGCCCGCGCCCAAGGCGCGCTCGAGGGCGCCCAGGCCGGCTACAACGCCGCCGCCAGCCAAGCCGCGGCCCAATCAAACCTGAACGCCCAGTCGAACTACAACGCCCAGGCCGCCAACGCCCAACTGTCGGCTGACCGGGCCGCCGCGGAGGCTCGCGCCGCCGCCGCCGAATCCCGGGCGGCCGCCGAGCGCTCGCGCGCCCAGGCCGCCGAAGCCCGCCGGGATCCGGTCATCATCGAAGAGTCTCCGCAGTAGTCGGATCGCTCTGAGACAGATCAAACAGGCCCGCATCGTTCGATGCGGGCCTTCTGCCGTCAGATGACCTGCATCACCTTGCCGTCCAGCGCCATCAGACCGATCTCGACCTCCATGTGCGGGTGCTTGGCCAGAATGGCCGAGCGAACGGCGTAGAGCTGTTTCACATGGCTCTTCAGCTCGGTCTCGGGGTCTTTCACGGCGGCTTCGCCGAGCACCAGCCTGTAGGCGCCGCAGTCGCGGTGATCGACGATGATCACCCGGTGGACCGCGTGCAGCTGCACGGCCAGGTCGATGTGGGTCATGAAGACGTCCTTCCACAGCGGGAACTTGTCGTTCATCGCCCCCAGCGAGGCGCCGGCCAGAATGACGTGGTCGTATTTGTCGCGCAGGCCCCGCGCGTCCATGTAGGCGGTGACCTCATTGTCGAGGCGGTAGTCCATGCAGGTCAGCAGCAACGCCTCGCAGTGGCCCCCGGCCAGAGCCGCCGCCGGGGCCATGGCAGCCAGACCCAGGCCGACCGCCCCGGCCAGCGCCGCGCGGCGGGTCATCACGGGCCAGCGGCCCAGGCTGTTGCAGTCGCAGGTCATCGGCGTCCCCTCAAGTCAGAAGGGGGCAGGATGACCGGACAGGGGTTAGCGGCGGATTAGTCGGGGATGCGACACATCGAATCAGGTTTGCGCCGGCTCTCGCCCGCGCTTAAACCTTCGCCATGCGCCAGACCTTCGACGAATCCACCGACCCGTCCTTCGGGCCTCGCCACGTCCCGCTGATCCGCGCCGCCATGGCGCAGCAGGGCCTCGACGGCCTGCTCGTACCGCATGAGGACGAGCACCAGAACGAGTACCTGCCCGCCGCCAACGACCGGCTGGCCTGGGCCACCGGCTTCACCGGCTCGGCCGGGGCGGCGGTGATCATGAAGGACAAGGCCGCCGTCTTCGTCGATGGCCGCTACACCCTGCAGGTCCGCGAACAGGTCGATCAGGGCGTCTTCGAGATACGCGACCTGGTCGAAGGCGGCGTGCCCGCCTATGTCGAGCTGCAGAAGGGCTCGGTGATCGGCTACGACCCGCGCCTGCATAGCCCCGATGCGCTAGCGGGCCTCAAGAAAGCCGCCGACAAGGCCGGCGCCACCCTCAAGCCCGTCACGAATAACCCGCTCGACAGCGCCTGGGGCGACGAGCGCCCGGCCCAGCCCAAGGCCAAGGTCGTGCCGCAACCGCTGGAACACGCCGGCGAGGACAGCGCCGCCAAACGCGCCCGCATCGGCGAGGCCCTGAAAAAGCTCGGCGCCGACGCCGCCGTCCTGACCGCCCCGGCCTCCATCGCCTGGCTGTTCAATGTGCGCGGCGGCGACGTCATCCGCACCCCGCTACCGCTCAGCCAGGCCCTTGTCCGCGCCGACGGCACGGCCCGGCTGTTCCTCGACCCGGACAAGGTAACGGCTGACCTGCCCGCCTGGCTCGGCAACCAGGTCAGCCTGGAAACCCCCGACGACCTGGAGCCGGCGCTCGACGCCCTCAAGGGCCAGAAGGTGCTCGTCGATCCCGGCCAGTCCTCGGCCTGGTACTTCGACAAGCTGGGCGACGCGGTCATCCGCGGCATGGACCCCACCACCCTGCCCCGCGCCTGCAAGAACGCCGTCGAAATCGCCGGGACCCGCGAAGCCCACCGCCGTGACGGCGCCGCGCTCAGCCGCTTCCTCCACTGGATCGCCACCGAAGGGCAGATCAACCCGCCCGACGAGAAGGAAGCCGTCGCCAAGCTGGAGGGCTTCCGCGAAGCCACCGGCACCCTGCAGGACCTCAGCTTCGACACCATCGGGGCCGCCAACGGTCACGGCGCCCTGCCCCACTACCGCCCGACCGAGCGCTCTAACGAGCGGGCCGCCCAGGGCTCCCTGCTGCTGGTCGATAGCGGCGGCCAGTACCTCGACGGCACCACCGATGTGACCCGCACCATGGCCATCGGCGAGCCCACCGAAGAGATGAGGCGCCGCAACACCCTGGTCCTCAAAGGCCATCTGGCCCTCGCCCGCCTGCGCTTCCCGGCCGGCACCACCGGCAGCCAGATCGACGCCTTCGCCCGCGTCGCCCTGTGGTCGGAAGGCCTCGACTACGACCACGGCACCGGTCACGGCGTCGGGGTCTACCTCGGCGTCCACGAGGGCCCGCACCGCATCGCCAAGGCGCCCAACACCGTGGCCCTGCAGAGCGGCATGATCGTCTCCAACGAGCCCGGCTACTACAAGAGCGGCGAATACGGCATCCGCATCGAGAACCTGGAAGTGGTCATGCCGGCCGAGGACATCCCCGGCGGCGAACGCCCCATGCACCGCTTCGAGGCCCTGACCCTGGCCCCCATCGACAAGCGGCTGGTCGTGCTCGACATGCTGACCGACGTCGAGCGCACCCAATTCAACACCTACCACGCCCGCGTCCTGCGCGAGATCGGCCCGCTGGTCGACGGCGAGGCCGGCGAATGGCTGAACGACGCCTGCGCGCCCCTGTAGACCACGATGCTCGAGCTGCAGCCGGTCATCGAACATCACCTGCGCCGTTCCGCGCCCTGGATCGGACGTGGGCCGCCGGACGACTGGATCGTAGTCACCGGCGAGGCCGACGATGACACCGTCCGCCGCATCGTCGCCGTCGTCGCTTCCGCCAGCGACGTCATGCACGATACCTTGGAGGCGACGCTGCGGGCCATGGCGCGCAAGGTCGATGAGGAAGGCTGGCTGATCGCTCCCGGCGGCCTGAGGGCCACGGACCTGGACTTCGAACTCCTGCCCAGCTGCTGCTGCGGCCTGGAGGGCTGGCGTGGATGGTACGGGGTCGAGCAGGGCGGTTCATCGCCCTGGCTGGGCCACGACCCGAACCCCTACATCGACTGCCGGGGCGAGGCCGCCGTCCTCTGGACGGACGACACCGGCGACGGCGTCTCCCTGACCGTGCCCTACGATTCGATCGGCCACTCGCTCATCCTGGTCGAGGACATGTTACAAAGCTTCGTCCGGCGCCTGGAACGCTGGGTCGCGCGCGAAGCGCCGGCCGCCTCAGGCTTCCCGGACGCCTTCGCCAAGGCTTTCGTTCATCCGCGCGCTGGATGCTGAGGACGAACCGCCAGGGCTGCCAGGATGGCCGCACCCCTTCTGCGAGTCTCCGCTTGCTGCTTCGTTCGCGCTTCTCTCGCCTTTTGACGGCCTTCGGCCTTGTCTCCCTGGCGACCGTCGCCCTCGGCATCGTCATCTGCACGCTCAGCGGCGCCCCGATGACGCTGGCGCTGCGAAATTTGGCGGTTTGGGCCGTCGGCGCGGCCCTTGCGGCCGCCATCGCCTTCAGGGGCCGGCGACCTCTCCTGCCCGTGTTCCTCTGGCTGCTGCCGGCGATGCTCTTGGCGGGCTTCATCAGTCCGGGCCTCCAGGGTGTACACCGCTGGCTGGCGATCGGGCCGATCCAGGCCAATATTGCCATGCTGCTGGGCCCAGCCGCCCTGGTCGCCTTCACCGCCCGCGTGGACGCCTATCCCCTCACCTCCTGGCTGGCCCTCGTCGCCGCCTTGGCGCTGGCCGTCGCTCAGCCGGACGCCTCCCAGGCCACGACGCTTGCCGCCGTCGCCTTGCTGGCGACGGGCCCCACGACGGCCCCCCTCCTGACTCGCCTGCTGCTCGGGGCCGTGGCGGCCGGCGGCGCAGGTCTCGCCTGGTTGCGACCCGACCCCTTGGCGCCGGTGGCCGAGGTCGAGGGCGTCATCGACCTGGCCTTCAGCCAGTCGGCGCTTCTCGGCCTGCTTGGCCTGGCGCTTCTCCTGCTGACAGCCGCCACCCCGCTGGTCGGCGTCCCCTCGTCCCGACATCGCCTGCCGGCCATGGGGCTTGGTATCTGCCTGCTCGCCTGGTCGGTCGCGCCCTTCCTTGGCGCCTTCCCGGTTCCCTTCCTCGGCATCGGCCCCAGTCCCATCGTCGGCGCCTGGCTTGGCGTCGGCCTGCTGGCCGCGCTTCTGAGATCTCAGGCAGCCGAGGTCACCGCCGAATAGTTGAACAGCCGGAACCGATAGCGTTGCTCGGCCCGGATGTTGGCGGCGATCTTCCCGTGCAGGCCTTCGTCCCAGCTTCCCCATTTGCCGATGAAGGCCTCCGCCGCGCCCCGGTCGCCGGCGACCTGCAGCGCCAGAACCGCCTTCAACAGATCCCGCACCGCCCCTGGATACCGCCCATAGTCGATCGACATCTTCGCCGTCGCGGCATCGAAGCTCAGCACCTTGCGGTCCAGGAACCAGTTCCACTGCATCAGCTGCATCATGTTGTAGGGCTGCTCACGGCGCGGCCTGTTGTTCTGCAGCACCCGCAGGATGCCGCTGGCGTATAGCGCCCGTAGCTGGTCGGCCGTGTAGTAGCCGCGCGTCTTCAGCTCCTCGGCGACGGACAGCGAGACCAGATCGGCCTTCATCTCCTCCATCAGGCTGGCGTCGGCCCCGAGCGCGTCGGCGAACTGCCCGCCGTTCTTGGTCAGGTCCGGCCCCAGATAGTGGCCAACCTCGTGCCAGAGGGTCCGATAGAAGTTGGCGTCCGAGGTCAGGTGCCCGGCATAGGGCGCCGCCATCGCCGCCCCGAAGGTGTCGCCGCTGCCTTTGAAGATGTCGGGGTTGCGCATGATGTTGACGCGGAGAAGGATGATGCTGCCGTAGCGCTCGACCAGATAGGCCTCATTGGGAAGGTTGGTCGCCGTGTTGGCGCCGCGCGACTGGCCGAAGTCGGCGATGACGTCATAGACGCCGACCGGAATGTCCTCCTGCACCTTCTTGTGCTGCGGCGTCGGCAGGCTGTCCTCCAGCGCCTGGATGCCGCTCATCGCATTGCGCAGAGCTGCGCCCTCGGCGTTGCGCGTCGCCAGCAGGCTGAAGCTGTAGAAGGCGCGCGTTCCGGTCAGCTCGTCGTCGTAGCTCTCGTAAGCGCCGATCTGGGCGTTGAGGTTCTTGAACCGCCCCTTCAGCCACGCCGCGTCGCCGGACTCATAGTCGTCGCTGAGCAGGTCGCGCGAGCGGTTGCGCAGGTATTTGGCGAAGGCCCAGTCGTCGGCCTCCACCGCGTCGGCCGCCTCGTTGAGCAGGGCGTGGGCGCGGATCATCTCCTCGGCGAAGGCCACCGAATAGGGCGCGGCATACAGCACCCTGGCGTTGGGCGTGCGGCTCAGCCGCTCCAGCCGCGTTCGCAGGCCCGGATGCAGCGTGTCGAGCACCGGATAGCGCTTGAGCTTGCCAACATCGCGCAGCAGCGACGGCCTGTCGGCTCGGCGAACGACCGACCGCTCATGGGTCAACGCCCCCTTCTCGGCGGGATGGGCGGTCAGATAGGCCTCGAACTCGGCCTTGGTCAGGTCCCAGGGATAGACGTTCTTGCCGGCCGGGGCCTCGTCTATGGCGACGAAGGGCACGCGCCTGTTGTCCAGCGTGGTGGCGATCGGTCCCTGGAACACCCGGTACAGCGTCGCCAGGTCACGGCCGTGGGCGTCGGTGCGCAGGCCAAGCGCGCGCCGCACCTGCGGGGCGGCGCGATGCCGCTGAAGCTCGTAGACGTCCTGGAAGATGGCCCCGGCCTGCAGCAGCTTGCCCACCGCCGTCCGCTCGCCGGCCGTCAGGTGTCCGAGATCCGGGGCCAGGGTCAGCGCCTGGGTCTTGTCGAGGATCGCCTTGGCCTGCTCCGGCGTCCACTCGGCGGGGGCGGCTTGAGCCAGGACGCGCGGCGCGACGACGAGCGCGAAAGCGGAGGCCGACAAGGCGATGGCAGAACGGCGAGACACAGAATTCATGATGCTTCCCGAGGACCTGGACGCACCTTATCAGCGCCGCCCCGGCCCGGTATGCGGTATAATGTTGGTCCGCTTCGCCAAGCCCGGCGCGGGAAGAACCGAAGGCAGTCAGGCCTTTAGTCCTCGAACCCCACGAACACCGCCGCCTCATCGACGCTCTTGCGTTCCGACACCACCGCGTTGGCCGGGAAGTCGTCGTCGGGATAGCCCATGGCGATGCAGATCATGATCACCTGGTCGTCCGGAATGGCGGCATGCTCGCGGACCACCGGTGACTGCATGATGCCCTGGCTGTTGATCACGCAGCCGAGGCCCCGCGACCAGGCGGCATTGACCAGGGCGTTGGCCACCGCCCCGCAGTCGAACGGCCCAATGTCGCTGCCATGGATGGAGCGGTCATAGGTCACCACGATGGACACCGGCGCGTCGAACTGCCGAAAGCCGCGCAGCACCCAGTCCATCCGCGCGTCCTTGTCCTCCCGGGCAATGCCCATGGCGGAGAACAGCTGCTTGGCGATGCCGATCTGCCGCTCACGGTGGACGCCGCCGTACTCGCCGTGGGTGCGGAATTCGCGGCTATGGGGCACGCCCGCCAGGTTGCGCTCGGTGTTGCCGGCCCGGATGCGGTCCAGCGGCTCGCCGGACAGAACGTGGAAGTTCCAGGGCTGGGTGTTGAGCGAGGACGGCGCCCGCATGGCCAGCTCGATGACCTCGCGGATCACCGCCCTGGGCACCGGCTGTTGCTTGTAGCCCCGGATGCTCCGGCGCCCTTGAACCACCTCGTCGAACTTCATTCCGCGCCCCATGATTTGTTGTTCCTCCCACACTGCCCGTGTGCCCCTGCGGAAGTCGACAGCGACGTTTTCAGCGATTGCTCACCTGCCGCTCATGCCGCTCACCGGCCGGCCGTCTAGACCGGAAGCCCTCAGGAGGAGGCATTCCATGACCGACAACATCCAACCCACCCGTTTCCGATTTCCCTGGCGCATCCTCGGCTGGGGCGGCCTCGCCGTCCTGCTCTCGTTGCCGCTCATCCTGCGGTTTCCCTGGACCCTGTCCGACTTCATCTTCGCCGGCGTCATCCTCGGCGGGGCCGGGCTGGTCATTGAGCTGATTGTCTGGGCCTCCAGCAGCCTGACCTACCGGCTAGGCGGCCTGCTGGCCCTGCTGGCCTGCGTCGGCCTTGTCTGGGTCAACGGCGCGGTCGGCTTCCTTGGCAATGAAGACAACCCCGCCAACCTGATGTTCCTCGGCGTCATCGCCATCGCCGTCGTCGGCTCGGTTTTCGTCCGCTTCAAGGCGGCGGGCCTTGCCAGGGTGATGGCCGGAGTGGCGCTCGCCCAACTGCTGGCCGGCATCATCGGCTATTCGGCCGGCTGGGCCTCGTCCGGTATCGCCGGCCTCTATGAGGTTGCGATGGGTACGAGCCTGTTCGGCTCGATGTGGCTGGTCTCCGCCGGCCTGTTCCACTGGGCGGCCAGCCAGGGGACTGGTTCGCCGCCCACACCATAAGCCATGAGGGCATCCCGGGTGGTGGCGTACCTGTCCCCGATTGGCGCAGGTCGGGGACGGGTAAGCCGCACCAACCGCCGGGCTCAATTGGTCGCCGCCCTTGCACGGGGAACCAGTCCCGTAAAAAAGGCCCGGCCGCTGCGAAGCGACCGGGCCCAATTCTGGTGAAAGCGAAGAGCCTCAGGCGGCCTTGCCGAAGCTCAGCGTCTCGTAGCGGCGCAGGTGATGATCGACCGAGCCGTACAGCCCCTCGATCATCGTCGCGCGCTTGAAGTAGTGGCCCACGGCCAGTTCCTCGGTCATGCCCATGCCGCCGTGGATCTGGATGGCGTTCTGGCCGACGAACTTGCAGGCCTTGCCGATCTGCACCTTGGCGGCCGAGACCGCCTTGGCGCGGTCGGCGTCACTTTCGTCAAGCTTCAGGGTGGCCATGTAGGTCATCGAGACCGACTGCTCGACGTTCATGAACATGTCGACCATCCGGTGCTGCAGCACCTGGAAGTTGGCGATGGCGGTGCCGAACTGCTTGCGCTGGCGGGCGTAGTCGAGGGTCTGTTCATGCATCTTGCGCATGGCGCCGACGGCCTCGGCGCAGGCGGCGGCCGCGGCCTCGTCCAGCACCTTGTTGACCAGGGGAAGACCATTGCCTTCTTCGCCGATCAGGGCGCTGGCCGGCACGGTGACGTTCTCGAGATAGACTTCCGAGGCGCGCTGACCGTCGACGGTCGGGTAGTCGCGGGTGACGACGCCCTTGGCGCCCTTCTCAATGATGAACACAGAGATGCCGGCCTCGTCACGCTGGCCGCCGCTGGTGCGGGCGGTGACGATCAGGTGGCTGGCCCAGGGGGCGCCGATGACGACCGCCTTGTGGCCGTTGAGGACGTAGCCGTCCCCTTCCTTCTTGGCCGTGGTCTTCACATCGGCCCAGTTGTAGCGGGCCTGCGGCTCGGCATAACCAAAGGCGATGGTGACCTTGCCTTCGATGATGCCGCCGATCAGATCGGCCGCCCCGGCGTAACCCGAATGTTTCAGGAAGCCGCCGCCGATGACCACGGTGCCGAGGTAGGGCTCGACCACCAGGGCTTTGCCGAACTCTTCCATGACGATCATATTCTCGATGGCGCCGCCGCCCAGGCCGCCCAGCTCTTCCGAGAAGGGCGCCCCGAGGATGCCCAGCTCATTGGCGAAGCTTTCCCAGATCTCGGCGCTCCAGCCGCTCTCCGACTTGATCACCTTCTGGCGCTTTTCGAAGTCGTACTTGTCCTGCAGGAAGCTGGCGACTGTGTCGCGCAGCATCGATTGCTCTTCGGAGAAATTGAAGTCCATCGGGCGTCCCTAAAGCTTGGCGTTTCTGCTGCGGTCGGTTCGGGCTTAGAGCCCGAGGACCATCTTGGCGATGATGTTGCGCTGAATTTCGTTCGACCCGCCATAGATGGAGGTCTTGCGGGTGTTGAAATAATTGGGACTGGTGCGGTGAGCGCTGTCCGGACCAATCGGGTGGGCGTTGTCGCCATCACCCGGGAAACCGCGGAAATACGGCGAGGCGTAGTGGCCCGCCGCTTCCAGCGCCAGTTCGGTCAGCCGCTGCTGAATCTCGGTGCCCTTGATCTTCAAGAGCGAGGATTCCGGACCCGGGCCCTTGCCGGCGCTTTCCGAGGCCAGCACCCGCAGCTCGGTATATTCCAGCGCCGTCAGGTCGATCTCCAGCTCGGCGACCTTGCGCTTGAAGTCGGCGTCCTTCAGCAGGTTGTCGCCGTCATCGCCGAACTCGACCCCGGCCATCTCGCGCACCCGCTCGACGCCGCGCTTGGAGCGCGCCACGCCGGCGATGCCGGAGCGTTCGTGGGCGAGCAGGAACTTGGCGCAGGTCCAGCCCTTGTTCTCCTCGAACACGCGGTTCTCGACCGGAACCTTGACGTTCTCCAGCCAGACCTCGTTGACCTCATGGCCGCCGTCGATGGTGATGATCGGGCGCACGGTGATGCCCGGGGTCTTCATGTCGATCAGCAGGAAGGAAATGCCTTCCTGAATCTTGGCTTCGGTGTTGGTGCGGACCAGGAAGAAGCCCCAGTCGGCGTGCTGCGCTAGGGTGGTCCAGGTCTTCTGGCCGTTGACGATGTAATACTCTTTGCCGTCGTCGCCTGTAATGCGCTCGGCCTTGGTCTTCAGCGAAGCCAGGTCGGACCCGGCGCCCGGCTCCGAGTACCCCTGGCACCACCACTCCTCGCCGTTGTAGATCTTCGGCAGGTAGCGGTCCTTCTGCTCCTGGGTGCCGAAGGTGTAGATCACCGGGGCTACCATGGCGACGCCGAACGGCAGCACCGGGATGGCGTCGGCCCGGGCCATCTCTTCGCCGAACAGGTATTTCTGGGTAGAGGTCCAGCCGCAGCCGCCCCACTCTTTGGGCCACGACGGAGCCACCCAGCCCTTTTGGGCCAGGATCTTGTGCCAGGATAGGAAGTCTTCCTTGCTGAGATCCTCGCCATCGGACGACTTCGCCCGCAGCGCCTCGGGGTAGTTCTCGGTCACGAAGGCGCGGACCTCGTCGCGAAAGGCGAGATCTTCGGGCGAAAAGTCGAGATTCATCAGGGGCTCCGGGCGCGGTTCTTGGGCGAGTTCTAGTCGGCGATGAGCATACGTGTCGAACGCTTGTTTGGAAAGATGCCGCTTGCGTCAACGTAAGGACTTCACAACCCTCTCTTACGGAGTTGCTCGCCTGCCCCCGGGACCATCGGGCACTCTTCTGGCGCCTTCGCGGGATCGGCGACCTTGCGGGCGCTCGTCATGGCAGCCTCGACCTTAGATGGACTCCACCCGGCCTCGTTGGCGCCCAGAAGCACCGCCATGCCGAAAATCGTCGCATTGCCCTTTGTGACAATCGACATCCGGGCGGCGGGCTCGGCCGGCTTGACTGGATCGGCCGCGAAGGCGGCCACAAGAATCGTCAACAGCATGCATTCCCCTCCAACCAACGCGCAACGCTAGCGGACCGGACGCGAGGCGCACCCCAAAAAAGAGCGCCCCGTCCGGGGGAGGACGAGGCGCCAAGGGGCTCTGGGTGCTCGATAGAGTGCGAAATTACCCCGCCACGCCGAAGGCCTGGCAGGCGCCGTTTCGCTCGGCGATCAGTTCGGCCTTACGCGTGTCGTCGGCCTTGCCGGCCTCAACCTGCGCGTCGTCCTGGGCGTTCATGGCCTTGTCGATGATCCAGTCGGCGCGGCCGCGCTTGTTTGCCTTCAGCACCTGGTCGACGCCCTTGGTGTCGATGCCATCGGCCTTGGCGAGGCCCTTGCAGCGGGCAGCCTTGACGAACTGGGCGTCGCTGAGGCGGTCGGCCGGCCGGGCCGAGACGGCGGTGGCGCCGGCGAAGGCCAGCAAAGTTGCGGAAATCAGCAGGGTCTTCATGGGGTCGCTCCCGACAGCGGTTGAAATTTATGACTGCAGGGTGAACCGCGAACACCGTATTCGCAAATTAAACTCTTGAAAGACTCCGAGTATGACAGAGATTTCATATCTAAACTTGCTGTAATGCTTCGGGCGAAAACATGGCGGCTTCTTGACGGTTTTGTCTCACTTGCCAGCAGGCCGCCGGGCCGCGATCCTTAGGGCGATGACAGACACACCCCTCTCCCCCGGCGGACCGGGCCTGGGCGTCCTGCGGATGGACGCCGCCGCCCTCAACGCCTTCCTGTTGCGCGCTTTCCCGCACAATGACCCCGAGCAGATGGTCAAGGTGATCCACGTCGATCCCGGCATCGTCACCCTGGCCATGCCGACCTCCGAGCGTCACCTGCGCCCCGGCGCCGTGATCTCCGGCCCGACCTTGATGGGCCTGGCTGACAGCGCTGCCTACGCCCTGATCCTGGCCCACATCGGCGAGGTGGCGATGGCGGTGACCACCTCCCTCAACATCCACTTCCTGCGTCCCTGCAAGCCCGGCCGGCTGATGGCCGAGGGTCGCTTGCTGCGGCTGGGGCGCCGCATCGCCACCGTCGACGTCCTGATGTGGACCGAGGGCCCTGACCGCGCCGCCGCCAAGGCCACCGTCGCCTACGCCATTCCCGAGGGAGCCGTCGCATGACCACGCCCGGACCACCCTGGGCCAGCCCGCCCAAGGCCATCACCACCCCCTGTGTGAAGGTCTGTATCGTCGATCCCGAGAGCAGCCTCTGCCTGGGCTGTTTCCGCACCTTGAGCGAAATCGGCGGCTGGGCAGGGTTCAGCGCGGCGGAGCGCGATCAGCTGATGGCCGAACTGCCGAGCCGCCGCGGCCGCATTCGCCCGGAGAAGCTTGGACTATTCGCCTCCTGATTTCTTGGGGCTGATTCACCGGATGCAAACCCTGAGCCCTTAGAACCCGTGCTCAACGGATCGCCCTGGAGCGGCCCGACGAAGCCAAAAGGGCGGGGTGTCATCAATGTTGAGGTTCGCAGCAGTCGTGCTGGTGGGAGCGCTGTCGGCCGTCGGGGCCGCCGGCGCCGTCGTCAAGTTCGACCCCTCCCAACAGGCCTCGCAAGCCAATGTCCAGCTGGCGACGGCCCCCGTCGCCAGCCCTTCGACGCCCGCCCAGGTGACCAAGGCCGCCGACGGCCACTACTGGGCCAACGCCGACGTCAACGGCAGCGCCGTGCGCTTCCTGGTCGATACCGGCGCCACCGCCGTCGCCCTGACCGCCACCGACGCCCAGCGCCTGGGCCTCGATCTTTCCAAGCTCGAGTATGCCGTGCCGGTGACCACCGCCGATGGCAAGACCATGGCCGCTCAGGTCAAGCTGCGCAGTGTCACCATCGCCGGCGCCCGGGTCGAGAACGTCGATGCCCTGGTCCTGCAAAGCGGCCTGGAAACCTCGCTGCTGGGCATGAGCTACCTCGGCCGCCTGTCCTCCTTCGAAGCCACCCGCACGGCCCTGATCCTCAAACCCTAGACCCTAGTGGTGCGGCTTGGCGTCCGCCGGATCCACAATCAGAAAGTTCTGCATCATCCCGGTGTCCTCATGGGGCAGGATGTGACAGTGGAAGACGCTCTTCCCCACCCATTCCACGAACTTCATCCGCACCACCACCGTCGAGTTCACCGGCACCCAGACGGTGTCCATGAAGGTGCCCGGAGGCTGGGCCACGCCCGCGATCGAGATCACCTCGAATGAGTCCACGTGGATATGGAACGGGTGGCCCTCGGTGCCGCCATGGTGGGCGCCCTCGACGACCAGATGCCATTCCTCACAGGTGTCGCGCTCGACGATGATCGGACAGGCCCGCTCTTCGTATTGCATGTTGTTGATCAGGAAATCGATGCCGACCACCGGATTCAACACGCCGGGGAAGGTCCCGCCGAACTGGATGGTGCGGATGGTCTTGATCTCCGAGGGCTTGATCAGCGGATAATTGCGGCGCGGCGCCGGCAGGGCAGTCGGCAGCTTCATCCGCCTGGGTTTGCCGATGATCTCGATCTCCAGGATCGTCTTCTGGCCGCTCTCCAGGAACTGCTGGGTCTGGCCCAGCTGCAGCACCCGATAGATCCCTGGCTTGGCCGCGCCCTGGATCAGGAATTCCGCCCGATTGGCCGGCGCCAGCAGCACCTGACCGTCGCCTTGCGTGCCGTTGTAGATCGGCTGGCTGCGCACCTCGGTGAAGTTCACCCCGTCCAGCGCGATCAGGTTCATCGCGTGGCCTTCGACCACGATCGGCATCAGGTTGTCCGAACAGGCGTTGAGCACCCGGAAGCGAACCACCTCGCCCGGCGCCATCCTGATCCGCTCCACCTTCATCTGCTCGCCCAGCGGACTGGTCGGCTTGGCCTGGTTGTGGCTCTCCTTGAAGAACGGTTTTCCGTTCAGCATGAAGTAGCGCACCGGATAGTCTCCGGTGGTGAATCCGCAGGTCAGCTTGGTCGGATCGTTCTGGCCAGTGGCCGGATTGTAAATGGTGACGTTGCCGCCGAAGGTCTGCCAGATGGCGTTCTGTTTGGGCTCGTAGCACCAGACATCCGGATCGTTGTTGCCCTGGAACAGGCCGATGTCCTGGATGGCCAGCAGGATGTCCCGCGCCGCCTTGATCTCCGGGACCTCGTCGATGACGCCCCTGACGATCAGCGGCCCGGCCATGCCGCTGACCGCCTGCACCGCGGTCGAGCCGTGATGGTGCGGGTGGTACCAGTAGAGGCCGGGCGGCTGATCGTCCGGGATCTGGAAGGGGTAGTCCAGGTGCTCTCCCGGATGGATCGAGATCATCTCGGCCAGCGGGTTGGTGGTCCCCAATGGGGCGAACAGGTGCGGCCGCACGTCGAGGCCATGCACATGGAGGTTTGTCGAGCTGATGTTGTGCGGCACGTTGTGATCGCCGTTCCAGCCCGCCGAGTCATAGGGCGGCAGGTCGTTGTGCACCCGGATGTTCAGCGTCGCCCCCGGCGTCGTGGTGATCAGCGGCCCCGGTACGACGTCATTATAGGCGCGCAGACGCACCTTCTTGCCGTCGAGGGTGGTTTCCTTGGTGGCGCAGCGCAGGATGTAATTGTCCTTCTTGCGGGCCGCCGCGGCGCCCTTGGCGGGGGCCGCCTCGGCGACCGAGGCCGCCGCCGAGGCGAGAGCGACACCGGTCGCGCCCTCGAACAACTGTCTGCGAGAAATGGGTTTCATGTCTGCCAGGGCCTCAGGGGTTCACGCAGGCGGCGGGCTTGCCGTCGGTCTTGAACTGGCCGTACTGCTGGTAGGCGACCTCCATCTGCAGCGAGGTGTCGAGCGACATGGCGTTGGGATACTTGCCGCCGCCAAAGCTCTGCGGCGCCGGCTGGTTCTGGAAGTAGCCGGCGTTGTCCATCGAATAGGCCTCGCACAGGCCATCGAACCCGAAGGACGGCGGCACGTTCTGGCCCATCACCGACTTGGCCCCGTTCTTGGCGGCATAGGCGCTGCTATGGCAGGACATGCAGGACGATTGCGGGTTATCGACCGGCCCGGCCAGCCGGCCACGGCAGCCCATGTGCTGGTAGATATTGACGTCCGGATTGGCGACCGACTGCTGCAAGGGCTGGCTGTCGGCCTCCGGCACCGCCGGGAAGGTCCAGGGATCGGCCCCCCACTGCATGCCCAGCGGCGTCAGGCGGTCCCAGAATCTGGCCCCTGGCAGGGTGCCGTTATAGGCGAAGGTGCCGTAGACCCAGCCGGTCGGCGAGCGGCTGTCGGCCGTGGCCACGTCGATCTGGACGATCCGCGATTCCTGCACCTGGCGCTCGCAGGTGTACTGCTTGGCGGCGTTCATCACATGGCGATTGACCGTCCACACCGGCGAGCCCTTCAGGAAGGGAACGCAATCGACCGGCGCGTTGGTGGTCAGCACCTTCATCACGGTCGTGCCGGCCGGGAACGGCAAGCCGGCCGGCATGTCCGAGCCCATGAACTGACCGGTCTTCGGCACCCCGTCCCTGGGGATCGACTTGCCCAGCGCATAGCCGCCCTGCGGGTTATAGTAGCCCACCGACCAGGTCTCGAAGCCGTTCGGGAAACTCGCCTTGCAGCTGGCCGTCATCTCAGGGAGGAAGTGGGCGCCGCCCAGCGACTGTTGGCTGTCGGGAATTTCCTTGCCGTCCGGACCGATCAGGTCTTCCAGGTGCGCCGTGCGCTCGTTGGTCGTACCGTGCCGGAATTCGCGGCCGACCGTCGGGTCGTAGGCCATCCAGGGCACGTTGAACCAGCGCGTCTTGCCGCCGACCTGCGTCTTCCAGCCGACACTGTCGGCCAGGTTGGGATCCTGATCCTGCTTGATGTAGCCCAGCAGCAGGTCGATGTATTCGGCCCACCGGCCCTCGGTCCAGGCGTTCGGATTGGGCTCGGGCGGGAACTCCGGCGTGAAGTTCACCGGCAGTTTCAACCAGCTGCATTCAGCGCATTCCCCGGCTTCCCGCGGATAGTCGACACTGAGTTTGAAGTTGCCGGTCGATCCCGGCGGCGGCGTATCGGCCGAGTTGCGGAACGCCTCGGCGGCGGCGGCGCCCGCATTGGGCTTTTCGGCCTCCTTGCTGCAACTCAGCAGCCCCAGAAGGGCGACGCTCAGTACGGCGCCGACAGCGGTTTTGATGGTCAGTCTGGAAGCCATGGGATTGCCCCTCCCTGATGGTCGCGGTCAGGCCGAACGGGCCAGGCGGTTGGTGATGTAGCTGTAGAAGCCGGGTTGATCGGCGAAGCTGAGATAGACGTCATGGATCGGCCGGCCCGATCCCGGCACGGGCCGCATCCAGCCCTGCTCGAAGCCCCATTGCACGACGCTCAGCGAGGTGGAGGTCGGCGCCGAATAGAGCTGCGGCGCGTCCAGGAACACCGTCGAGGTGACGTTCCACATGTCGTAGAACGGCTCGTCCGAGACCAGGCCGTAGGCTTCGTAGGCGAACTGCGAAAAGCTGTCCGTCGCGCCCTGGGCCTTCAGGGTGGCTATGAACGCCTCGGTGATCTTGGCCGTGTCGGTGATGTCGAGCGGGAAGACCGCGATGGACGGCAGCGAGCCGAGGGCGTCATCGGCCGCTAAGGGGTCCCAGAAGACATTCCACTCGGCGTGCTTGTTGGCGATCTGCGGCGGAATGGTTGTCGGGTCGAGGTTGCCCGGCACGGCATAGGCGCCGCCCATCCAGATGACCCGCCCGATGCCGCTGGCCAGGGCCGGCGCTTTTTCGAGCACATTGGTCAGCGGAGTGAAGCCGGTCGTCAGCAGCACGGTCAGGGGATTGCCCGCCCTGACCGCCTCGGTCAGCAGGGCCGCCAGCAGGTCGTCGCCGGACGGCGGGGTTGCCGGCACCGTCGACTTGTAGGGCGCGAGGATCCGGATGCCGGCCAGGGTGATGCAGTCGCTGCGATCGGGCCAGGGAAAGGCGTTCCAGCCCCGGGCGCTGCTCAGACCCAGCGGCAGTTCCGGCCTGCCCATGAACTGGTTGACCTGCGAGGCCACGTCCAGGCCCGGCTGCGGCACGCAGTCGGCGGCGGCGATGATCACCGCCTTGAGCTCATACTGGCTCATCGACTGGATCAGCAGGGTGGCCACGAAATCGTCGATGGCGGCGTCGTGGATGAAGACCAGCGGTGTGGTGTCGGTCATGTCGCCTCCCCGAGAGGAGGAAACGTTAGGATCGATTTTCGAGTCTTACAACTTCAAATAGTGCAAACCATCTAAGCCGGCTGCCTCAACAGCGGCAGTTCGCCTCGGCTGACCGCCAGTCCCAGCGCCAGGCTGCGGCCGATCAGCGTCGCCCGATCCACGAACAGCGCCGCCGCCGGCGGCGGACAGACATCGCCCGCCGTCGCCACGAAGAGCGCCAGCCAGCGGCCGAAATGCTCGGGCCGGATATCCGCCAGCCGGTTGTGAACCTGCATCAGCCGCCCCTGGAAGCGGCCGGTGGCCAGCATCACTGACGACCAGAAATCGCAAAGCTTGGCCAGGTGAGCCTCCCAGCGCTCGCCGATCGCCCGGTCGAAGATCGGACCCAGGACCTCTTCGGCCCGGACCCGCTCGTAGAAGGATGCACCAAAGTCCGGATCATCGCCTCGTCGACCCCGACGGCGACGCCCGGGCCAAGACGCGGGCCTTCGCCGCGCGGATGATCTACTGGTCGGTCGGCCATGGCGATCAATTAGGAGCTGGCGCGGTCGCCCGCAACCACGCGAAAGCCCTTAGGCCGCGACCCGTACGCCTCAGCGCCTAGAGGCCAAAACCCGGATGGAGCCGGTCGCGTGGTTGAGCCAAGATCCAGCCGACCCCATCGTATTCGTCCTGCAGCGGTCGATCGCCCTTGCGATATTGCAACGCCGTGCCTGGCGGACAGCCCAACCCAGGCAGATGGTCGCGCAATAGGGCGCGTCCGGCATCAACATCAGTGACATCGACATCGATTCCGCAGAATTCGATGGGTCGGGTTCCATCCTCCAGCTCATCGCCCAACGACGAGCCGCCGCCGCTGACATTGCCGAGGCCGGCCATTCTAAGCTCGACTTGCAGGGCATCTTCATACCGGTCACCTCGATCTGCCGGATCGAGGCTCTCGGGGAGATAGACGTAGATGAGCTCCGTCTCCATGGCCTCGGCCTCGGGCCTGAACCCGAGCAGTGACTTGAGCCGCTCAAAGAAGGACATGCGATTTTCCTCACGCGGCTTGTCGCGCACCGCTCACCGCGTCCAGGGCCCGGTCGACGACCTTGATCCCGGCCCCCGCCTTGACCCCCTCGACCGTCAGGATCCGCCGCCAGCCGCGCGCTCCTGGCCGGCCGTGGAACAGCCCCAGCATGTGCCGCGCCATGGCCGGCAGATGCACGCCGCGCTCCAGTTGGGCCAGCAGATAGGGTCGATAGCGCTCCACGGCCTCGAACGGCGAGACATCGGGGCCGGGGGCGCCGAACAGCCGCCGGTCGACTTCGCCCAGCAGCCCGGCCTCGTGATAGGCGCTACGCCCCATCATCACCCCGTCGACATGCTCCAAGTGGGCCTGCGTCTCCTCCAGCGAAGCGACGCCGCCGTTGATGACGATGGTCAGGTCCGGCCGTTCGCGCTTCAAGCGGTAGACCAGCGGATAGTCGAGCGGCGGGATGTCCCGGTTCTCCTTCGGCGACAGCCCCTTCAGCCAGGCCTTGCGGGCATGCACGACAAAGGTCTGCACCCCCGCCGCCGCCGAGAGATCGACCAGCCGGAACAGGCTCTCCTCCGGCTCCTGGTCATCGACCCCGATGCGGCACTTGACCGTCACCGGCACATCCACGGCCGCTTTCATCGCCGCCATGCAGTCGGCGACCAGCTCCGGCTCGCGCATCAGGCAGGCCCCGAACCGCCCTGACTGCACCCGGTCGGACGGACAGCCGACGTTGAGGTTGATCTCGTCATAGCCCAGTGCGGCGCCGATGCGGGCGCTGGCCGCCAGGTCGTCCGGGTCCGAGCCGCCCAGCTGCAACGCCACTGGATGCTCGACCGGATCGTACCCCAGCAGCCGCTCGCGGTCGCCATGCAGCACCGCCCCGGTGGTGACCATCTCGGTATAGAGCAGCGCCCGCCCGGTCAGCGTCCGGTGCAGCGCCCGGCAGTGACGGTCGGTCCAGTCCATCATCGGGGCGATGGAGAAGCGGTGGGGCGGCGGCGACGTCACGGCGGCTCCCATAGACGATCCGGGGCGTTCGAACCAGCCGCGGGCCAGTTGACGCCCGCTAGGATCCCCGCCGCGCGAGCCTCGCCCTTCCAGCCCGCGCCACGGCGACGGCCGCCACCGGCTCCGCCGCGCTGTCCGGATAGGGCGCCACCGAACTGACGTTGATTTCGCACAGCACATAGCTGTCGGCCCCGGCCCCATCGCGCGGTCCAAGCAGGAAGTCGGCGTCCCAGAGGGCCGGCATGTCGTCGGCCGCGATGTCCAGCAGGCGGCGCAGCCCGGGGATCCACTCATCCTCCATGGACCGGCGCAGAGCCGCGAAGGCCGGGGCGTGTGGCGGATGCATGACGCGCGGACCGGGCTGGGCCTGAGGGCTGTCAGGCCCCTCGGCGGGCAGCGGAACGAGGGCCTTGATCAGCTGGTGGCCGTAGCCGACCACCGTCTCGCCGCTGACATAGCAGCGGATCATCCCCTCCGGCAGGCGCGGCTGGAACGGCTGGTCGATGATCAGGCCGTCGCCCTCGAAGTAGGGCGCCATCCGCGCCAGCAGGTCCCGCACCGGCATGAGCTCGGGAACACTGCCCCGCCGGGCATGCAGCACCTCGACCTCGCCCTCCCCGGCCCAGCCGACCTTCCACACCCCGATGCCGCCATTGCCGCGCCGCTGCTTCAGCACCCGGGGTCCGACGTCGAGCAGGGCCGGCAGCGCCGCCGCCAGGGCCTGTGGTGTCTGATGCCGGCGGGTATCGACGCCCCAGCCCAGGCCTCGCGTGGCGAACAGAACGTCCTTGGTCCCCATCTTCAGGATGATGTCGGGATGGCTGCTGACCGACACCCCGGCGGCCGCCACCTGCCTCAGGAGCGGGTCGAGCGCCGCGCGGTCGCCCGCCTCGCTGATCGGATCGACCCAGACCAGCAGGCCGTCCAGGGCCAGCAGCCGCTCGCCCAGACCGACCGCCGCCTCGTCGTAGAGCAGCGGGATGGCCCGCGCACCGAGCGCCTCCAGCGCCGCGAAGATCAGATGAAATCGGCTGTCCGCCGGGTTCGGGGGAGCCGCGGTCGGTCCGCCGCGCCACATGAGGCCGATATCGAGGGGCGATTGGGTCATGACGGGCTCCTTTCCGTCCCCAAGGGGATCGGCAGGAGCGGATGCTTGGACGAAGCGGCGTCTGCGGGGCGACCCGCGCGGGCCCCGATGTCTCAATTGTATTCGCAAATCGCGGGGCGCGTCACCTGCGAAGTGCCGGGACCGGCCTCGTTCGCCGGTTGCGCCGCAGCGCACAATCCCTAAAAGTCCGCCGGCTCTCCGAAACGGTGCAAACAGCCATGTCCGATCCGCCCCGCCGGCCGATCCTGAAGCTCAAATTCCCCCCGGCGTCGCCTCCCGCGCAGCCCCCCGCGCCCGCCGAGGAGCCAGGGTCGCGATGGAAGTGCAAGCCCTGCGGCGGTGTCGTGGTCATCACCGGCCTGGAGCCGGCGACCGACGACATCCGTTGCCTGGCCTGTAACGCGCGCCTGGGACAGGCGGCCGATTTCCACGCTCCGGACGGCGACAGCAAGGTCCGCGCCCGGCGTCTGCCGCCTTTACGGAATCCCGCTTAGCCTCTACCCAAATTACTCCCTGCAACGGATCGACCCTGATGGCTTCCGGACTCGCCGCCCTTCTCGACGACATCGCCGGCATCGCCAAGATCGCGGCCGCTTCGCTGGACGACGTCTCGGCCGCCGCCGGCAAGGCGGGGGTCAAGGCCGCGGGCGTGGTCATCGACGACACCGCCGTGACCCCCGGCTACGCCGTCGGCTTCACCCCCGACCGCGAACTGCCGATCGTCGCCAAGATCGCCAAGGGCAGCTTCATCAACAAACTGGTCTTCCTGCTGCCGGGCGCGATTGCGCTCAGCGTCTGGGCGCCCTGGGCCATCCAGCCCCTGTTGATGATCGGCGGCGCCTATCTGTGCTTCGAGGCCAGCGAGAAGATCTTCGAGTACTTCTTCCATGGCGACCATGAGGTCGATGGCCCGGAGGACCTGGCTCTCAGCTCGGCCGAACTGGAAAAGCAGAAGGTGTCCGGCGCCATCCGAACTGATCTGATCCTGTCGGCCGAGATCATGGCCATCGCCCTTGGCGAGGTCGCCGACCAGCCGCTGCTGGTCCGCGCCTTCGCGTTGCTTGCAGTCGGCGTGGCCATCACCGTCATCGTCTACGGCGTTGTTGCCCTGATCGTGAAGATGGACGACATCGGCCTGCATCTCGCCAAAAGCCCGCGCCGGCCGACCGCCGCCTTGGGTGAGGGCCTGGTCCGCGCCATGCCGCCGCTGCTGACCGGCCTGTCGGTGGTCGGCACCGCCGCCATGCTCTGGGTCGGCGGCGGCATCATCGTACACGGCCTGGAACACTACCACTTCAGCCCGGTCCCGGTCTGGATCGAGGCCGCCAGCCACGCGGCCGGCGCCGTCGCCGGCGTCGGCCCGGTGCTGGAATGGTTCACCTTCGCGGCCCTGTCGTCCGTGGTCGGACTGGTCGTCGGCGGCATCATCGTCGGCGTGATGCATGTGATCCCGAAGAAGAAGGCTGCGGCTCACTGAGGGGCGCCTCGGCCGCGTGTTCCGGGCCGTCCAAGGCGGCGCTCCGTCCGCTCACAGCGTCGCCGGTCTGAAATTTCTTCCGCTCATCCCGGCAAATGCCGGGACCCATCCGCGTGATCACGATGTCAGCAGAGAAGGGCGAATTTCAGCAATCGGTGCAGTTCTGGTTGCTTCGCCTCGCCGGTTCTCAGGCGGATGGGGCCCGGCATTCGCCGGGATGAGCGGTGAGGAAGGAGGGAATTCTAAGCCGCCGGCTCGTCCCCCGGATCCGCCACCGGCCCGTTGCGCGGCACCGCGCCGGCCCGGTCCGGACGCGCCTTTAGAGCCTGCATCAGCCCCGCCGCCACGCTCGGCTCGGCCACCGGGGTCACCCAGAGATTTTCGCCCATCGCCCGCTCGACGGCGTTGTCGAAGTTTCTGCGCATGCTGACGGTATCGAAGCTCATCATGCTGAAGGCCTCGCCCGGGTCGGGGATGGTGGCGACGCTGAACGGCAGGCGGTGGCGGGCGCAGAAGGCCGCCGTCACCTCGATGGCGTGGCGATAGCTGAACCGCAGCATGGTGTCGAAGCTGCGGATCAGGATTGCGGCGATGTTGTTCTGGGTGGTGCGAGGGGCTTGGTCGAGCACGGTGTTGACGATGGCGTAGACCTGGCTTCTGGCCAGCCGCTGGCCCAGCTTGCGCCACCGCAGCAACGCTTCCGGCATCAGGAACAGCGGCGTCGTCACCCCGCCGTCGACATGCATCTCCTCGTAAAGCACACCGTCGGCATGGCAGACGATGCGCTTGGGCGGAAAGATACCCGGCAGGCTGCCGGAGGCGACCAGCACCGTCCGGAAGAGGCTGAGCGCCTCGGCGCCGCCCTTGCTGGCGATCTCGCCCATGTCCCAGATCACTGTCCGTTGGCGGTCGAGATCGGTTGTCGCCACCAGCAGGCGCCGGCCCTTGGCGTGCTCCAGCGCGATGGCCGCCAACATGCTCGCATCGACGAACTTGCCGACCAGCCCGTCGAGCGACTCCGACCGGAAGATGGCGCCCGAGCCTGGCCCCAGCTTGCCAAAGCCCAGCAGGTCGGCGGCGTGGCCGCCGACGTAGGCGTCGGTCAGGCGGTCGTCCCAGGCCGGGCCAAGGAAGGCGAAGGGGGCGATCAGGGCCCCGGTGCTGACCCCGGTGACGATGGCGAAGTCCGGTCGCCGGCCGGCCCTGGTCAGCCCGACCAGGATGCCGGCCCCATAGGCCCCGCCCGCCGCCCCGCCGGAGATGGCCAGAATGTTGAACGCCTCCCGCGCCCAGGGGGCCCGCAGGGGGGCCAGGTGATCGGCGGCGGCCACCAGGGAGTCCCCGGCCTCCTCGACGCTGAAGCGCACGCCCTCGAAGCCGGCGATGTCGGCCTTGACCCCGGCCGGGGCCGGCAGTCGGGCGCCGGGCAGACGGCTTCGCCAATTGGGAATGTCGCTCATCGAGGGTCCTTGAAAGCCGGGGAAACCATGGCAGCACGCAACAAACGCACCGGTCAGCGGAAAGTGGCCCCTCGAAGGCCCCGCATCAACGACCTTCCCCGCGGGAGTTCGCCCTTGCTTCGACCGCTCGCATCGCTGCTCGCCTCGGGCTCGATGTAGCCGAGGAAGCGCAGATAGGCGAAGGCGGCGTGCGACCAGGTGGGCTGCCGGCCCTGCTCCCTTCCGCAAGCCTGAAGACTCACGTCCGCCTACCCCCGAACCGGGCAAACCCTACCCCCGAGAAACACCGTTTCGCAGATCGCCGGTCAGCGCTCGGCTCCCATCGGTCCATGGCTGGACATTTTTACTGCGGCGTTGTCGGCTGCCGCCCAATCCGCCCGTCCTTGGGTTGTCACCGGAGGCCCTACCCATGCTGTACGCCATATTCTGCTACAATCAGGAAGACGTCGTCGGGGCCTGGAGCAAGGAAGAGGACGACCGCGTCATGGTCGCCTTAAGCGCCGTGCAGGACCGGCTGGCCGCCGCCGGCAAGCTTGGCCCCGTCGCCCGCCTGCTGCCGACCACCGCCGCCACCACCCTGCGCAAGGGAGAGGAGCCCCTGGTCATCGACGGCCCGTTCGCGGAGACCAAGGAACAACTGCTCGGTTTCTACGTCATCGACGTCGCGGATCTCGACGAGGCCCTGGAGGTCGCCCGCGACCTGACCCGCGCCAACCCGGGCCTGGGCAGCTATGAAATCCGTCCGCTGGCCGTCTTCCACCCGGGCGGGAATGTCGGCAGCCTCTGATGACCGATCAGGCCTGGATCCAGTCGGCCCTGACCTCGGCCCGCCCCCAGGCGGTCGGCGCCCTGCTGCGCTATTTCCGTGACCTCGACGCAGCCGAAGAGGCCTTCCAGGACGCCTGCCTGCGGGCCCTGCGCACCTGGCCGGACAAGGGGCCGCCGCGCGATCCGACCGCCTGGCTGATCATGGTCGGCCGGAACGCCGGCATCGACCAGGTTCGCAAACTGAAGCGCCAGACCTCGCTGCCCGACGAGGAACAGATCAGCGATCTGGAGGATGTCGAGCCCGACCTCGCCGAACGCCTCGACGGCGCCGACTACCGCGATGATGTCCTGCGGCTGATGTTCATCTGCTGCCACCCGGCCCTGCCGCCCACCCAGCAGATCGCCCTGGCCCTGCGCATCGTCAGTGGGCTCTCCGTGCGCCAGATCGCCAAGGCCTTCCTGGTCGGCGAGACAGCGATGGAGCAGCGCATCACCCGCGCCAAGGCCCGCATCGCCTCGGCCGGGACCAGCTTCGAGACCCCCGGCGCCATCGAGCGCTCCGAGCGCCTCGCGGCCGTCGCGGCCATGACATACCTCATATTCAACGAAGGCTATTCGGCCGGCCGGGGCGATGAGGACAGGGGTCAGCTGGCCGGCGAAGCCATCCGCCTGGGCCGCCTGCTGCTGCGCCTGTTCCAGACCGAACCGGAGATCATGGGCCTCACCGCCCTGATGTTGCTCCAGCACAGTCGCTCCGCAGCCCGCTTCGACGAGGACGGCGAGGTCGTCGTGCTCGACGACCAGGACCGGTCCCGTTGGAACCGCAAGATGATCGCCGAGGGCCTGGCCCTGATCGACAAGGCCATGCGCCATGCGACGCCCGGCCCCTACCAGATCCAGGCCGCCATCGCCGCCCTGCACGCCCGCGCCGCCAGGCCGGCCGACACCGACTGGGCCCAGATCGACGCCCTCTACGCCAACCTCGAACGGCTTCAGCCCTCCCCGGTCGTCACCCTCAACCGTGCCGTCGCGGTGGCCAAGTCCGTTGGCCCCGAAGCGGCCCTGGCGATGGTCGACCCCCTGGCCGCCCGCCTCTCCGGCTATTTCCACTTCCACGGCCTGCGCGGCTGGCTGCTGACCCAGCTTGGCCGGAAGTCCGAAGCCCGCGAAGCCTTCGACCGCGCCATCGCCTTGGCCGGCAGCCTCGCCGAGGCCACCCACATTCGAAAACAGATCGACAGCCTGCTGGCCGGGTAGGGCCACGGCCTGTCTGGAGTGGCTACCGAAGAGCCGGCGACCGCATGTCGGAATTCCCTCTGCCCATTCGTCCTCTGATCAGCACAAGGAGACACCGATGTCCGACGCCCTTACCCAAGCCAACACCAAGGCCGGCCTCGAGCCCGGCGTGATCCCCTACATCGTCATCGAGCGCGCCACCGAAGCCATCGCCTTCTACAAACAGGCTTTCGCGGCGACGGAAGTCGGCGTCATGCCGGCCGATGATGGCAAGCGGGTGATGCACGCCCAGCTGACCACCAACGGCGGCTCGGTCATGCTCAACGACCCTTTTCCCGAGCATGGCCACCCCGCCGCGCCACTGACCTGCCTGACCATGCAGCTGCTGGTGGATGACGCGGAAGCGTGGTTCGATCGCGCCGTGGCGGCCGGCTGCGCCCCGACCATGCCGGTGCAGCTGATGTTTTGGGGCGACAAGTGGGGCACGGTCACCGACCCGTTCGCAGTCCAGTGGGCGTTCAACGAAAATGGCAAGAAGGGCGCCTAAGCGCCTGTATCATCGGACTTTGGGGACAATCGCGATGCTAAAGATCATTGTCATCATACTCGGCGTCCTGGCCCTTGCCGTCATCGGCCTGATCGCCTTCGCCTCGACCAAGCCGGACAGTTTCATCATCCAGCGCAGCACGGCCATCAACGCGCCGCCGGAGAAGGTCTACGCCCTGATCCAGGACTTCCGCCAGTGGGGCGCCTGGTCGCCTTTCGAAAAGATGGACCCCGAAATGAAGCGCACCTTCGGCGAGCCGGCCTCCGGCCTCGGCGGAATCTACGGTTGGGAAGGCAAGAAGGCCGGCAGCGGAACCATGAAGATCACCCAGGGCGATCCGGGCCGCCGCGTGGTCATCGCCCTCGACTTCACCAAGCCCTTCCCGGCCAACAACACCGCCACTTTCGACATCGAACCGGTCGGTAAGGGCGCCAAGGTGACCTGGGCGATGACCGGCAAGTCTCCACTGATGTTCAAGGTCATGGACACCTTGATGGGCATGGACAAGATGGTCGGCAAGGACTTCGACAAGGGCCTGGCCGACCTGAAGACGGCCGCCGAAAAGTGAGCAACGCTGCCTGCCTTCCGCCACATCCGGCGCCCAGCCTTGGCTGGCGGAGGGAGAAAGCTCAAGGCGGGACGCGAAAAACTTCAAACGTCGTTCGCCTGAACGGCGCGGTAGCATCTAGCGCTCTGCCCACTATGCGGCTAAATCCACCGGTCGATGCCGCCATCGTGGCGGAATTCTGGGCCGCCCCCTGGCGGTCACTACTCTGCTAGGACGACTACATGGCGCGCGGTACGGTCAAATGGTTCAACGGGGCCAAGGGTTTTGGCTTCATCCAACCCGATGACGGAGGCAGCGATGTCTTCGTCCACGTCTCGGCGGTCGAGCAGGCAGGCCTGCACGGCCTGAACGACGGCGATCTGGTCAACTACGAGCTGGAACAGG
>JBKJSF010000204.1:0-5730 GCA_046595895.1 Caulobacter sp. | reverse complement strand
TCGCCGACCAGCAGCAGGTCGCAGTGGTCGTCGAGGATCTCGGCGATCGGGGCGGTGTAGGCGGTGAGGCAGACAATGGGCTCACCGCCCTTGCGGGCGGCGATGTCCGGCGCCGCGAGACGCCGGACAACTTCCTGACGATGTGAAGACAAGAGTTAGAACTCCTGGGTAGCCCGCGTGATCGCGAAGCCCAGCGCCATAACACCCAGCGCCGCCGTCATCCACAGCACTTCCGGGCTGATCGGCAGGGCGCCGAGGTTTGAGCTGGCGCTCATCACCTGGTTGAAGGCCTTGCCGATGGCCCCGGCCTGCGCCGTCGCCTCGCTGCCGGCGGCTTTCAGGAACAGGCCCGCGCCCATCATCTGGCCGACCCCGACCAGGCCGGCGACGACGCCCGCCCCGCCGATCAGCAGTCGGCGCACCGACCAGCCGCGCTCCATCCGCGCCTCCACCAGCCGGGCAAAGAGCTCGGCGTCCTGGAAGTGCGGCGGCTCGGCGAACATTCGGTCGAGGCGCGTTTCGAATTCTAGATCAGACATGATCCTGCCTTTCCGCCTCGCGCCCCGCGCCTTTAGAAGGCGCAAGTCGGATCCGGAGCTTATCCAAACCACGTTTGACATGAGATTTCACCGTCCCCAAGGGGGCTCCGATGGTTTCAGCCGCTTCTGCGTGAGAAAGTCCGGCGCCGTAGCAGAGAGACACACACAGACGTTCCTGGTCGGAGAGGCTCTTCATGGCCCCGTCCAGATCGATCCGATCGGCGGTGCTGATTTCGCCGCCATGGCCCTGATCATCCTGCTCGACCTCCTCAGTCATCCGGCTGTCCTTGCGCCAGCGGCGCACGTACAGCCGGGCGGCGATCCGCTTGACCCAGGCGGCGAAGGCGCCCTCACCCCGGAATTCCGCGATCCGCTCGAAGGCGGTCAGGAAAGCGTCCTGGGCGATGTCGTCGGCGGTCGAGGCCTGCGCCCCCATCCGCCGCAGCAGACCGCGAACCGCGGAGCCGTGCCTGCGCACCAGCTCGCCGAAGGCCGCGCGATCGCCCGCCGCCGCCAGGGCGGCGAGCTCCACGTCGTGCAGTCCTGTGACAGCCCTTGCCTGGGCCATGTTCGGATTCTCCCCCTTTGGGCTGCCAGCCGGTCCTTAGACCTGCCTGCCCTTGTTGGGGTTGAAGAAGCTGAGGATGACGAAAGTGGCGCCGATGATCACCGGGATGGCGCCGATGCCGATCATGGGATGCAGGGCCCCGTCCGCCTCATAGGAGACGAAGTAGCCGAAGACGCCGATGCCGACCCCGATGGCGATCCAGATGACGCCGGTGCGCATATCGCTGAGCGCCGACGAGGGCTGCTTCACGTTCTTGGTGAGGGCGTCAATGACCTCGGGGGGCATGGGTTGGCCCTTGTCGATGGCGGCGCGCAGGGTGTTCTGCATCTCGCTGCGTTCGCGGCTCTTCAGCCAGCCGGGGACGATGACGATCGCCGCGATCATGGCGAACATCGAAATGGGGATGAGGATTTCCATGGCTTAAAACCTTCTCTCGAATCTCTGCGGCGCCGCGCTGTTGCGTGCGCCATCTGATCATGAGAGGCGCGGAGGGGGACCAACGGATGCGAAAGATTGCATGAATTGTTCGTAAGGCGCGAACCCCGCCCTCAGGCCTCAGGCAGACGCAAGCCAAGTTGGCCCATGCCGACCAGGCTGAGCGTGGCGATCAGCGCCGCCGGGGGCTCCTTGCCCTGGTCGGTGTAGCTCTTGATCAGATCCAGGGTGTCGCGGTGGCGCCGATAGCGCATCAGCTGGTCGAAACCCGTGGCGATGAAATAACCCAGCGGCAACAACAGCCACCAGTAGGATCGAAACAGGTCTTCCATTGTCTTGCCCTCCAGCCCGGAACGATCATCGCCTTGTTTTGAGAACTAGTCGCCGCCGAACGGCCCCGTGGATGCGGGACGCTGAAAACTATTTCCCGAACGCCGCCGCGTATCGCTCCGGCTTGAAGCCGACCAGCAGCGGCCCCGCCCCCTCGACCACCGGCCGTTTGATGATCGACGGCTGGGCGACCATCAGGGCGATGGCCTTCTGCTCGTCGATGTCCTGGCGGTCGGCCTCCGGCAGCTTGCGGAAGGTCGTGCCGGCCCTGTTGAGCAACACCTCCCAGCCGACCTCGCCGGCCCACGCGCGCAACCGCTCAGCGGTGACGCCCAGCGCCTTGTAGTCGTGGAATTCGTAGGCCACGCCCTCCCCCTCCAGCCACTTGCGGGCCTTGGCGACGGTGTCGCAGTTCTTGATGCCGTACATGATGGCGGTCATGGCGCAGAATCCGGAGATGTTTGGGTGTCTTTGGTCTCCGAAGCCGCCGGAGGCGTCAACCACGCCAGACGGGAACATCGCTCAGGTCGTCGTAGCTCATGATGAATCCCAGAGGTTCAACCAGCTATAGCCGATTGCACCTGCCCGCTGCCGCACGCGACCAAGTCCACGGCGGTTGGCAAGCCGCCGCCCCTGTGCAACCCGCTCCATTTCCGCTCGTTAGCAGGACATGAGGCTGTTCCTGTCCTGTGTGACCTTGGCGTGCGTGGCGGCGTTGAGTTGCGCCGACGCGGCCAGCGCCCAGGTGCTCACGGATCCGACCCTCGAAAGCCTCCGCGTCCCCCCCGCCAACAACAGCCTGGCCACCAGCCTCATGGAACCCGACGCCCCTGATGCCTGGAGCGTCCGCGACACCCCGACCTTCCGCTTGCGCTGGAAGGGCGAGACGTCGGAATGGGATGTCTCGGCCGCCAGTCGCTTCATCGAGGAAACCGAGGCCAACGCCCGGGACTTCCAGACCCAGGGCCTGTTCGAGGCCGAGGGCGCCGTGGTCCGCCGGGTCGGCGATTTCCGCATCGGCGCGGTCGGCTATTCGGCCCGCACGGTCGGCGACAAGACCCGGGGCGGCCCCAAGCTGGGGGCCATGAAGTGGCAAGGCAACGCCGCCGGCCCGATCGTCGGCTACGACACCAGGATCGCCGGCAAGCCGGCCACCCTGGCTCTACGCTGGTACCGCGAGATCGACGCCCCCGGCGAGAACGGCGACACGGTGTCGGCCTCTTTCGCCGTGCGCTTCTAGCCGCGCGCCGGGGTAACCAGGCCCCGCTGCACCGCCGGCCGGGCGAGGCCCCGGTCCAGCCAGGCCTGGACGGCCTTGAACTGGTCAAACCCGACCAGCTCGCCGGCCTCATAGAAGCCGATCAGGTTGCGCACCCAAACAAGCGTGGCGATGTCGGCGATGCTGTAGTCCTCGCCCATGAACCAGTCGCGGCCCGTCAGCCGCTCGTCGAGCACGCCCAGCAGGCGCTTGCTCTCGGCGACGTAACGCTCGAGCGGCCGCTTGTCCTCACAGGCCTTGCCGGCGAATTTGTTGAAGAAGCCGACCTGCCCGAACATCGGCTCGACCCCGCCCATCTGCCACATCACCCAGGCGATGGTTTCGTAGCGCGTCGCCAGATCGGCGGACAGGAACCGGCCGGTCTTCTCCGCCAGGTAGATCAGGATCGCCCCGGACTCGAACAGACCGAGCGGCTCGCCGTTCGGCCCGTCCGGGTCGATGATCGCCGGGATCTTGCCGTTCGGATTCCGCGACAGGAATTCCGCCAACTTGCTTTCGTCCTTGCCGATGTCGACCAGGTGCGGATCGTAGGCCAGCCCGGTCTCCTCCAGCATGATCGAGACCTTCACCCCATTCGGTGTTGCAAGCTGTAGAGCTGGATGACGCCCGGGTCCCTGGCGGGCCAGCGCCGGGTGATCGGAAAATCGGAAAGATCGGCCATCGGGAGGTCCTAGAAGTCGGCGGTCAGCGGATCGGGGCCGATGCGGCCGTCGGCGGCGTCGAGGGCGGCGATGGCGGCCTTGTCCTCAGCGTCCAGATGGAAGTCGAACACCGCGAAGTTCAGGACAATCCGTTCCGGCGTCACCGACTTGGGGATCACCACCAGGCCGCTATCGACGTGCCAGCGGATGACCACCTGTGCGGCCGTCTTGCCATGCTTCGCGGCGATGCCGCCGATGACCGGATCGGCCAGCAGCTGCCCCTGGCCCAGCGGGCTCCAGGACTGGGTCAGCACGCCCCGCTTGGCATTGGCCTCGCGCAGCGCCCGCTGCTGGAAGCGCGGATGCAGCTCGACCTGGTTGATCACCGGGGCCACGCCGGTTTCGCCGATGATGCGGTCCAGGTGCTCAGGTCCAAAGTTGGAGACGCCGATCGACTTGACCCGCCCCTCTTCCTGAAGCCGAACGAAGGCCTTCCAGGTCTCGAGGTAGCGGTCCTTGCGCGGCGCCGGCCAGTGGATCAGGTAGAGATCGAGATAGTCGAGACCCAGCCGCCCAAGGCTTTTCTCGGCCGCGATCAGGGTCTCGTCATAGCCTTGGTTGTCGTTCCAGAGCTTGGTGGTGACGAACACCTCTTCGCGGGCCAGGCCGGAGGCGCGAACGCCGTCCCCGACGCCCTTCTCGTTGCGATAGGCGGCAGCCGTGTCGATGTGGCGATAGCCGGCATCCAGCGCCGTCTTCACGACCTCCGCGGCCGTGTCATTGGGCGTCTGCCAGACGCCGAGACCCACCTGGGGAATGGCGAGGCCGTCGTTGAAGGTCAGGTGGGTCTGGGTCACGGGCGTTGTCCTGGCAGGGTGAAGACGAATCCGGCGCCGGCCTGCGCCGGATCGGTCCCGGACATAGGCGCCCACGAAGCAGCTCGATAGGGTCGCGAAGCAAACACCGACTTGCAGCTGGTTCAGCAACGGCCTGAAAGTCCGCGCCATTGAAGCAGGAATTGTGGACTTCTCCCGCTGAAAAGGGCATTTTCTCCCCGCCTCCCCGGCTGATCCGCGTCACCAGAGAAAAATCATGCCCGCTTATCGCTCGCGCACCTCCACGCATGGCCGCAACATGGCCGGCGCCCGCGGGCTGTGGCGCGCCACCGGCATGAAAGATTCCGACTTCGGAAAACCCATCATCGCCGTAGTCAACAGCTTCACCCAGTTCGTGCCGGGCCACGTCCACCTGAAGGACCTCGGCCAGCTGGTCGCCCGGGAGATCGAGCGGGCCGGCGGCGTCGCCAAGGAGTTCAACACCATCGCCGTCGACGACGGCATCGCCATGGGCCACGGCGGTATGTTGTATTCGCTGCCTTCGCGCGAATTGATCGCAGATAGCGTGGAATACATGCTCAACGCGCATTGCGCCGATGCCCTGGTGTGTATTTCTAATTGCGACAAAATCACGCCGGGCATGTTAATGGCGGCGATGCGGCTGAACATCCCCACCGTGTTTGTCTCGGGTGGGCCGATGGAAGCGGGCAAAGCCGTGATCCAAGGCAAAGTCGTGCATCTGGATTTGGTCGACGCGATGGTGTCTGCCGCCGACCCGAAAAATTCCGACGCCGATGTCGCGGAAATGGAACGCTCGGCGTGCCCGACCTGCGGCTCCTGCTCGGGTATGTTCACTGCTAATTCCATGAATTGCCTAACGGAGGCGCTGGGCCTGTCGCTGCCGGGTAATGGCTCAACGCTCGCCACGCACGCCGATCGCAAGCGGCTATTCCTCGAAGCCGGGCATTTGATCGTGGCGCTGGCGCGCTCTCACTACGAGCACGACGATTACAGCGTGTTGCCGCGCAGTAATCGTCGTGCTCGTAGTGCGAGCGCGCCAGCGCCACGATCAAATGCCCGGCTTCGAGGAAGAGCCGCTTGC
>JBKJSF010000136.1:0-15432 GCA_046595895.1 Caulobacter sp. | reverse complement strand
TCTGCCCGCCGCGATACTTCTCGCGCAGCAGGGCCTCGCGCAGGGAAACCTCGTCCCAGGG
This sequence comes from Caulobacter sp., assembly GCA_046595895.1. GTDB lineage: Bacteria > Pseudomonadota > Alphaproteobacteria > Caulobacterales > Caulobacteraceae > Caulobacter. Next base: position 15,371 of record JBKJSF010000136.1, on the reverse strand, counting down.
CATGACGTAGGTGCGCACGGCCCTGCTGCGCGAGAAGTATCGCGGCGGGCAGAGCTATTTCGTGACGCCGCGCATCCGCGACCTGCCCGATCTGGAGAAGTTCCTCCGCGTCTCGGTCCCCGAGGTTAAGTTCGTCGTCGGCCACGGCCAGATGGCCCCGACCCAGCTCGAGGAGGTGATGACCGCCTTTTACGACGGCCAGTACGACGTGCTGCTATCGACGACCATCGTCGAGAGCGGGCTGGATATCCCGTCGGCCAATACGATGATCATCCACCGGGCCGACATGTTCGGGCTCTCCCAGCTTTACCAATTGCGGGGACGGGTCGGGCGGTCGAAGGCCCGGGCCTATGCCTACATGACCACGCCGGTCGAGAAGCAGCTGACCCTGTCGGCCGAGAAGCGGCTGCAGGTGCTGCAGAGCCTCGACAGCCTCGGGGCCGGCTTCCAGTTGGCCAGCCACGACCTCGACATTCGGGGTGGCGGCAACCTGCTGGGCGACGAACAGAGCGGTCACATCCGCGAGGTCGGGGTGGAGTTGTACCAGCAGATGCTGGAAGAGGCGGTGGCGGCGCTGAAGGAACGGGCCGGCGAGGATTCGCTGAGCGACCGGGGCTGGTCGCCGGCCATCAACACCGGCGCGGCCGTGCTGATTCCCGAAGAGTACGTGCCGGACCTCAACGTCCGCCTGTCCCTCTACCGCCGCCTGTCCGACGCCGAGAAGTCGGCCGACCGCGAAGCCCTGGCCGCCGAACTGATCGACCGCTTCGGACCGTTGCCGCCGGAGACCGACAGCCTGTTGAAGGTGGTGGCGATCAAGGGGCTGTGCCGCGAGGCCAATGTCTCGAAGATCGATGTGGGGCCGAAGGGCGCGGTGATCCAGTTCCGGAACGACTACTTCGAGAACCCCGGGGCGTTGGTGGGCCACATCGCCAGGAACCCGCTGCTCTGGAAGCTGCGGCCGGATCAGAAGATCGTCGTCAAGGGCGAGTGGGATACATCGGCGCAACGGCTGGACGCGGCCGAGAAGGTGCTCGGCGTGCTGGCGCGGCTGGCGAAGGCTTGATCCGTCCCTTCTCCCGACAAGCGGGAGAAGGAACCCCGTTCCTGGCCCTTGCCGCCAACGCCCGCCACATCTTACCATCCTCTCAGGAGGCGTCCCCCCATGACCAAGCTGACCGTGAACGGCAAACCTGTGACCGTGGCCTCCGAGCCCGACACGCCGCTGCTCTGGGTGCTCCGCGACGAGCTTGACCTCAAGGGCGCCAAGTACGGCTGCGGCATCGCCCAGTGCGGGGCCTGCACCGTGCTGGTCTCCGGCCAGCCGGTGCGGTCCTGCAGCCTGGCGGTGGGCGACATCGCCGGGGCGAAGGTCATCACCATAGAGGGCCTGGCCAAGAACGATCCTGTCCAACAAGCCTGGATCGACGTCCAGGTCCCGCAGTGCGGCTTCTGCCAGCCCGGCCAGATCATGAGCGCCAAGGGCCTGCTCGCCGAAAACCCCAAGCCGGACGACGCGGCCATCGACGCCGGCACGGCGGGCAACCTCTGCCGCTGTGGGACCTACCTGCGCATCCGCGCCGCCATCAAGGCGGCCAGCGGCCAGGCCGCCTGAAGGGAATGACCATGAACGCTCCCTTGGACCGCCGTGCCTTCCTCGCCGCCAGCGGCGCCTTTACCCTCAGCTTCACCGTCGCCCCCCTGGCCAACGCACAAGCGCCTGCCCCCGCCCCCTGGACCGCCTATCTCAGCATCGGGGCCAACGGCCGGGTGCATCTCCATTCGCCGACCACCGAGATGGGGCAGGGGACCCACACGGCCCACGCCGCCATCATCGCCGACGAGATCGGCGTACCGCTGGCCTGGGTCACCGTCGACACACCGGAGCCATCCGATCCGTTCCGGCGGGGCGGGGCCATGGGCTCGGGCGGCAGCCAGGGCGTCCGGGCCTGGTGGGACGCGCTGCGCAAGGTCGGGGCCTCGGCCCGGCAGAGCCTGATCGCGGCGGTCGCCGACAAACAGGGTGTCTCGCCGGATGACGTCAGCATCCGCGACGGCAAGGTGATCGTCGGCAAGGGCATCTTCATGCTCGGCGACGCCGCCAAATGGGCCGCCGCACGGCCGCCGGTCGAGGGCGTTCCCAAGGACCCCAAGACCTACAGCATCGTCGGCAAGGCCACGCCGCGCGTCGATATCCCGGCCAAGGTGCGGGGCGAGCCGCTTTTCTCCTCCGACTTCACCCGTCCGGGCATGGTCTACGCCTGCGCCGTGCTGTCGCCGGTCTGGACCGGCAAGGTCGGCAAGCTCAACGAGGCCCCGGCCCTGGCCGTGAAGGGCGTCGAACGGGTCGTCCCCTTCGACGGCGGCGCGGCGGTGGTGGCGAAGACCCAGTGGGCGGCCATGAAGGGCGCCCAGGCGCTGGAGGTCTCCTGGGCCTCAACCGCCTATGATGGCCTGAGCTCGGCGGCCATCTCGGCGGCCATGCTGGCGGGCCTGGACAAGGACGCCGAGGCCATCGGGGCCAAGAACGACGGCGATGTCGCCGGCTCCCTGGCCGGCGCCGCCAAGCTCGTCTCCGCTGATTACGAGGTCCCCTACATCGCCCACACGCCGATGGAGCCCTGGTCGGTAACGATCGAGCCCACGGCCGACGGCGGCCTGGAGATCTGGGGTCCGTTCCAGACCCAGGACCGCAACCGGGGCACGGCCGCCAAGGCCGCCGGGCTGCCGGTCGAGAAGGTAAAACTGCATACCCTGATGCTGGGCGGCGGCTTCGGCCGGCGGCTGGGCGACGACGGCATGCCGGCGGCGGTGGCCGTGGCCATGGCGCTCAAGAAGCCGGTCAAGGTGTTCTGGCGCCGCGAGGACGAGATCGGCCAGGGCTGGTACCGCCCTGCCCAGGTGGCCCGCATGAAGGCGGCGCTCGACAAGGACGGCAAGCTCACCGCCCTGCACATCCGCACCGCCGGCCCCTCGATGCGCGACAGCTTCGCGCCCGGCGGCCTGCCCAAGGGCCAGCTCGACGGCTCTTCGGTGCAGATCCTGCCCGAGATCCTCTATAAATTCCCAGCCTACAAGATTGACTGGGTTCGGGTCGATCAAGTCATCCCCATGGCCCCGTGGCGGTCGGTCGGGGCGACGCAGAACGGATTTTTCATCGAGAGCTTCCTCGACGAGGTGGCGCTGGCGGCCGGCAAGGACCCGGTGCAGCTGCGCCGCGAGCTGCTGGCGGGCAACACTCGCGCCCTGAAGGTGATCGACGCCGCGGCCAAGGCCGGCGACTGGGGTAAACCCCTGGCCAAGGGCCGGGCCCGGGGCTTTGCCTTCGTCTACAGCTTCGCCAGCCTCTGCGCCCATGTCGTCGAGGCCAGCCTGACGGACGGCGTGGTCACGGTGCACAAGGTGACCTGCGTCATCGACTGCGCCCGTGTCGTGACGCCAGACGGGGCCCGCAACCAGATGGAGGGCGGCATCGTTCAGGGCCTGTCGACGGCGCTGTTCGAGGGCATTGAGGTGGCGAACGGCGCCTGCCAGAACCGCAACTTCGACAGCTATCGCCTGATGCGGATGAACGAGGCGCCCAAGGTCATCGAGACCATCTTCATCGAGAACGACGAGCCGGTGCTGGGCGGCATCGGCGAGCCGGGCCTGCCACCGGCCACCCCGGCACTGGTGAACGCCCTGGCCAAGCTCACCGGCAAGCCGATCCGCAAACTGCCGATCATGGCGACGCTCGGCAAAGCGTCGTGAAAATGTCGGAGGGGCGCCCTATGAGGACGCTCCGCCCTTCTTTTCAGGTTGTCCCATGACCCTTCGTCGCTGGTCCGGCGCGCTCGCCGGCCTCTCCATTCTCGCCGGCGGTGCGGCGCATGGGGCCGAATTGAAGCCCCCGCCGAAGCTGGTTGTGGTGATCAGTGTCGATCAGCTCGGTTCAAACCTGTTCAACGAATGGCGACCCCGCTTCAAGAGCGGACTGAAGACCCTGTCGCGGGAAGGTCTCGTCTACGCCAATGGCTGGCAGAGTCACGCGGGCACAGAGACCTGCCCGGGCCACTCAACCATGCTGACGGGCAAGCATCCCAACAAGACCGGCATCCCCTCCAACGACTGGCTAGACCCCGTCACCGGCAAGACCGTCTATTGCCTAGCTGACCCGGGCGTCACCCTGGCGGACACCGTCAAGGGCGGTAACGGGCCGGTCAGCCCCAAGCAGCTCCAGGCCTCGACCCTTGGCGACTGGCTCAAGGACAAGAGCCCTGCAAGCCGGGTCTATGGCATCGCCGGCAAGGACCGGGGCGCCATCGCCATGGCCGGGCACAAGGCCGACGGCATCTTCTGGTGGCAGGACGATTTCGGCTTCACGACCTGGGTCGAGCCGGGCCAGACGGCCGAGGCGCGGCTAGCGGACGTCGCCGGCCTGAACGCCGAGCTGAAGGCCCGCTTCATGGTCGCTCCGCCGTCCTGGGGCTACACCAATGACCAGTGCCGCGCCCTGGAGGCAGACTTCACCAGCGCCGGGGTTGCCTGGCGCAGTCAGTTGCCGCCGGCTGGCAGGTTTCGCTTCGACTACACCCCCTTCCTCGACGAGGTCACCGCCGACGGCGCCCTGCGTCTGATCGCCGACAAGAAGCTGGGCGCCGGCCCCGCTACCGATCTGCTGGCCGTCAGTTTCTCGGCCACCGACCGGATCGGTCATATGTATGGCGTCCAGGGGCCGGAGATGTGCGACCAGCTCTATCGGCTGGACGTCGCCATCGGTCGCCTGCTCGAGGGATTGAAGGCCGTTCCCGGGGGTGTAGTGGTGGTGGTGACCGCCGACCACGGCGGCGCCGATTTCACCGAGCGGCTCAACGCTCACGGCTATCCGGAGGTCCGCCGCCTCGACTTCACGATTCTCAAGCGGTTGAACGATCCACTCAGGGCCCAGTTCAAGCTTGAGGCCGACCCGATCTCCTTCGACAGCAGCGGGCTCTACATCGTCGGCAAGGATCGCATCCGCCTGCCGCAGCCCCTGCGCGGCAAGGTCGCCAAGGCCGCCGTCGCCCTTTTGGCCAGGGAGCCCGACGTCCAGGCAGCCTGGACTCTCGAGGATGTGCTGGCCGCGCCGCCGCCAGCGCCGGGGACGCCGCCCGAAGCCTTTACCCTGCTGGAGCGGGCGACCCTCAGCGCCGTTTCCGGCCGCTCGCCGGACGTCGTCGTCGCCCTCAAGCCCGGCGTCTTCCCGCTTTCGGGCCGCCCGGGCGGGGCGATCAGCACCCATGGCAGTCCGTGGGACTACGACCGCCGGGTGCCCATCCTGGTCTGGTGGCCGGGCGCGCCCAGCCAGGAGCGGTTCCTGTCCATCGAAACCACCGACATCGGTCCGACCCTGGCCCACCTGGTTGGCGTGACTCCGCCGGCCGACATTGATGGCCGCTGCCTGGACCTGGGCGGCTTCGCGGTCGATGCCTGTGCCAAACCGCCGGCTCCGCCGCCGGTGATGGAGCCGAAGAAGGCCGGCTTCCGCTGGCCCTGGGAAAAGAACTAAGCGCGCAGCATCCGCGCCGCCCTGGGCGCGAAATAGGTGATGATCCCCGTGCAGCCGGCCCGCTTGAAGGCGACCAGGCTTTCGAGGATGGCGCGTTCCTCGTCGATCCAGCCGTTCTGGGCGGCGGCCATGATCATCGCGTACTCGCCGCTGACCTGGAAGGCGAAGGTCGGCATGGCGAACGCATCGACCAGCCGGCGGGCGATGTCGAGGTAGGGCATGCCCGGCTTGACCATGACCATGTCAGCGCCCTCGGCGATGTCGAGGGCCACCTCGCGGATGGCCTCGTCGCTGTTGGCCGGGTCCATCTGATAGGTCTTCTTGTCGCCCGGGTTGGCGACATCGCCGCCGCCCAGCTTTCCCGAGCCGATGGCGTCGCGGTAGGGACCATAGAAGGCGGAGGCGTATTTGGCGGCGTAGGACATGATCATCACGTCCTGCAGGCCTTCGGCTTCGAGGGCCGCGCGAATGGCCCCGACCCGGCCGTCCATCATATCGGACGGAGCGAGGATATCGCAGCCGGCCCGGGCCTGGACCAGGGCCTGCTCGACCAGCCGCTCGATGGTGGCGTCGTTGACGATCCGGCCATCCTTGAGGACGCCGTCGTGGCCATGGGTGGTGAAGGGGTCGAGCGCCACGTCGCACATGATCCCAACCTCGGGGGCGGCGGCCTTCATCGCCTTGATGGCGCGGCAGATGACGCCGGTCTCCTCGGCCGCCATCGAGCCCTCGGCGTCCTTCCGGGCCCCGTCGATGTGCGGGAAGATGGCGATGCAGGGGATGCCGAGCTCGCGCGCCTCGATGGCCGCCTTGGCCGCCTCGGCGACGCTCAGTCGCTCGACGCCGGGCATCGAGGCGACCGGAATGCGGCCCTCGCCCTCATGCACCACTAACGACCAGATCAAGTCGGCCGGCTGCAGGCTCGTCTCGCGCACCATGCGGCGCGTCCAGTCGGCCTGGCGCAGCCGACGCAGGCGGGTGGCGGGATAGGCGGCGAGGGGCGGCACGGTCATGGGCGCGGTGTCGCGCAACGGGCGGCGCTAGGCAAGGGCGCCTTCCACGGGCCTGGCCGCCGTCGCCAGCCGGATGAAGCCGACCGCCGGGGCGACCAGCGACCACAGGGTCATCAGCACCAACGCCACGCCAGCGGCAATGAGCAGGCCGATGACTTCGCGGCTCATGTCGATGTCGGTAACCTGGACATCGCCGTGGATATTGCCGCCGCGCCACAGATCGCCGGTCACGTCGAGAACGGCCCAGAGCCCGCAGATTCCGGCAACCAGGGCCAACAAGAAGCCGATCCAGAAGATCTGGATCTGAAATCGATAGTGCTCCCGCATCGCCGGCCCGGCCGCCGCCCGCTGGGTGTAGGCCAGGATCACCGCGACGATTCCGGGCACACCTGCGAAGAAGATGGCGCTGAACAGCAGGCCGTAGCCGATCATTCCCATCACCCGCTCGGTGTCGAACCGGCGGGCCTCGGCGTCCGTTACGGTCATGCGGATCTCCGGTCAGGCAGCGATTGACAGCTTGGCCTCTCGGCGTCAGGTCAGCAAGCCCAAGGCGAAGACGCCGTTCCTTGCCCACGATCAGGACTTCGACGCATGGATTTCTCCCTCACCGACGATCAGCGCGCCATCCAGGAGATGGCCCAGGCCTTCGCCAGGGATGAACTCGCCCCGAACGCCGCCAAGTGGGACGAGGAAAGCCTTTTCCCGGTCGATGTCCTGCGCCAGGCTGCCGCCCTGGGTTTCGGCGGCGTCTATGTGCAGGAAGACGTCGGCGGCTCGGGCCTGAGCCGCCTCGACGCCAGTCTGGTCTTCGAGGCCCTCAGCTACGGCTGCGTGCCGACGGCGGCCTATCTGACCATCCACAACATGGCCTCCTGGATGATCGACCGCTTCGCCGGCGACGCGCTGCGCCACAAGTATCTGCCGCGCCTGACCACCATGGAACTGATCGCCAGCTACTGCCTGACCGAGCCGGGCAGCGGCTCGGACGCCGCCTCGATGCGGACCACCGCCCGGCTCGATGGCGACCACTACGTCCTCAACGGTTCCAAGGCTTTCATCTCCGGAGCCGGGGTCTCGGACATCTATGTCGTCATGGCCCGCAGCGGCGGCGACGGGCCCAAGGGCGTCTCCGCGTTCGTGGTCGAGAAGGGCATGGAGGGACTGTCGTTCGGGGCCAATGAGAAGAAGATGGGCTGGAAGTCGCAGCCCACCGCTCAGGTCAACTTCGACAACGTCCGCGTGCCGGTCGAGAATCGCATCGGGGCTGAGGGCGAGGGCTTCCGCTTCGCCATGATGGGCCTCGACGGCGGCCGGCTGAACATCGCAAGCTGCTCGCTGGGCGGCGCGGCCTTCGCCCTCGATACGGCCAAGGCCTACATGGAACAGCGCAGCCAGTTCGGCCGGCCCCTGAAAGACTTCCAGGCCCTGCAGTTCAAGATCGCCGACATGGCCACCGACCTTCAGGCCTCGCAGCTGATGGTCCGCAACGCCGCCAGCGCCCTCGACAAGCGCGACCCCCACGCTACCAAGCTCTGCGCGATGGCCAAGCGCTTCGCCACCGACGCCTGCTTTGACGTTGCCAACAATGCCCTGCAGTTGCACGGCGGCTACGGCTACCTGGCCGACTACCCGATGGAACGCATCGTCCGTGACCTGCGCGTCCACCAGATCCTCGAGGGCACCAACGAAATCATGCGGGTGATCATCGGCCGGGAGATGTTCCGGCAGTAGAACTTCCGTGCTATTCTGACCAGACTGGTCAGAATTTGGAGGCTTGCGATGCGTGAGGTCGGCATTCTCGAAGCCAAGACGAATCTCTCGGCGTTGGTCGAGGCGGTGGATCGCGATGGTGAAGAGATTATCATCACTAGGCACGGCAAGCCGATCGCCCAGCTCAGCAAGCCGCGGGCATCGAGTCGACAGCGGAAGCTGACTGGGGCGGAGTTGGCGGAGAAATTCCGCCAGCTGCGAGAAAAGATCGCTCGAGACAATCCTGAGAGCCTCAACATCACGTGGGAGGAGCTGAAGGAAGACATGCGTCGATGACTTTGGTTGTCATCGACGCCTCCGCCGCGCTGGCGTGGGCCTTGCCGTCGCAATCGACTGCTGCCACGGCTGAACTCATCAGCCGGGCGGAGGACTACGAGTTTGTTGCACCGGCGATCTTCCACTTTGAGATATTCAATGTCTTGGTCAAGCATCGCCGCCGGGGGTTGATCGACGACGAGGCGTACCTGACAGCCGCGCAGATTTTGGCCGAGGCGAACGTAGTTCTGGAAGCGCCGCTTCTTCCAATGGCTGTGGAGCAGTTGGCCAGCTATGCACAGGTCATCGGATTGGGGCTGTTTGATGCAGGCTATCTGAAACTGGCCCTGGATCTGGATGCAAATCTTGCCAGTCGCGACAAGGCCCTCTTGGACGCGGCTGCCACCTGGGGCGTTACGGTGCACGACCTCCGCGACCAAAGTGAGATCTAGTAGGAGCCCGAATGACTGCGCCGGAAGACCAACCCGAAGTCCTCACCCGCGTCGAAAGCGGCGTCGGCCTCGTCACCCTCAATCGGCCAAAGGCGCTGCATGCGCTGACCACCAACATGTGCCGGCTGATCATCGACGCCCTTCTGGCCTGGCGGGGTGACGACGCCGTCCAGACCGTCCTCATCGACCACAGCGGCGAGCGCGGCTTCTGCGCCGGCGGCGACATCCGCATGCTGGCCGAGAGCGGGGCAGGGGATGGCAAGGACGCCCGCGAATTCTTCCACACCGAGTATCGTTTGAATTACTTGCTGTTTGCCTATCCCAAGCCGGTCATCGCGGTGATGGACGGGGTGACCATGGGCGGCGGCGTTGGCCTGTCCATGCCGGCCAGCGTCCGCATCGCCACCGACCGCACCACCTTTGCCATGCCCGAGACCGGCATCGGCCTGTTCCCCGACGTCGGCGGCGGCTGGTTCCTGCCACGGCTGCCGGGCAAGGCCGGCCTGTGGCTGGCCCTGACCGGGGCGCGGATCAAGGGTGCCGACTGCATGCGGCTCGGCATCGCCACCCACTACATGCCCTCCGAATACGTCGAGGGCTTCAAGGCCGCCCTGGCCGAGCATCCAGGCTCCATCCCCGGGGCCCTGGCTCCCTTCGCGCGCGACGCCGGCCCGGCTCCCGTCGAGCCGCATCTGGCCGACATCGACAGGTTCTTCGGACGCCCTTCGGTCGAGGCCATACTCTCGGACCTGGAGAAGGACACCGGCGAGTGGGCGCGCGGCACGCTGGTCAGTCTGGGGACCAAGTCGCCCCAGACGTTGAAGATCGCGTTCCGCCAGCTGGCCCACGGCGCCCTGTTCGACGACTTCGCCGACAACATGGTCATGGAGTACCGGATCGGCGCCCGCGTCGTGCGCCGCCACGACTTCCTCGAAGGGGTCCGCGCCGTCATCGTCGACAAGGACAACAACCCCCGTTGGAACCCCGCCACCGTCGAGGAGGTCGGCGATGACCTGCTGGACGAGATTTTCGCGCCGCTTCCCGCCAAGGAAGACTGGACTCCGCTGACTTGAGCACCAATCTGCCCTAGAGAGTTCGACGGTCGGGGGATCGAGCAAGACAACGTCCAGGAGAGACGAATGACGCCCCGCGTGAGTTGGCTGGCCCTGGCCGCCGTCCTGACCCTGACTGCCTGCGCCACCACACCGCCGCCACCGCCGCCGCCGGTCGAGACCGGCGCGCCGCTGCCGCTCTGGCTGGACGCCGCCCTGACAGATCCCGGTCGCCCGGCCGCCGACATGGCCCGCGACGCGGGTCGCAGGCCGGGCGAGACGGTGATGTTCGCCGGCATCCGTCCGGGCATGAAGGTCGCCGACCTGATTCCCGGTGGCGGCTATTTCACCCGCATCTTCTCCCAGGCCGTCGGGCCGCGCGGCCGGGTCTATGCCTACGTCCCCGACGAGCTGTCGAAGCTGGCCAAGCGCGAACCGGCGGTTACCGCCATCGCCAGGGACCCGGCCTACGCCAACGTCCGCGTCCTGCTGAGCCCCCTGCCGCTGTTCACCACGCCCGAGAAGCTGGACGTGGTCTTCACTGCCCAGAATTATCACGACATGCACGCCGACTTCATGGGTCCGGTCGATGTCGCGGCGGTCAACCGCCAAATCTACCAGGCGCTGAAGCCGGGCGGCCTCTACATCGTCATCGACCACTCAGCCCGGCCAGGCAGCGGCATGACCGCCGTCAACAGCTTCCACCGCATCGACCCGGCCATCGTGCGCCAGGAGGTCGAGGCGGCCGGCTTTGTCTTCGACGGGCAGGGCGATTTCCTGCGCGATCCGAAGGACAGGATGAATGTGAGCGTCTTCGACAAATCCATCCGGGGCGAGACCGACCAGTTCGTCTATCGCTTCCGGAAGCCTGGGAGGGCAGGCCGTTGAACAAGAAACTGATCGCCGCCATGGCCGGGGCGCTCGCCCTGGCCCTGACCGGCGCCGTGGTCGCCGCCGACTAAAGCGCCGCCCTGAACGACGCTGCCCGTCCGGCTGACCAGAAGGCCCGTGACGCGGTCCGCAAGCCGGCCGAGCTCTTGGCCATCGCCGAGGTGAAGCCCGGCGACAAGGTCGGCGATTTCATCATGGGCGGCGGCTATTTCACCCGCATCTTCTCGGCCGCCGTCGGCCCGACCGGCAAGGTCTAAGCCCTGCAGCCCAAGGAGTTCGTCGAGTTCCAGGCCAGGTACGGCACGGATCAGGACGCTGTCGTCGCCGACTACAAAAATGTCGTCGCCCTGCGGCCCTCGCTGGGCGCCATCGCCTTCCCTGAGAAGCTGGACGTCATCTTCACCGCCCAGAACTACCACGACATACACTTCAAACAGGCTCCGGAGCCTCTGGCCGGCATGGTCGACAAGGCGCTGTTCGAGGCGCACAAGCCCGGCGGGTTGCTGATCATCGTCGATCCCTACGCGATTGACGGGTCCGGCACGAAGGACACCGACACCTTGCACCGCATCGACATCGCCACGGTGAAGCGGGAGGTTCTGGCCGCAGGCTTTGTCCTGGAATCGCAGAGCGACATCCTGCGCAATCCGGCCGATCCGCGCACCGCCAGCGTCTTCGACGCCTCCATCCGTGGCAAGTCCGACCAGTTCGTGCTGAAGTTCCGCAAGCCCAAGTAGGCCTGCCGTCCGCTGTCCGCGAAGGCCGCCGGCCCCGGAGGGGCCGGTGAGTCCTCCTGAGCAACCTGAGAGACGTTCTCGCAAGACCCGCGACCGTTGGCGGAGTATCCTGCCGCAGTACAAATCCTTAATTGGACAGGGCTGGGCGATGAGGGATAAACCCCGCGCCGACAAACGAGAACAAGAGGACCGGGCCTCGGGGCGAGGACCGGACATCGTCAATGGACTACAAAGCCGCGTTCCGGACCGCTGTTGAGCAGGTTCGTTCCGAAGGTCGCTACCGGGTGTTCGCCGATCTGAAGCGGCATCGCGGCGCGTTCCCGCGCGCCACCTGGACCCGTGACGACGGCAGCTCCAAGGACATCATCGTCTGGTGTTCCAACGACTACCTCGGCCAGGGCCAGAACCCGGTCGTTCTCGACGCCATGCACGCGGCCATCGACGCCAATGGCTCGGGCTCCGGCGGCACCCGCAACATCTCCGGCACCACCCACCACCATGTCGAGCTGGAGCGCGAGCTCGCCGACTTGCACCGCAAGGACGCCGCCCTGCTGTTCACCTCCGGCTACGTGGCCAACGAGGCGACGCTGTCCATCCTCTACAAGGTTCTGCCCGGGCTGATTGTCTATTCCGACGAGCTGAACCACGCCTCAATGATCGCCGGCATCCGCAACGGCGGGGGGCAGCGGCACATCTTCCGCCACAACGACCTGGAACACCTCGAAAGCCTGCTGGCCGACGCCCCGCTGGACGCGCCCAAGCTGATCGCCTTCGAGAGCGTCTATTCCATGGACGGCGACATCTCCGACCTACCCGGCACAGTCGCCCTGGCCAAGAAATACAACGCCATCACCTATCTCGACGAAGTCCACGCCGTAGGCCTCTACGGCCTGCGCGGGGCCGGCGTTGCCGAGCGCGACGGGGTCATGGCCGACATCGACATCATCGAAGGCACGCTTGGCAAGGCGTTCGGGGTCATGGGCGGCTACATCGCCGGCGACGTCGAAATGGTCGACGCCATCCGCTCCTTCGCCTCGGGCTTCATCTTCACCACCTCGCTGCCGCCGGCCCTGACCGCCGGGGCGGCGGCCTCGGTGCGTTGGCTCAAGGCCCACAACGAGGTCCGTGAGATCCATCAGGAACGGGCCGAGACCCTCAAGACGATGTTCCGCGACGCCGGCCTGCCGGTCATGCCGTCGGTCAGCCACATCGTGCCGGTGATGGTCGGCGACCCGGTGCACTGCAAGATGGTCTCGGATATGCTGCTGGAAGACCACGGCATCTACGTGCAACCGATCAACTACCCGACCGTGCCGCGCGGCACCGAACGCCTGCGCTTCACCCCGACTCCCTTCCACACCGACGAGATGATGCGCGAGCTGGTTGGGGCGATGGAAAGACTCTGGGCCCACTGCAACATCGCCCGTCTTGGGGGCGTCGCTGCCTAAGGAGCGGTGGAGCTCCACCCCGGCCATCGATATTTCGACCTTTCTGGCGCGTCCGTCCGAAAAGGTCTGGGCCGCTGTCGCCACGGCCGAAGGCGTCAACGCGGAACTCATGCCGCTTGTGCGCATGACCTTCCCGCCTGGATTTACCGACCTGCGCGAGGCGCCTCTGGGCGAGCAGGTGGCCGACGGCTGGCTTCTGGCCTTCGGCGTCGTCCCGTTCGAGCGCCATACCCTGATGTTCGCCGACATCGCGCCGTCCGGCTTCGTCGAGACCTCGCTGGGCCTGTTCCACTACCACTACTGGAAACACGAACGCACGGTACGCCAAGCCGAAGGCGGCTGCGTCGTACGCGACATCGTCACCGTGGTGTCGAAGGTCGGGTTCCTCGACGGTATCGCCGACACATTGACGGCCTGGGTCTTCCGTCACCGCCATAAGCGGCTTAAACTGCTCTACAGCTGATCAGGAGCTACTTCCGCCGCACACCTTTTCCGAGCCCGATCTTCTTGGCGAATTCAGAGCGACGCTCGGCGTAGGCCGGCGCGACCATCGGGTACTCCGGCGGCAGGCCCCACTTGCGGCGATATTCTTCCGGCGAGAGGTTGTAGCGGGCGCGCAGGTAGCGCTTCAGCATCGTCAGCCGTTTGCCGTCTTCGAGACAGACTATGTAGTCGTGCTGCACCGAGCGGCCTATCTGCACGGCGGGCTTCTGCTTGGCGGCCGGCGTCGGGGGCGCTTCATCATCCTCCAGGCCCTTCAGGGTCTGATGGACAGTTCGAATCAAATCCGGCAGGGCGCTGGGGCCGACCGAATTGCGCGTCACATAGGCAGAGACGATGTCCGCACCGAGTTGCATCAACTCCGTGTCCGACGAACCCAGGGGGCGGCTGGAGTCGGCCATGGTTTCAAAACCTTTCAAACTCAAACACTAACGGCACTCACCGCCCAGTTGAGAACGGCTTGCGAGAGCGAACGTCTAGCCGCCTTGCCGGTTCCGATTGATCCCCACCCCGCTAACCCTTAACAGGGCGCGACCCCGCGCCCGTAGCCGCCGGAGAGACCCATGACCGCCCACACCAAAGTTGCTCCCGCCTTCTTCGGCGCCGATCTGGCCAAGGCCGATCCGGACATCGCCAGAGCCATCAATTTCGAGATGACGCGCCAGCGTGAGCAGATCGAGCTGATCGCCTCCGAGAACATCGTCTCTCGCGCCGTGCTTGAGGCCCAGGGCTCGATCCTGACCAACAAGTACGCCGAGGGCTATCCCGGCAAACGCTATTACGGCGGCTGCGAATACGTCGACGTCATCGAGCAGATCGCCATCGACCGCGCCAAGGAACTGTTCGGCGCCGCCTACGCCAACGTCCAGCCGCACAGCGGCTCGCAGGCCAACCAGGCGGTGTTCATGGCCCTACTGAAGCCAGGCGACACCTTCATGGGCATGGACCTGGCCGCCGGCGGCCACCTGACCCACGGCAGCCCCGCCAACCAGTCCGGCAAGTGGTTCAAGCCCGTCAGCTACACCGTGCGCCAGCAGGACCAGCTGATCGACTACGACAACGTCAACGATGTCGCCCAGTCCGAGAAGCCCAAGCTGATCATCGCCGGCGGCAGCGCCTACGGCCGCATCATCGATTTTGCCAAATTCCGCGAGATCGCCGACAGCATCGGGGCCTACCTGATGATCGACATGGCTCACTTCGCGGGCCTTGTGGCCGGCGGCCACTACCCCAGCCCCGTGCCGCACGCCCATGTGGTCACCACCACCACCCACAAGACCCTGCGCGGCCCGCGCGGCGGCCTGATCCTCTCGAACGATCTGGATCTGGGCAAGAAGTTCAACAGCGCCATCTTCCCCGGCATCCAGGGGGGGCCGCTGGAGCACGTCATCGCCGCCAAGGCTGTGGCGTTCGGCGAGGCGCTGCAGTCGTCGTTCAGGGACTACGGCCGCCAGGTCATCGACAACGCCGTGGCCCTGTCCGACAGCCTGCAGGCGGCGGGCCTGAACATCGTCTCGGGCGGCACCGAGAGCCACGTCATGCTGGTCGACCTGCGGCCGAAGAACCTGACCGGCAAGGATGCCGAGACGACCCTGGGCCAGGCGCACATGACGTGCAACAAGAACGGCGTTCCGAACGACCCGCAAAAGCCCATGGTCACCAGCGGCATCCGGCTCGGCACCCCCGCGATGACGACGCGCGGTTTCGGGCTTGAGCAAGCGCGGG
>JBKJSF010000250.1:0-6429 GCA_046595895.1 Caulobacter sp. | reverse complement strand
TGACCATGAGCGGCCGTGAGGTGGCGCTGAAGGTGTTCGTCGACCCGGGCATGGCGCCGCGGGCCGAGTACGCTCTCGACAGTCTCAAGCGGGCGATGAAGTGGGACGAGGAGGTGTTTGGCCGCGAGTACGACCTCGACCTCTTCATGATCGTCGCCGTGCGCGACTTCAACTTCGGGGCCATGGAGAACAAGGGTCTTAACATTTTCAACAGCTCGCTGCTGCTGGCCGATGCCGCGACCGCCACCGACATGGACTATGAGCGCATCGAAAGCGTCGTCGCCCACGAGTACTTCCACAACTGGACCGGCGACCGCATTACCTGCCGCGACTGGTTCCAGCTGTGCCTCAAGGAAGGCCTGACCGTCTTTCGCGACCAGGAATTCAGCGCCGACATGCGCGGCGCGGCCGTGCAGCGGATCAAGGACGTCAAGGCGTTGCGCGCCCGCCAGTTTCCGGAAGACGCCGGCCCGCTGGCCCATCCGGTGCGGCCGTCGAGCTACCTCAAGATCGATAACTTCTACACCGCCACCATCTACGAGAAGGGCAGCGAGGTCATCCGCATGCTCAAGGCCCTGCTCGGCGGCGAGGGCTTCAAGGCGGGGATGGACCTCTACTTCGGGCGCCATGACGGAGAGGCGACGACGGTCGAGGCCTTCATCCAATGCTTCGCCGACGCCACGGGCAGGAATCTCGACGCCTTCTTCGGCTGGTACGAACAGGCCGGCACGCCGAAGCTGACCATCAACCGTCGCTACGACCAGGCGACCGGCAAGCTGGAGCTGACCCTGCGCCAGGAAACGGCCCCCACGCCGGGCCAACCGACCAAGACCGCCCTGCCCCTGCCCGTGGCCTTGGGGCTGCTCGACGAGGACGGCCGGGTTCAGGCCGAGACGCGGATTCTGGTTCTCGACGGCGCCGAAACCGTCGTCACCCTGGAGGGCGTCAGGAAGCCACCGGTGTTGTCGGCCCTGCGCGGCTTCTCGGCCCCGGTGAAGCTGGAGACCGACGCCCCGGCCGACCACGACTACGTGCTGCTCGCCGCCGACACTGATCAGTTCAACCGTTGGGAATCCGGCCAGCGGCTGGCCAGCCGGCTGATGCTGGCCCGGGCCGACGGCAAGCCCGATCCGGCCGGCGAGACCCGCTTCGCCGAGGCGCTGGGCCGGGCGCTCGACGACCAGGCCGCCAACCACGCCTTCAAGGCCCTGCTGCTGGCGCTGCCCAGCGAGCAGGACCTGGCCATGGCCATGCAGCCGGCCGATCCGGCCGCCATCCATAAAGCCCGCGCCGCCCTGCGCGGCCGGCTGGCGCAGGTTCTGGCCGAGCGGCTGATCCGCCTGCATGACGCCCTGGCCCATGCCGACGCCTTCTCGGCCGACGCCGAAGCCGCCGGCCGGCGGGCGCTGCGCAACGCGGCGCTGGACCTGATGACCGCCCAACCGTCCGAGGCCGTCATCGAGCGGGCCCGCGCCCACTACGGCGGGGCCGACAACATGACCGACGCCATCGGCGGCCTGAGCGCCCTCATCGCGTTGGGTGGCGAGGCGGCGGAAACGGCCCTGTCGGCCTTCCACGCCCACTGGAAGCACGAGGCGCTGGTCATCGACAAATGGTTCGCCGCCCAGGCGCGCGATCCCTCGGCGCTGGCGTTGGGCCGGGTCATGGGCCTGACCACCCACCCTGACTTCGACGCCAGGAACCCCAACCGCCTGCGGGCCCTGGTCGGGGCCTTCGCCAGCTTCAACCCGGCCCGTTTCCACGCACCGGACGGCAGCGGCTACCGCTTCCTCGCCGACTGGATCATCGCCACCGACAAAGTGAACCCGATGACGGCGGCAAGGTTCGTCGAGGCGCTCGGCGGCTGGCGGCGCTACCGGGAAGACCTTGGAAGCAAAATGCGCGAGCAACTTCAGAGGATTGCGGCCGTCGAAGGCTTGTCGAAGAACGTCTTCGAACTGGCGACGAAAGCGCTTGCCTGAGTCCAACGCAAGCGCTCGCCTGAGTCCCAAGAGTCACGAATCGCGGCGAACTGACTCAAGGCGTTGATCAGCCCTTAACGCGGGGACTCCCGGCGCCTAACATCCCCCTTGGGGTGACTCGGTGTTTGGGATTTTTGGGCTTGGCGCGTGAGCACAGGGCAGCATCGGGGGACCCCGCCTTCGCGGCGACGGCTCCCCGTGGCCGCTCGCAGCCGCTGATGCGGATCGCCATTCTCGCGGCCGTCCTGCTCCTGGCCGTCTATACCGCCTTCGGGGTCATCAAGCTGGCCAATGGCTGGACCAGCACGCCGGCCCAGGTCGGTCCTGCCGCCATCGCCGCCCTGCTGGCCGGGCGGGCCGAGGGCGCGTTATCGACGCAGCAGGCAGGCCTCGCCGCCGGCGCCGAAGTGCTGCGCCGCGCGCCTGAAGCCCCCATCGAAGCCGCCGAACTGGCGCTGCGCATCGCCGGCCCGACGGCCGGCGCCGTGGCCGTTGTCCAGGACGATGCCATCCTGTCCAGCGCCGGCGTTCTCCCCACCCCGGACTTCAAGGGCGCGGCCCGGGTCGCTGAAGCCGCCGGAGCGGCGACCTGGACCGGTTCGGCCCCGGGTGACCGCAACCGCATCTACGTCGCCCGGTCGCAGATGACGCCGGTCGGCAAGGCCTGGCTCATCGCCGTCTCCGACCCCGCCAAGGTCGCCGGCCCCGGCCTGACCCGCATCTCGGCCCTGGCCTTCATCGACGGCCGGATCATCGCCGCCGTCGGTCCCGGCGTCGCCGGCGCCCCCACCCTGAAGGACGGCTTCGGCCTGCAGGTGAAGGATCTGCGCACCGACGTTCTGCTTCGTGGCCAACTGTCCGACGGCAAGCCGCTCGACATCGCCGTGCGGCCGATTGGCGACGGCGGCCTGCTGGCCGTCGCCGCCGACAAGGTCGAAGGCATCATGAGCGTCGATGCCGAACGCATGGATGGCCTGGTCTCCCTGCTGGTGCCGCTAGCCGTCGGCATCGCCCTGGCCCTGCTGCTGCTGATGCAGGGCCGCCGCACCCAGGCCGCGCAGCAGGCCATGGTGGCCAGCGAAGAGCGCTTCCGCCTGGCCGTCGAGGCCGCCCGCTGCGGCATCTGGGAATGGGGCCTGGAGAACGACCGGGTGTTCATGTCGGAAGTCACCGGGGTGATGTTCGGTTGGGGCGGAGCCGGCGTCGCCAGCGGCCAGGAGGTGCTCGAACGCGTCGCCCCCGACCATCGCGAGCGAGTGCGCCAGGCACTGGCCCATGCCGCCACCTACGGCGCCTTCGACGTCTCCTTCCGGGTGCCGGGCGGCGAGGGCCGGCGCTCGTTGTGGATCGACGCCCGCGGCCAGGGGGCCAGCGGGCCGGCCGCGCAGGAGCACAACCGCATCATCGGCGTCGCCCTCGACGTCACCGAGGAGCGCATCGCCCAGGCCCGCGCCCAGGCCGCCGAGAACCGCCTGCGCGACGCCATCGAGAGCGTTTCGGAAGCCTTCGTCCTGTGGGACCGCAACGGCCGGCTGCTGCTCTGCAACCGCAACTACCGCTCGACCTTCAACCTCGAGCCGCGCCTGTTGAAGCCCGGCGCCGCCCGCGACCAGGTCAACCGCTTCGCCCAGCTTGCCATCAAGCAGGAGCACCCCTCGCCCCACGGCAACAAGGGCGAGCGGGAGGCCGAGCTGAATGACGGCCGCTGGGTGCAGATCAGCGAGCGGCGCACAGCCGAAGGTGGCCTGGTGATGACCGCCGCCGACATCACGGCAGTCAAGCTGCAGGAGGAGGCCCGCCGCCTCAACGAGGAGCAGCTCCAGAACGCCGTCGCTGGCCTGGAGCGCAGCCAGGAACAGCTGGCCGAACTGGCCCGAAAATACGAGGCCGAGAAAGTCCGCGCCGAGGGCGCCAACCGCGCCAAGAGCGAGTTCCTTGCCAATATGTCTCACGAACTGCGCACGCCGCTGAACGCCATCAACGGCTTCTCCGAGATCATGGTGGCGGAGATGTACGGGTCGATGGGCGACGCCCGGTACAAAGACTACGCCAACGACATCCACAACAGCGGTCAGCACCTGCTGGCCCTGATCAACGACATCCTCGACATGTCGAAGATCGAGGCCGGCAAGATGAACCTCAAGTTCGAGCCGATGGCGCTCGAAGAGGTCACCGAGGACGCGGTCCGCCTGGTCCGCAACCGGGCCGAAGCCGCCGGTCTGGAGCTAGGCGTCGAGTTCCCTCACCTGCCGGAGGTCGAGGGCGACTATCGGGCCATCAAGCAGGTGCTGCTCAACCTGCTCAGCAACGCCATCAAGTTCACCCCCCGGGGCGGCCGCGTTACTGTTCGCGCCGAGCCGCGCCGCGACGTGCTGGGCGAGCGTATCCGGGTCTCGGTCACCGACACCGGCATCGGCATCTCCAGAGAGGACCTGGCCCGGCTGGCCAGGCCGTTCGAACAGGTCGAGAGCCAGCATTCCAAGACCACGCAAGGCACCGGCCTTGGCCTCGCCCTGACCAAGAGCCTGGTCGAGCTGCACGAGGGCTCGCTGGAACTGGACTCGGCGCCGGGCGAAGGCACCACGGTCAGCTTCAGCCTGCCCGTCCGCCAGGGCGGCCTGACATCCCAAGTGGTGCATGGGCAGGTGGCGTAATCGCGCCGCCTCGTCTAAGCCCCAGTCAATGCCCGCCGACGCCGCCCGCCTGACCATCGACCTCGACGCCGTCGCGGCCAACTACCGGTTGCTGCGGGGCATGGCCGGCGCCGCCGAGACCGCGCCGGTGGTCAAGGCCGATGGCTATGGCATGGGGGCCGGCCGGACCGCTCTGCGCCTGTGGGCCGAAGGGGCGCGGACCTTCTATGTCGCCCGCCTGGCCGAGGGCGAGGCCCTGCGCCGCGCCCTCGGCGACCGCCAGGCAGCCGTGCTGGTCTTCGACGGCTGCCCGGTCGGGGCGGCGGCGCGGCTGATGGCCTCGAACCTGACCCCGGTGCTCAACAGCACCGAGCAGATCGCCGCCTGGGGCAATAGCGGCGCCTGCGCCCTGCACGTCGATACCGGCATGAACCGCCTGGGCCTGACCGTGGCGCAGGTCGCCGATCTCGCCGCCGATCCGCGAGGCCTGCGGGTCGAGACCCTGATCAGCCACCTGGCCTGCGCCGCCCAGCCCGGCCACCCTCTCAACGACAAACAGCTGCGGCGCTTCACCGCCGTGCGTCGGCTGTTCCCTGACGCCCGCGCCAGCCTGGCCAGTTCCGGCGGCGTCTTCCTCGGCTCCCACTATCTTTTCGACCAGGTCCGACCCGGCGTCAGCCTCTACGGCGGCGGCCCGCACGACAGGCACGAGCCGCGCCTCGCCACCGTGGCCACCCTGGAAGCGCCGATCCTGCAGATTCGCGACGTCCCCGAGGGCGACAGCGTCGGCTACGGCGCCGCCTTCGTCGCCGACCGGCCGCTGAAGGCCGCCATCGTCTCGGCCGGCTATGCCGACGGCTACCTGCGGGCCTCCTCGCCGGCCGGCGGCGCCTGGCTGGCCGGCGCGCGGCGGCGACTGCTGGGCCGGGTCTCCATGGACCTGATCGCCATCGACATCACCGGGGCCGACGCGCAGGCAGGCGACATGGTCGAACTGATCGGTCCCAACCTGCATCTCGACGACGCGGCCCATGCCGCCGGCGCCTCGGCCTACGAGTTCCTGGTCCGCGTCGGCCAGCGCTCACGCCGCCGCTGGATCGGCGAAGCCTGACGGGCGAACAGCGTCGGGCTATGCCGCGCGGGCGGCGAAAACGTCGGTCAAGGCGGCGAACAGGGTCGCGGCGGTGATCGGCTTGTCCAGGTGGCGGTCCGCGCCGGCCGCGATGCTGGCAGAGACATGCTCGGGCAGGGCGTTGGCGGTCAGCATGATGATCGGCAGCCGCCCGTGGTTGGCAGCCAGGCCCGAGGCCTCCCGGGCCCGCTGGTGGCGGATGGCGGTCAGGCCGTCCATGACCGGCATCTGCATGTCCATCAGCACCAGGTCGAAACAGTCCGCGGCCAGGGCGTCCAGGGCCTCCTGGCCGTTCTCGACGCAGGCGACCTCGGCCGAGCCCTCCAGCATCAGCTCGATGACCCGGCGGTTGGTCGGATGGTCGTCGGCCACCAGAATGCGCAGCCGCGGCGGGGCCACGGCGTCAGCCTGCGGCGCCATCGGAGCCATGACCTCGGCGGCATGCGGCAAAGGCAGGGCGAACCAGAAGCTGGCCCCCTGGCCCGGGCGGCCTTCGCAATCCAGTTCGCCGCCCATCAGGGTAGCCAGCTCGCGGGAGATGGCCAAGCCCAGTCCCGTGCCGCCGTACTTGCGGGTGATGGTGTTGTCGGCCTGCTGGAACCGGCCGAAGATCCGTTCCCGGGTGGCCTCGTCGAAGCCCTCTCCGGTGTCCCTGACCTCGAAGCGGACGCGATCGTCGGCC
>JBKJSF010000127.1:0-3596 GCA_046595895.1 Caulobacter sp. | reverse complement strand
CCGCTGCCGTCGATATCGCCAAGGTCGCGGCCGCTGAAGGCGCCGCCGACGACATCGCGCCGGTCGAGCTCGTCACCTTCGAGGCCGAGGACGCCGCCCCGGCGGCCCGCGCCAACGAGCCGACCCTCCCGGCGATCATGGCCAAGCTGGAAACCATCGCCGCCGGGGCCGAGGCCTTCGCCGCCCGAGTGCGCGGCGCGCCCGAGACGGTGGCGAAACTGGCCGCCGGCTTCCTCGACAAGCTGGAAGGCCGCTCGACAAGGTTCGACATGCAGCTCGACCCGCACGGCCTCGGCAAGGTCGATGTCAGTGTCGAGATTGGTTCCGACGGCAAGCTGACCGCCCAAATGGGCTTCGACAGCGCCGTGGGCCTCAGCGAGCTGCGCGGCCGGGTCCAGGAACTGCGCACGGCGCTGGAACAGGCTGGCTTCAGCCTGGCCGACAATGCCCTCAGCTTCGACCTCAGCGGCGACCGCCAGCGCCGGGAAGCCGCCGATGGCCAGGCCTCGCGCTCCGACCAGGCCGGCAAGGCCTTCGCCAAGGCGCTCGGGGCCCTCGACGACGACCTCGCCGCCATCCCCACTCGTTATCAGGCCCGTCGTGGCCTGGACCTTTTGATCTAGGACGCCCCCCATGGTCGATGCAGTCTCCTCCGGCGCCAACGTCCTCGACAAGATCAGCGATAGCCGCGGGCGGCTCGCCGACAGCACCGAGACCTTCCTCAGCCTGCTGACCACCCAGCTGAAGAACCAGGACCCCCTGTCGCCGATGGACTCCAGTCAGTTCACGCAACAGATCATTCAGATGACTGGGGTCGAGCAGCAGCTGCTGACCAATGATCTCCTGGCGGCCCTGGTCAGCATGAACGACGGCGGCCTGGCCGACTCCGTCAGCCTGATCGGCAAGACGGTGACCGCCACGACGGCCGCCGCCAGCTTGGCGGACGGCAAGGCGACCTGGGCCTACAACCTGCCGCGCGCCGCCTCCGAGCTGACGATGGAAGTCATCGACAGCACCGGCAAGACGGTGGCCAGCAAGGCCCTGACCGGCGTCGGGGCCGGCAACCAGACCTTCGAGTGGGACGGCAAGAGCAACCTCGGGACCCAGCTCGCCGACGGCGAGTACGGCCTGCGCATCACCGCCACCGACTCGGCCGGCGCCAAGATCACCGCCATCCAGACCCTGACCGGCGTCGCCACGGGCGTCCAGGCGGTGGACGGGACCAACATCGTAACGATCGGCAAGACTCGCGTGCCGATCAGCGCCGTAACGGCCGTGAGCAACACGATCTGACGATCCAAGCAAGCGGGGCCAGAACGGCCCCGACGCGGACAGCTCCGCAAACGCAGCATGCGCCCGATGAACCCCTTTTTCGCTTAGCCGAAGGATAAGAAACCAATGAGCATCAACAGCGCCATGCTCGCCGGGGTGTCTGGTCTGGTCGCGAACTCGTCGGCTCTGGCCGCGATTTCCGACAACATCTCCAACGTCAACACGGTCGGCTACAAGCGTAGCCAGGCCAACTTCGGGACCATGGTCTCGGGCAACAACCGCAGCGCTGCCTATGCCGCCGGCGGGGTCAGCGCCCAGACGCGGGCCTATGTGACCCAGCAGGGCCTGCCGCAGACCACCACCAATTCCACCGACCTGGCGATCAGCGGCCAGGGCTTCTTCGTGGTCACCGAAAAGCCGGAAAATCTGCAGGCCAACGACGCCCGCGCCTTCACCCGCGCCGGCTCCTTCCAGCTCGACAACCTCGGCTTCCTCAAGAACGAGGCGGGCCTCTATCTGCAGGGCTGGCTGGTCGATGACGAGGGGGTCATCACCACCGACCCGTCGGATCTGTCGCGCCTCGGCTCGATCAACGTCTCCAACGTCGGCGGCGCGGCCGAGCCGACCACCCGCATCGCCCTCAGCGCCAACCTCAAGTCCAGCCAGACCACCTCGGCCCAGCTGGCGAGCTACGACGCGGCCACCAACTCGATGGCCATGTACGACGCCGACCTGGGGGTCGGTGTGAAACCGGACTTCTCGATCCAGGTGCCGGTCTCCGACTCCAAGGGCGGCAAGCGCACGGTTCAGATCGACTACCTCAAGAGCGACACGCCCAACCAGTGGTACGCCGAAATCCGCGCCGTGCCGGCCAGCGACATCATCACGGGCGCCGGCCTGACCAACGGCCAGATCAAGACCGGCATCGTCGCCTTCACGCCTGACGGCCGGATGGACACTGCGGCCACCACCCTGCTCGATGGCGACAACCCGGTCCTGACCTTCGGGGCCTCGGCCGACGCCGCGCCCGGCGCCGGTGAGGTCAACTGGGCAGGGGGCCTGGGCATCGACTCCCAGGAGATCCGCCTCGAACTGGCCAGCGGGGCCGGCGGCCTGACGCAGTATGACAGCCAGTCGATCGTCCAGGGCGTCAACACCAACGGCACCGCCTTCGGCAACCTGACCAACATCGAGATCGACGAGGACGGCTTTGTCACCGCGGTTTTCGACAACGGTATCAGCCGCCAGATCGCTCAGGTCGCCATCGCCACCTTCGCCAACCCGGACGGCCTGCGCTCGAGCAACGGCAATTCCTATCGGGTGACCCAGGACAGCGGCACCTACAGCCTGAAGGGGGCCGGCACCGGCGGGGCGGGCTCCATCGCGCCCTCCACCCTGGAGGCCTCGACGGTCGATCTCTCCAGCGAGTTCACCGGGCTGATCATCACCCAGCGGGCCTATTCGGCCTCATCGAAGATCATCACGACGGCCGATCAGATGCTGGAAGAGCTTCTGAGCATCAAGAGATAATTAACCAAGTCGCTAACGCCGGTTAACCCCGGTGTATCAAGATGAAACAACGCAATAGACGGGGGCAATCCGTGGTTACTTGCATCTTTACTAGACCGATTCACAGCATGTTATCGCGTGGTCGCTATGGTCTCCCTCAACAGTGATGTCCAAGAGAGGCGTAGAACCATGCTTCAGCAGCAGCAGCAGCGGGTCAACAGCAAGGGTGAGCGTTACGTGATCGGTCCAACCGGCGCGCCCCTGACCTTGTCCGACCTGCCGCCCGCCAACACCGAGCGTTGGGTGATCCGCCGCAAGGCGGAGGTCGTGGCGGCGGTTCGTGGTGGGCTTCTCACCCTTGATGATGCCTGTGACCGGTATCGGCTGACCAACGAGGAATTCCTCAACTGGCAGCAGTCGATCGACCGGCACGGCCTGGCGGGCCTGCGCACGACCCGTCTGCAACAGTATCGCTGAGCCGCTTCGCCCCCCCCTTTGGCTCGGCGAGTAAAGCGCGGCCGCGCTCCGGAAAGCGGAGCGCGGCCGTTGCCGTTCAGGGTTCGGCAGGATTTGCCGCAGGTGCTGACCAGGCCTCTT
The DNA here is from genome assembly GCA_046595895.1 of Caulobacter sp. GTDB lineage: Bacteria > Pseudomonadota > Alphaproteobacteria > Caulobacterales > Caulobacteraceae > Caulobacter. The sequence goes on along the minus strand of JBKJSF010000127.1, from coordinate 218 downwards.
AAAGCCCCGTTTACCAAGCACCCGGTAAATCCTGCCTAGCGAACCCGGCAGAAGCGGGCATTGGTGTCGTTTCGGGGACGGGAACCCAGGTGGACAGGTTTCTAGGCGCGTTAAAAGGTGCGGGGCTCGTCCGGCTGTTGGTCATGGCCGGCGTCGGGGTCGGCCTGCTGGCGGCGATCATCGCCCTGACCAGCGGCTTCATGACCCAGCCCAAGCAG
>JBKJSF010000007.1:0-6615 GCA_046595895.1 Caulobacter sp. | reverse complement strand
GTTTTTGAGCACCGGGATAAGAGCGCCCAGGTCATGGCCGTCGATGGGGCCGACGTAATAGAACCCCAGCTCCTCGAAGAAGGTGCCGCCGGTGACCATGCCGCGGGCGTACTCCTCGGCCTTGCGGGCCGCTTCCTGCAGGCTCTTGGGGAACACCCGGCTCATCGATTTGCCGAGGTTGCGCAGCGACTGATAGCCGCCCGATGAAACCACCCGCGCCAGATAGGCGCTCATGCCGCCGACCGGCGGGGCGATGGACATGTCGTTGTCGTTGAGCACGACGATGATCTGGCCCGTGGTCTCGGCGGCGTTGTTCATCGCCTCATAGGCCATGCCGGCGCTCATCGAGCCGTCGCCGATGACGGCGATGACCTTGTTGCTGTCGCCCTTGGCGTCGCGCGCCGCGCAGAAACCGAGCGCCGCCGAGATCGAGGTGGCGGCATGGGCGGCCCCGAAGGCGTCGTATTCGCTCTCGGCTCGCTTGGTGAAGCCCGACAGGCCGCCGCCCTGGCGCAGGGTGCGCATGCGGTCGCGGCGGCCGGTGAGGATCTTGTGCGGATAGGCCTGGTGGCCGACGTCCCAGATGACGATGTCGCGCGGCGTCTCGAACACATGGTGCAGCGCCACCGTCAGCTCGACCACGCCCAGGCCGGCGCCCAGGTGTCCGCCGGTGACGGAGACGGAATCGATCGTCTCGGCACGGACTTCCTGCGCCAACTGTTTCAGCTGCGGCATTGTGAAAGAGCGGGTGTCCGCCGGCGAGGCGACGGTATCAAGCAGCGGGGTCACTGGGGACATCAATGCGCAGTCCATGCCGGCGCGGTCTGTCGCACGCCTTTGAACTGCAAACTAACGCCCTCGGCGTGCGGTGCAAACCAAAGGCTGGCGGATTCGTGAGAATTCGGCGTGCAGAGGGCCTAGTTGCGCCGCCCGAGGACGAAATCGACCGAATCCCGCAGCACCGAGGCCCGCGCGCCGAAGCCATCCAGGTGCGCCCGCGTCTGCGCCGCCAGCAGTTCGACCCGCTCCTTGGCGGCGTCGAGCCCCAGCAGGGTGACGTAGTTGGCCTTGCCCCTCGCCGCGTCCTTGCCACCGGCCGCCTTGCCCAGGGTTTCAGGGTCGCCCTCGGCGTCGAGCACGTCGTCGGCCATCTGGTAGGCCAGACCCAGGTCCTGGGCGAAGGCCATCAGGGCGTGACGCTCGCCTTCCTGGGCGTGGGCCATGACCAGCGGGATTTCGAAGGCGTAGGCGATCAGGGCCCCGGTCTTGAGCCGCTGCATGCGGGCCACCCCGCCGAGGTCCTCGCGCACCCCGAGGATGTCGATCATCTGGCCGCCGGCCATGCCCTGAGCGCCCGACGCCACGGCCAGCTTGCGGACCAGCTCGGCGCGGACCGCGCCATCCGGATGGGTGTCGGGATGGGCCATGATCTCGAAGGCCGCGCTCTGCAGCGCGTCTCCGACCAGCACCGCCGTCGCCTCGTCGTACTCGATATGCACCGTCGGCCGGCCGCGCCGGACATCATCGTCGTCCATGCAGGGCAGGTCGTCATGCACCAAGCTGTAGGCGTGGATACATTCCAGCGCGCAGGCGGCCCGCAGGACCGGGCGCTCGGGCAGGTCGAACATCTTGCCGGTTTCCAGGGCGAAGAACGGCCGCAGCCGCTTGCCCGGCCCCAACGCCGCATAGCGCATGGCCTCGGTCAGCCGCCCTTCCGGGCCGTCAGCGCGCGGCAGCAGCGCGTCCAGCGCCACGGTGACGAGATCGGCCGCCTCGGCGATCCGGCGGTCGAGGGTCTGGATCATCAGCCGAACTCGGCCGGTTCGACGCCGGTCGGCGTCCCTTGCGCCAGCACCACCTTCTCGACCCGCAGCCGGGCGGCCTCGAGATTCTTCTCGCAGTGGGCCTTCAAGAGCGCGCCGCGCTCATAGACGCTGATCGACTCCTCCAGCGGCGCCTGGCCCGACTCGAGCGTCTGCACGATGCGCTCCAGCTCCTTGAGCGCATCCTCGAAGGACAGGGCGTCGATGTCGGCGGTTTCAGTCATTTCGTCATCCACGGGAAAGCCGGCACCGTAGAGAGGCGCGCCGAACCCGGCAACGGCGGAAAACGGTCACATTGGGTTGAACCGGCTCACCCGCGCACGAACTTCCGGGCGCACCAGTAGCGGAAGCCCTGGTCGTCGACGCACTGCCAGCCTTGCCGTCGAAGCGCCGCACCGACCCGCTGGTTGAAGTAGCCGTGGGCGACGATCAGCACGTCCTGTCCCTGGTCGGCCATGGCCCCGACCATGCGAGCCGCCTCGGCGGCGCGTTGCTCGGCCTGGCGGTGGGTCTCGACCTCGTCGTGCTCGTCGCTCAGCACCCAGTTGAGCCGGGCCAGGAAGCCCCAGATCTTTGGCGACATCCGCAGCCAGGCCGGCCATTTCGGCGGTGGCAGCGGGGCCTCGACGAACAGCGGGTCCTGGGCGAAGGCCTTGCCGCCGCAGATGGCGTGGGTGGTCTCGATGGAGCGCGGACGGATCGAGGCGATGATCACGTCGGCGCCCTGGGCGACGAGCTTCAGCCGTTCGGGCGGCGTCTGGCCGGGCTTGATTCCCTTGACCTCATAGCCGGCCCACCAGGTGCGGTATTCGTCGGCGTTGAGGCGGACCCGGCGTGACTGGGCCGGCTCGCCATGCCGCACAAGCGTCACCGAACCGCCCTTTCGGACAGCGGCGGCGGGCGGGATATCGGCGGTCATAGCGTCTGCCATACCCTAGGAAAACCAGGCCTCCGGGGTCTGTTCCCGCCTGACGCGGCCCCCCGGCGCACCGTCACGCGTCCTGCAACGCCTGCACATGCGCCAGGGCCGAACGCCCCAGCGCCTCTAGGTCGTAGCCGCCCTCGAGGGAGGAGACAACCCGCCCTCGGGCGCGGGCATTGGCCACGGCGACCACCGCCCGGGTGGCCCAGGCGTAGTCCTCCGCCTCCAGAAGCTGCTGGGCCAACGGGTCGCGGGCATGGGCGTCGAAGCCGGCCGAGATGATCACAAGATCGGGGGCGAAGGCGTCGACCTCGATCATCAACCGCTCGAACGTCGCCCGCCACTGCTCGCGTGGGGCCATCGGCGCGACCGTGCCGTTAACGATATTGCCAACCCCCGTTTCGGACGGATAGCCGGTGCCCGGATACAGCGGCGACTGGTGGATGGAGGCGAAGAACAGCGAAGGGTCGGTCTCGAACACCGCCTGGGTGCCGTTGCCGTGGTGGACGTCGAAGTCGACGACAGCCACCCGCGAAAGCCCGGCTGCCTGCGCGGCCCGGGCGGCGATGGCGACGTTGGAGAAGATGCAGAAGCCCATCGCCGTTTCCGGCTCGGCGTGGTGCCCCGGCGGCCGCACGGCGCAGAAGGCCCGCTGCGTCTCACCCCGGGCCACGGCCCGCACCGCTTCTATGGGAGCGCCGGCGGCCCGGCGGGCGGCGACGATGCTGCCGCTCGAAAGAAAGGTGTCCTCGTCCAGGCGGACGATCCCCTCGCGCGGCGCGGCGACCAGCAGGGCGTCGATGTATCGTTGCGGATGGACCAGCAGCAGGTCAGCAATCGTGGCTTGCGGGGCTTCCAGCCGGTTGAGATTCAGGCCCGCATGGTCGTCCAGCGCATCGACCACCGCCGTCAGCCGCTCGGCACGTTCGGCGTGGCCGTCGCCGGGGTGGTGATCCAGCATGTCGGGATGGGTGTAGTAGGCGATCGTCACGGCCGATTCTCCCGGCTCCGCGCCTCGCCGCCGCCCAACGCGGCGACTTCATTCGGTGAGCTTATGACCAAAGCAGAATTTGCTACGTGGCCGACGGGCTGCTGGTCAGGATAGTCACTGGTGCTCATACCGGAATCATAGCCCAGCAAGTCGATGTCAGCACCCACCATCCGCCGCGCCACCGCCGAAGACGCTGAAGGCCTGTCCCGCATCGGGGCCGAGACCTTCGCCGAGACCTTCGGACACCTCTACCCGCCGGAGGACCTGGCGGCCTTCCTGGCCTACGCCTACGGCCTGGAGCGGACCCGGGCTGATCTGGCCGATCCGGCCAAGGCCCACTGGCTGGTCGAATCGGACGGGCAGGCCATCGGCTACGCCCAGGCCGGTTCCTGCGGCCTGCCGCATCCGGAGGTCAAACCGGCCGATGGCGAACTCAACCGGATCTACCTGTTCAAGGCCCACCAGGGCGGCGGCCTTGGTCGCCTGCTGCTGGATACCGTCCTGAATTGGCTGGAACAGGACGGACCCCGCACCCTGTGGATAGGGGTGTGGTCGGAGAATCACGGCGCCCAACGCCTCTACGGTCGCCTCGGCTTCGAGCGGGTCGGCGACTATATCTTCCCGGTCGGCCAGACGCTGGACGAGGAATTCATCCTCAGGCGCGGCTGATCGCTGGTTCCCCCGGCCCGGCGTGCTACATCCCGCCCCATGGGCCGCGCCTTTGACCATGACGTGATCATCGCAGGCGGCGGACTGGCCGGCGGCCTGATCGCCCTGCGCCTGCGCGCCTTCCGTCCCGGCCTCGATATCCTGGTCCTCGAAGGCGGGCCGGTGCTGGGCGGGGTCCACACCTGGTCCTGTTTCGAGAGCGACCTGACGCCGGCCATCCGCGACTGGCTCCAGCCGATGATCACCCATCGCTGGGCCGGCTACAGCGTCCGCTTCCCGGGGTACGAACGCCGGCTGACCACCCCCTACCTCTCCATCGCCTCCAGCCGCTTCGCCGACTACATCACGCGCGAACTGGGAGCCGCCGTGCGCACCAACGCCCAGGTCGCCGACCTGGAGGCCAATATTGTCATGATGGCCGACGGCACGACCCTGACCGCTCCGCTGGTCATCGACGCCCGGGGCCCGCGCTCCGGACCGCTGGTGCTGGGCTGGCAGAAATTCCTGGGCCAGGAGGTCGAACTGGCCGCTCCGCACGATCTAGATGGCCCCATCGTCATGGACGCCACGGTCGATCAACTCGACGGCTATCGCTTCCTCTACACCCTGCCCCTGTCGCCGACCCGCCTGTTGATCGAGGACACCCGCTATAGCGACGGCGAGGCGCTCGAAAAGGCCGACCTGCGCGCTGACATCGCGACCTACGCCGACCAGCAGGGCTGGCGGATCGCGTCGCTGGTCCGCGAGGAGGACGGTATCCTTCCCATCGCGCTCGGCGGCGACATCGCCGCCTGGTGGGAGCGCTCGGGCGCCGCCGCCAGCGTCGGCCTGCGCGCCGCCCTGTTCCATCCGGTCACCGGCTACAGCCTGCCCGACGCCGCCCGCCTGGCCGACGAGATCGCCGTCCTGCCCCGACTGGACACCGCCACGGTCAGGGCCGCCGTGCGCCATCGCTCGATGACGGCCTGGCAGGAGCGAGGCTTCTTCCGCCTGCTCAATCGCATGCTGTTTCGCGCCTGCGCGCCGGAGCTGCGCTACCGTGTCCTTGGTCGCTTCTATCGCCTGCGCCAGCCGCTGGTTGAACGCTTCTACGCCGCCCGGCCGACCTTGGCCGACAAGGCGCGCATCCTGACCGGCAAGCCGCCGGTGCCCATCGGCGCCGCCCTCAAGGTGATGGCCGAATCCTCAGTGCTTGGAGACCTGCCCCGATGACCCAGAAACGTGTGGCGGTCATCGGATCGGGCTTTGGCGGCCTCGCCCTGGCCGTGCGGCTGCAGTCGGCCGGCCATGCCGTCACCCTCTATGAGGGCCGAGACAAGCCCGGCGGCCGGGCCTACGTCTGGAAGGACGCCGGCCACACCTTCGACGCCGGCCCGACCGTGATCACCGACCCGGCCTGTCTGGAAGAGCTGTTCGCCCTCTCCGGCCGCAAGCTCTCCGACTACGTCGAACTGATCAGCGTCGATCCCTTCTACCGGCTGTGCTGGGAGGACGGGGACACCTTCGACTACGTCAACGACCAGGCCGAGCTGGACCGGCAGATCGCGGCCAGAAACCCTGCCGACGTCGAGGGTTACAAGCGCTTTCTGAAGTATAGCGAAGAGCTGTTCCAGGAAGGTTACGTCAAGCTCGGCCACGTTCCTTTCCTGGACTTCAAGAGCATGATCGTCGCCGCACCGCAGCTGATGAAGCTGCAGGCCTGGCGCAGCGTCTATGCCAAGGTCTCCGGTTTCGTGCAGGACGAGCACCTGCGTCAGGCGCTGTCCTTCCACACCCTGCTTGTCGGCGGCAGCCCGTTCGCCACCTCCTCGATCTACGCCCTGATCCACGCCCTGGAACGACGCGGCGGCGTCTGGTTCCCCCGCGGCGGGACGGGCGCCCTGATCAGCGCCCTGGCCAAGCTGTTCGAGGACCTGGGCGGCCAGCTTCGCCTCTCGAGCCCCGTCCGTCAGATCACCACGACGAACGGCCGCACCACCGGCGTGGTCACCGACTCCGGTCCGGAGGCCTTCGACGCCGTCGCCTCAAACGCCGACATCGTCCACACCTACGAGCAGCTGTTGAAGGACGACCCGCGCGGTCGCCAGGCCGCCGCTGCGGTCAAGCGAAAGCGCTTCAGCCCCAGCCTGTTCGTCGTCCACTTTGGGCTGAAAAGCCCCCAGCCGCAGCTGAGCCACCACACCATCTGCTTCGGCCACCGCTACAAGGGC